>NZ_CP076544.1:2400000-2734271 GCF_018885305.1 Curtobacterium sp. L6-1
CCGTCGGTGAGCCGCCCGTCGTCGAGGACCTGCAGCAGGACGTCGAACACCTCGGGGTGCGCCTTCTCGATCTCGTCGAGGAGGACCACCGAGTACGGGCGACGCCGGACGGCCTCGGTCAGCTGCCCGCCGGACTCGTAGCCGACGTACCCGGGCGGGGCGCCGATGAGTCGCGCGACGGAGTGCTTCTCGCCGTACTCGCTCATGTCGATGCGGACGAGGGCCTTCTCGTCGTCGAACAGGAACTCGGCGAGCGCCTTGGCCAGCTCGGTCTTGCCGACGCCGGTCGGGCCGAGGAACAGGAACGAGCCGGTCGGACGGTCCGGGTCGGAGATGCCCGCACGGGTGCGCCGGACGGCCTCGGAGACGGTCGCGACGGCCGCCCGCTGTCCGATGATCCGACGCCCGAGCTCGCTCTCGAGGTGCAGGAGCTTCTCGGTCTCGCCCTGCAGCAGCCGCCCGACGGGGATGCCGGTCCACTGCGCGATCACGGCGGCGATGTCCTCGTCGGTGACGCTGTCGTTCACCATCCGGTCGCCCGAGCCGGCCTGCTCGGCGGCGGCAAGCTCGGCCTCGATGCGGGGCTTCTCGCCGTACTCCAGCCGCGAGACGGTCTCGTAGTCGGCCTCGCGCTGGGCGCGCTGCGACCGCATGTTGAGGTCGTCGAGCTGCTGCTTGAGCTCACCGATGCGGTTGAGCGAGGCGCGCTCGGCCTGCCACCGCTCCTCGAGGTCGCCGAGCCGCTCCTCCCGGACGCGCAGCTCGGTGCGGAGCGTCTCGAGCCGGGCCTTCGACGCGTCGTCCTTCTCCTGCTTCAGGGCGAACTCCTCGACCCGGAGGCGGTCGACGGTGCGCTTCAGCTCGTCGATCTCCACCGGGCTCGAGTCGATCTCCATCCGCAGTCGGCTGGCGGCCTCGTCGATCAGGTCGATGGCCTTGTCCGGCAGCTGTCGACCGGAGATGTACCGGTCGGAGAGCGCCGACGCGGCGACGAGTGCGGAGTCGTTGATCGTCACCTTGTGGTGCGCCTCGTAGCGCTCCTTCAGCCCGCGGAGGATGGCGACGGTGTCCTCGACGCTCGGCTCCCCCACGTAGACCTGTTGGAAGCGGCGCTCGAGGGCGGCGTCCTTCTCGATGTACTCGCGGTACTCGTCGAGCGTCGTCGCGCCGATGAGCCGGAGCTCGCCGCGCGCGAGCATCGGCTTGAGCATGTTCGACGCCGCGACGGAGCCCTCGCCGCCGCCGGCACCCATCAGGGTGTGCAGCTCGTCGATGAACGTGATGACCTGGCCGTCGGAGTCGTCGATCTCCTTGAGCACCGCCTTCAGCCGCTCCTCGAACTCACCGCGGTACTTCGCGCCGGCGATGAGGGCGGACATGTCGAGCGAGACGAGCCGCTTGTCCTTGAGCGAGTCGGCGACGTCCCCCGCGACGATGCGCTGCGCGAGCCCCTCGACGACCGCGGTCTTGCCGACGCCGGGCTCGCCGATGAGGACCGGGTTGTTCTTCGTGCGCCGGGTAAGCACCTGGGACACCCGTCGGATCTCGGCGTCGCGACCGATCACCGGGTCGAGCTTGCCGCTCCTGGCGACCGCGGTGAGGTCGACGCCGTACTGCTCGAGGGCGGTCTTCTGCTTCTCCTGCGAATCAGGTGCGCCCTGGAGGTTCGCCATGCGTCGTCGTCCTTCCGTTGCGTCCGGCTCGTGGCCGGGTGGCCTGTCGGACTCTTCTTGAGTCCTGATGACTCAACTTTACGTCGCGCCCGGTGTTCCCGCCACCCGTAACAGTGACGAAACACCCTGCTCGCTGTCATGGGGCCATGACACGAACCGCACAGCGCCTCATCGGCCTGGACGCCGCCCGCGGACTCGCCGTCCTCGGGATGATCGCGGCGCACCTCGGGCCGCCGCACGCCGACCTCGACCTCGGTGACCCGTCGACGTGGTTGTCCTCGTCGACGGTCGCTCCGCGGTCCTCTTCGCCCTGTGCGCCGGGATCTCGCTGACGCTGATGACCCACCCGCCGCCACCGCGGTCGGCGCGGTCGTGGTCGCGGTGCCGTGGCGGCGGTTCGTCGGGTCCGGCCCGCTCGTGGCCGTGGTCAGGCGTCTGTCGCGGACCCTCGACGGCCCGGGTCCACGATCCCGACCGCGCTGACGACCGACCCCGCCACGAGCAGCACCGCCATCACCACGACGGCCCGGTGCAGCCCGCCGACGCTCATCTCCCCGCCGAGGACCACACCCGCGAGTGCCACCATCACCAGTCCGGCGATCCGCGCGACCGCGTTGTTCACGGCGGACCCGGCACCGGCCTCCGCCTCGGGCACCGACCCGAGGACGGCGCTGGTCAACGGGGTGACCATGAGTGCGATGCCCACGCCGACGAGCACGAGCCCGGGGAACACCGAGGTCCAGTACCCGATGGCCCCCGGGCTGTCGCCGGCCAGGAGCATGAGCAGCGCACCGACCGCCGCGACCGCGGGTCCCGCGGCCATGAACCGCCGCGGTCCGTACCGGCCGGCCAGCGTCCCGACGGTGGTCGACAGCGCCAGCAGGACCACGGTCGGCGGCAGCGTGGCGAGACCGGCCACCCACGCCGGGAAGCCCCAGACCTCCTGCAGGAACAGCGTCACCACGAAGCCGACCATGCCGAGCGCGCCGTAGATCGACAGCGTGGCGACGTTGCCGACCGAGAAGTTCCGCGCGCGGAACAGCCGGAGCGGGACGATCGGCGCCCCGCCCGACCGGGTGACGCGTCGCTCCCACGGCACGAAGCCGCCGAGCGCCGCCACCCCGAGCACGAGCGCGGCGACCACGGCGGGCGATCCCCACCCCAGGCGCTGCTGCTCGATGAGCGCGAGCACCACGCCGCCGACACCGACCACCGCGAGCACGGCCCCGACGACGTCGACGTGCACGTGTCGGTCCGCCGCGACGTCGCCGGTGACGCGCCGCACGAGCACGATCGTCACCGCGATCGGCACCGCGGTGAGCACGAAGATCCACCGCCACCCGATGCCGTCGACGATCAGCCCGCCGACCACCGGGCCGACGATGACCGCCGCGCTCGACCAGGCCGTCCACGACCCGATCGCCTTCGCCTGCGCCCCACCGCGGAACGCCGCGACGATGAGCGCCAGGGAGCTCGGGGTGACGAGCGCGCCCCCGACGCCCTGCAGCGCCCGGGCACCGATGAGCACCTCGCCGGTCGGGGCGACGGCGCACGCGACCGACGCGACCCCGAAGACCACCAGCCCCCACGTGACGACCCGGACGCGCCCGAACAGGTCCGACAGCGACCCGGCGACCAGCACGAGCGAGCCGAGCGTGACGAGGTACGCGTCGACGACCCACTGCTGCACGACGAGGCCACCACCGAGCTCCGTCCGGACCGCGGGCAGGGCGACGTTCACGACGCTCGAGTCGAGGCCGACGACGAACGAGGCCAGGATCGCGACGACGAGCACGAGGCGACGGTCGTCGTGGAGGGGCGCCGGGCCTCCCGGCCGGGCGGCGGGCGGCGTGGACGTCATGGGGCCATCATGCGCCCACCCCGGAACGGCCGCAGCCCCGTGCTGGTGCACGAGGGCTGCGGTCGGTCCCGGGGCCGGGATGCCGATGGGTCGGCTGTCTAGCGGGAGTGCGTGTCGCTGTTCGGCTGCGCGGACGGCGCGGGGTTCACGACCGGCTGCTGCGGAGCGGTGCTGCTCGGGTACTGGGTGGCGTCCTGGGCGGGGGCGGCCGTGTGGACGGTGCCGTCCGACGCGACGGTCCCGGACTTCTTGCGGTCGTCGGTGTCCATCTCCTTCTTGAAGATGTTGATGGACTGGCCGAGGCCCTTCGCGAGCGCCGGGAGCTTGGTCGCACCGAACAACAGCAGCACGATGCCCAGGATGATCACCAGGTGTAGTCCGGTGAGGCCTTGCAACATGATGACTCCTTCGGTACTGGAACCGGTCGCCGTCCGACCAGGGCGTCTGGTCGTCTCGCCCGGTCATCGTCGACCGGTCCGGCGGTGCTCCGCTGTCCGTCCATGCTAACTCCCGATGCCCGAGAAGCCCAGGCGGGCCGGGCAACGGACACCGTTCGTCCAGGGAGGACCCCGCCGCTCACCCGTCGGACGGCTGCCCGTCGTCGAGGACCCGGTCGAGCGTCCAGAGCACCGGCGCCGCGGTGAGGGCTGCGGCGTCGCGCTCGCTCACACCCGTGACGCGGTACTCCACCCGCTCCCCCGGCAGCAGGGTCATGAAGCCGCGATCGACCCGCCCCTCCGGACCGACGCGGTCGGGCTGCACGAGCAGGTCCCGCACCAGGGAGTCGGCCTCGACGACCATCCGCACGCCGCCGGCCGGGTCGTCCGTCACGCTGACCCGGTAGTGGGCCGGGCGCCAGCGCATGTCCTGGTCGGGCGACGGCGTCCACACCGCGCGACGCCAGTCCATGTCCGCCACGATGAGCTCGTCGCGGGCGTCGTCGACCACGCCCACCGACGGCGGCAGCCGCACGACGGCGACCCCGGGTCGGTCGAGGACCACCGGCAGGTACTCCTCCGCCAGGATGCCGCCCGCCAGGTCGACGCGGCGGACACGGACCACCGTGTCGATGCCGTTGCGCGCCGAGCGCACCGCGACCTCGACCGGGGACACCGCGTCCGGGGGACCGGCCACGTCGGGGACCGGCAGTGACGCGGTCCGCGGGTGCGCGCCTCCCGTCCGGTCGTCGGTCCCGTCCGGCGCGACCGTCGGGGCGGGCCCGACCGTCGTGTCGGTGTGCGAGACGGGGCGCAGCGTCAGCAGGACGTCGTCGTACAGGCGCCGGAGCTCGTGCGCGAGGGGCTTCCAACGGCCGGCCGAGTCGATCGCGGACCACGACGACACCGGCCACAGGTCGTTCAGCTGCCACACGACGACGCCGGTGTTGCGCGGCCAGTGCGTCCGCCAGTGCTCGACACCGGTCGCGATCGCTCGGGCCTGCTGCAGCTGGGTCAGCCAGTGCCAGCGGTCCAGGTCGGCGTCCCAGCCGTCGCCGAACCGCGGCTCGAGCCCACGGGCGAGCTTGCCCATGCCGTCGTCGGCCTTCTGGTGGTGCACCACGCCGGGCGAGGTCGGGGTCATCGGCTCGTCGGCGACCGCGTCGCGCAGGGTGCGCCAGGTCGGCGGTGCCTGCCAGCCGAACTCCGAGACGAAGCGCGGGACCGAGTCGCGGTAGTGCTCGTCGGACACCCGGTTCCAGACGTCCCACGAGTGGTGCGTCTCGTGGTCGACGTCGTTCGGTGCCAGCGCCTCGTCACCCGACCAGGGCGACGCCACCGTGTAGAACCGCGACGGGTCGACCGCGTCGACGATCGTCGGCAGCAGGTCGAGGTAGTAGTCGAGCCCCCACCCGCGGTCGCCGAGCTCCTCGCCCCACCCGTCGACGTCGTGCAGCCAGATGTTCTCGTTGTTGCCGTTCCACACCACCAGGGACGGGTGCCGGGCCAGGCGGGCAACGTTGTCCCGCGCCTCGGCGATGACCTCGCTCCGGATCGGCTCGATCTCCGGGTACGACGCACACGCGAACAGGAAGTCCTGCCAGACGAGCAGCCCGAGCTCGTCGCAGCGCTCGTAGAAGTCGTGCGACTCGTACACGCCGCCGCCCCAGACCCGCACGAGGTTCGCGTTGAGGGCCGCCGCCGCGTCGAGCCGGTCGGCGTACCGCTCGGGCGTCACGCGCGAGACGACGACGTCGTCGGGGATCCAGTTCACGCCGCGGACGTCGACGAGCGTGCTGTTCACCCGGATCGCGAACGGGCGGCCGATCGAGTCCTCTGCGGTGTCGACGACCACGGACCGGAAGCCGGTGCGGAACGACGACCGGTCGAGGACGTCGCCGTCGACCGTCTGCAGGTGGACCTCGACGTCGTACAGCGGCTGCGGCCCGTAGCCACGCGGCCACCACAGCTCGGCGTCCGGGATGCGGACGGTGACGACGGCCTCGTCCTCCTTCGGCGTGACGTTGACGCGTGAGCGCTGCTTCGTCCCGTGGCCGGACACCGTGACCACGAGCACCAGGTCGTCGTCCTCGCCGTCCTGGTCGAGGTCGTTCATGCCGGAGCGCTCGAAGGCGATGTGCGCGTCGAGCACGCCCTCGCCCGCCTCGACGTCGACGAGCGGTCGGACGTCGCGCAGGCGCGCGGTCGACCAGCGTTCGATCGCGACGGGGCGCCAGGGTCCGCTCGTGACCGCCGTCAGCCCCCAGTCCCACCCGAAGTTCGAGGCCGACTTCCGCACGTACGGGAAGGGCTCGTCGTACGGCCCCGGCATGGTGCCGGCGCGGGCGGCGACCCGCTCGGCCTCGCGGTAGGGCGACTCGAACAGGATCTCGAGCTCGCGGTCGGTGCTCGCGTTCGTCCCGTCGGTCATGTCCCGCAGGTCGAACCGGTAGCGCCGGTGCATGTTGCGCGTCGTGCCCACCTGCACGCCGTCGAGCGTCAGCGTGGCGACGGTGTCGAGGCCGTCGCACACCAGGTCGACGCGCTCCGCCCCGCGCGGGTCGATGTCGACCGTCCGCCGGTACACCCAGTCCGCCCGGCCCACCCACGCCGTCGTCGGCTCGTTGCGGTCGTACGCGGGGTCGGGGAGCAACCCCTCGCGTTCGAGGTCGGTGTGCACCTGCCCCGGCACCGTCGCCGGGAGCACGGCACCGCGGACGGCGTCCGGCGCGCCGCTGCGTCCGTCCTCGTCGCCGAGGGTGACGGTCCAGTTCTCGCGGAGTTCCTCGCGGTCGAGGGTCATGCGGGTCCTTCTCTGCTGGCGGGCCGGTCCGCGTCGACCGCGGTCCGGAGCCCGGCCACGGGTCCCCCGCCCCCTGCGGCCACGGCAGGGAGGCACGGCACCGGTCGCCCGGGCGTCGTCACGTCGCGCACGCGGATCGACGAGCGACCGTGCGTGAGGATGCTCGGCGATGTTAGTACGACTGTCCGGCGTCCAGCCCGGGAACACGGCGGCGGGGTCCGGAGGTCGCGGGCTGCCCGCGCACGCCGGCCGGGACGGTGGGCCGTCCCGTGGGACGTGCCACGGGCCTCCCGGCCGTCGGACGGCTCGGGGTGCCAGGCTGGCCGCATGATCAGCGTCGAACTCGCCCGCACGCTCCGGGACGCCGGACTGCGCTGGCACCCGGAGACCGGGGACCGCTTCGTGATCGACAAGCCCGGGGTGGACGAGGACGTCTTCACCGTGTCGGAGATGACCGTCGAACGGCACGACTACCCGTCCGGCACCGAGCTCGGCTTCAACGGGACGACCGAGTGGGCGCTCGACTCCGTGGCGGCCTCGGAGTCGCTGTGGCTGCCGCGCGAGGACCAGCTGCGGGAGCTCCTCGGGCGCTCCTTCGTCGGGCTGACCCGGACCGAGTCGCCGGCCGGCCGGGTCATGCACACCGTGACGGCCCGGATCGGCGGCGCCGAGCGGACGTTCGCGGCGGCCGACGCCGCGACGGCCTACGGCGAGGCGCTGGCCGCGTACATCGCGGCGGCCCTGGCGTAGGCCGCCGCCCGCGCGCTTCCTGGACGTCCCCGACGAGTGCGCTGAGCCCCCGGGAGTTGACTGGGGTCATGACCGTTCCGAACATCACGCTCAACGACGGACGCACGATCCCCCAGCTCGGCTTCGGCGTCTTCCAGATCGACCCCTCCGAGACGAAGGCCGCGACCCTGACGGCGCTCGAGGTCGGCTACCGCCACATCGACACCGCCGAGATGTACGGCAACGAGAAGGAGGTCGGCGAGGCCATCGCGGAGTCCGGCATCGACCGCTCCGAGATCTTCGTCACCTCGAAGCTCAACAACGGCTTTCACGACCCGGCCCTGGCCGCGGAGAACGGCAAGAAGTCGGCCGACCTGCTCGGCGGGTACACCGACCTGTTCCTCATCCACTGGCCGCTCCCGACCGTGAGCGACTTCGTCCCGACGTGGAAGGCCCTCGAGGAGCTCTACCACGCAGGCACGGCGCGCTCGATCGGTGTGAGCAACTTCCAGGCGCACCACCTCAACCGCCTCGCCGCCGAGACGACCGTCACCCCGGCCGTCAACCAGATCGAGGTGCACCCGTACCTCGTGCAGGAGGAGCTCCGCGCCTACGGCCGCGAACACGGCATCGTGACCGAGGCCTGGTCGCCGATCGCGCAGGGCCTCGTGCTCGACGACGAGACCATCACCCGCATCGCCGGCGCCACGGGCAAGACCCCGGCGCAGGTCGTCCTCCGCTGGCACATCCAGCGCGGCGACGTCGTCTTCCCGAAGTCGGTCACCCGCTCGCGCGTCGAGGAGAACTTCGCGATCTTCGACTTCGAGCTCTCCGACGAGGACATGACCGACATCTCGACGCTCGACAAGGGCCACCGCACCGGCCCGGACCCGGACACGTTCGACTACGTCCCGGCGTAGTCCGGCCGACACGACGACGCCCCCGCACCGTTCGGTGCCGGGGGCGTCGTTGTTCCCTCAGCCGGTGGCGACCGAGGCGGTCACCGTGAACTTCGCCGTGCGCACGACCTGCCGGGTCGGACCGATCGCCCGCTCGAGCACGGGGCGGTAGCGCAGGTGCGAGTTCCAGACGCACCAGAACTCACCACCGGCCTGGAGGATCGTGGCCGCGTTCCGGAACATCGCCTCGGCCGCGTCCGTGCTCACCGTGGTGCCCTCGTGGAACGGCGGGTTGCAGAGGACGAGCTGCGCACTGCCCGCGTCGATCTCGTCGCCGGCGTCACTCCGGAGCACCGTGATGCGGTCGGCCACGCCGTTCGCCGCCGCCGTGGCCGCCGTGGAGGCGACGGCCGTCGTCGAGACGTCGGTCGCGACCACCCGGACGGCCGGACGGCGCCGCGCGAGCTCGACCGCGATGACGCCGTTGCCGCTGCCCAGGTCCACCGCCGTCCTGGCCGTGGGGACCGCGCCGTCCATCGCCTCGAGCAGCACGCGGGTGCCGAGGTCGAGCGATGCACCGGCGAACACGCCGCCGTGCGCCGCGACCGTCATGCCGAGTTCGTCGAGGTGCACTCGTCGGGGCCAGGGTGCCGTGAGGTCGGCGCGGGACGCCTGCGCTGCGAGGGGGTCCTGCGCGACGAGGAGGCGGCTCTTCCCCCGACCCCGCGAGGCCGTCACGTCGCCGAAGTACCGACGGAGGACGTCGTTCTGGGACAGCGTCATGTGCTTGTTCACCCCGCCGCAGAGCAGCACCACGTCCGGCGCGGCGAACCGTGCGACCGCCCGGGCGACCTCGTCGAGCCGGTCGTTCGACTTCGACAGCCGCAGCAGCACGAGCCGCACGTCGCGGAAGGCACCCTCGAGGGTGTCGGGGTGGTGGAACCCGCGCCGGCCGAACGTCCCGGCCGCGGCACCGAGAGCACGCTCACTGACGAGGGAGTCCTGCACGACCCGCACCTGGTCGGCACCGTGCAGCGCGAGCAGGCCGAGCGTCAGCACACCGTACCGGTCGTCGACCACGGCCACCTCCCCCGGCTGCCGGAGCGCGTCCCCGTGCACGTGCGGGGCCTCGTCGAGCAGGAACCGGTCCGTGCCGTCGATGGTCATGAAGTCCGGACCGCGGTCGGCGGGGGAACGGCGGAAGTGGTCCGCGAAGTCGAAGGACGGCACGGTCCGAGGGTAGCCGCGCCGTGCTGGCAGGTGCGCCACCGTGGGCCGGTGGTATGTCACACGCGACAGCGGGGCGCGTGGACCCTACGCTCGGGACCGCCCCGGGGCGTCCGGGTCGTGATGAGCAGCGAGAGGGGCCGATGTTCGCACCGCCTTCCGACACCAGGACACTGCTGCGCGACATCGCGCGGGACCGCCTCCGGAGCGAGATCATGCGCGGCTCGCTGTGCCCCGGCGACCGCTTGGACGACGAGGAGCTGGCCGCACGACTCGGGTGCTCCCGCACGCCGGTGCGCGAGGCACTCGCCGACCTGGCCCACCTCGGACTCGTCGAGCTCCGGGCGAACCGGTACACGCGGGTCGCCGTGCCCGCGCGGGAGGACGTGGTCCCGGCACTCCAGGCCCTCGGTCTGCTGTTCGGCGGTGTCGTGCGGGTGACCGTCCCGCGGCTCGGGGACCGCAGCCGCAGCGCGGTGTTCCGACGGCTGGGCGTGCTGCTCGACTGCCTCGAGGCGCCCTCGTTGCAGCCGTCGGCAGACGCGGCGACGCCGATCTACCGGACGTTCATCGACGAGTGCCGGAACCCGATGCTCACGGCCGCGCTCCGGGGGTCGCTCGACGGACTGACGTTCCGGCTCCGCCACCGCGCCCTGGAGTCGGCGCTTCCGTGGCAGGACATCCGGACCGGTGTGGTCGCGCTGCGGGTCGCCGTCGACGTCCGGGACGGTCGGCTGGCGGAGCGTGCGACGTGGTCTGCGCACCTGCTGCCGGATCCGGACGGGAACGAGGCCTGAGCGTGTGTTCGTCGTGCCACGGTGCCGTGCTCAGGCACCTGCGGCAGCAGCGGGCCCGGCACTGCCCGGCGCCGCCGGCCCGCGGGACGGGGCACGCGGAGCGCCCGGACGACGGCGCCACGTGCAGCTCGGCCGGGAGCGGGTTCGACGCCCTGTTCGACGACGGGTACCCCTGACACAGCCGGACCGGCGGCACGGTCCGACCGGCGGCACGGTCCGACCGGCGGCACGGGTGACACCGGCGCGGGCGGTGGGGCGCCCGACCGGAGCGCGCGGCTCAGCGCTGGGGGCGGTAGAGCACGACGGCGTTGTTGCGCTGCGGTCGCGCACCGGCACGGAGGGACACCGCAGCGCCGGTCGCCGTGGCTGCGAAGACCCGGGCCCCGGGACGGCTGATGAGCTGGTCGGCGAGCGCACGCTCGAGGTCGCGGACCCGCGTCCGGAGCAGCGCGTTCTCGTTCTCGAGGTCGAGCACCCGACGGATGCCCTCGAGCGACACCCCCTCGGACCCGAGCCGGGCGATCTCCCGCAGCTGCGTGATGTCACGCATCGAGTACCGCCGCGACCCGCCACGGGTGCGCCCGGGCACGACGAGACCGAGCCGGTCGTACTGCCGGAGCGTCTGCGGGTGCATCTCCGCCAGCTCCGCCGCGACCGCGATCGCGAACACGGGCGAGTTCTCGTCCATGTCGGCCATGGGACGTCCTTCCGTCGCGCAGGTGGGGTGGGGCGGCCGGGAGGCGCGGTGCGGGTCCGTGACGGAGCCGCACCGCGCCTCCCGGCCGGTGGTGCACGACGCGCGTCGTGCGCGGGTGGTGCACGACGCGCGTCGTGCGCGGGTGGTGCGTGACGCGGTCACGCACCGTGGTGCGTGGCGCTAGCCGCGCGCCTTGGCGAGGAGGTCCTCGCGGGGGTCCTCGTCCGGCAGGGCCTGGGCGAGGGCGTCGAGCGCCTCGCGGGCCTTGTCGGAGAGGTGCGACGGGACCGCGACCTGCACGGTGGCGAGCAGGTCGCCCGTCCCGTTCTTGGTCGTGACGCCCCGGCCCTTCACGCGGAGGACGCGACCCGACGGCGTGCCGGGCGCGACCTTGAGCTTGACGGGCTCGCCGCCGAGGGTGGGCACCTGGATCGTCGCACCGAGCGCCGCCTCGACGAACGTCACGGGGACGTCGATCCGCAGGTTCTGCCCGTCGCGCTCGAACACCGGGTGCTTCCGGACGGTGACGGCGACCACGAGGTCACCCGCCTCACCGCCGTCCGGGCTCGGTTCGCCCCGGCCGCGGAGGCGGATCTTCTGCCCGTCCGCGACACCGGCGGGGATCCGCACGTTGACCGGACGGCCGTTGCCCTGCGCGAGCTTGACGGTGTCGCCGGCGATGGCGGTCGCGAAGTCGAGGGTCGTCGTCGCGGTGACGTCGCGCCCCTTCGTCGGACCGCCGAAGCCGCGGAATCCGCCGGAGTTCTGGCCGAAGCCGCCTCCGCCGAACATCCCGCCGAGGATGTCCTCGAACCCACCTGCTCCGCCGCCGCCCTGGCCGAAGCGGACACGCTGCCCGCCGCCCTGGCCGCCGCCGAACATGCCACCGAAGACGTCCTCGAAGCCGCCCTGACCCCCGGCGCCGCCTGCGGTGAAGCGGGCGCCGGAGCCCATCGCGCGCACCTGGTCGTACTCCTGGCGCTGCTCCTTGTCGGAGAGCACCGAGTACGCCTCGCTGATCTCCTTGAACTTCGACTCGGCTGCAGCGTCACCCGGGTTGGAGTCCGGGTGGTACTGCCGCGCGAGCTTCCGGTAGGTCTTCTTCAGGTCAGCGTCCGAGGCGTCCTTCGACACCCCGAGCACTGCGTAGAAGTCCTTGTCGAACCAGTCCTGACTGGCCACGGCTCACCTCCCGTCCACCGTCGTCGGCGCTCAGGCCGGGACCGCCACGGCGACCTTGGCCGCACGGAGCACGCGGTCGCCGAGCTTGTAGCCCGGCTCCACGACGTCCGCCACGGTCTGGTCGGTGGCACCCGGCGTGGGCAGCTGGACGATGGCCTCGTGGACGTTGGGGTCGAAGACCTCGCCCTTCTCGCCGATGCGCACGAGGTGGAACTTGTCGAACCCGCCGCGGAGCTTCTGTGCGATGACCTGCATCGGGCCCTCGGCGAGGTCGCCGTGCGACTCGGCCCGGTTCAGGTCGTCGAGCGCCGGGAGCAGTGCCCGGACGACCTCGGCGATGACGACCTCGCGGTTGGCGTCGCGGTCGCGTTCGACACGCTTCCGGAAGTTCACCAGCTCGGCCTGCGCGCGGAGCATGTCGGTGCGCATCTCCGCCACCAGGTCACGGTCCGACGGGGACAGCCGGTCCTCGGCGATGCCGCTGGCGGCGTCGGCGAGGAGGGCCTCGTCCTCGGGGCTGAGGTCACCGCCGGCCGCGGCGTCGGTCGACACCTCGACGTCCGGGCCCTCGGCCTCGATGAGGTCCTCGGTGCCGTCGACGTCGGCGGTCGCGCCGTCCTCGGAGCCCTCGGCGGGGTTGCCCTCGGGAGCCGTGCCGGCGGCGCCGGCCGGCCCGGCGGGGGTGCCCGCCGAGCCGGGACCGGTCTGCGTGCCGTCAGCCGAGCCTCCGGGCAGGTCGGCGTCGTGCCGACCCGGGTCCTGCGGGTTCTCGTTGCTGCTCGTCATGCGCCCTACTTCTTGTCGTTGTCGTCGTCGTCCACGACCTCGGCGTCGACGATGTCCTCGTCGTCGCCGGTGGCCTGACCCTCGGCACCCGCACCGGCGCCCTGGGCACCGGCGGTGTCGGCCGCCTGGTCCTGGGCGTAGATGGCCTGGCCGAGCTTGCCCTGCGACTCGTTGAGCTTGTCGAAGGCGGTCTTGACCGCGTCGTCGTCGTCACCCGCGAGGGCGGACTTCAGCGCGTCGACGTCGGCCTGCACCTCGGACTTGACGTCCGCGGGGAGCTTCTCGTCGTTCTCCTTGATGAGCTTCTCGATCGAGTAGGCGAGCTGCTCGGCCTGGTTGCGACGCTCGCTGGCCTCACGACGGGCCTTGTCCTCGGCCGCGTGCTCCTCGGCTTCGCGGACCATGCGCTCGATGTCCTCCTTCGGCAGCGACGAGCCACCGGAGATGACCATCGACTGCTCCTTGCCGGTGCCCTTGTCCTTCGCGGACACGTGCACGATGCCATTGGCGTCGATGTCGAACGTGACCTCGATCTGCGGGATGCCCGCCGGAGCCGGGGCGATGCCGGTCAGCTCGAAGGTGCCGAGCGGCTTGTTGTCGCGGGTGAACTCGCGCTCGCCCTGGAAGACCTGGATCGCGACCGACGGCTGGTTCGAGTCGGCGGTGGTGAAGGTCTCGCTGCGCTTGGTCGGGATCGCGGTGTTGCGGTCGATGAGCTTCGTCATCAGGCCGCCCTTGGTCTCGATGCCGAGCGAGAGCGGGGTGACGTCGATGAGCAGGACGTCCTTGCGCTCGCCCTTGAGGACGCCGGCCTGGAGCGCGGCGCCGACGGCGACGACCTCGTCCGGGTTGACGCCCTGGTTCGGCGACTTGCCGCCGGTGAGCGACTTGACGACCTCGGCCACGGCGGGCATGCGGGTCGAGCCGCCGACGAGGACGACGTGCGCGATGTCGTTGACCGACACGCCCGCTTCCTTGATGACGTCGTTGAAGGGCTTCTTGGTGCGGTCGAGCAGGTCGGAGGTCATCTGCTCGAACTGCGCGCGCGAGATGGTCTCGTCGAGGTTCAGCGGGCCTTCGCTGGTGAGCGTGAGGTAGGGCAGCTGGATGTTGGCGCTGAGCTGGCTCGAGAGCTCCTTCTTCGCCTGCTCGGCAGCTTCCTTCAGGCGCTGCTTCGCGATCTTGTCCGTGGACAGGTCGACGCCGTGGTCGGCCTTGAACTTCTTGACCAGGTGGTCGACGATGCGCTGGTCCCAGTCGTCGCCGCCGAGGCGGTTGTCGCCGGAGGTCGCACGGACCTGGATGGTCGAGAAGTCGTCGTCCTTGCCCACCTCGAGCAGGGAGACGTCGAACGTGCCACCGCCGAGGTCGAAGACCAGGATGAGCTCGTCTTCCTTGCCCTTGTCGAGGCCGTACGCCAGCGCGGCGGCGGTCGGCTCGTTGATGATGCGGAGGACGTTGAGGCCGGCGATCTCACCGGCGTCCTTCGTGGCCTGGCGCTCGGCGTCGTTGAAGTACGCCGGGACGGTGATGACCGCGTCGGTGACGTCCTCGCCGAGGTACTGCTCGGCGTCGCGCTTGAGCTTGCCGAGGGTGCGGGCTGAGATCTCCTGCGGCGTGTAGCTCTTGCCGTCGATGTCGACCTTCCAGTCGGTGCCGATGTGGCGCTTGACGGAGGCGATGGTGCGGTCGACGTTCGTCACGGCCTGGCGCTTGGCGGTCTCGCCGACGAGCACCTCACCGTCCTTCGTGAACGCGACGATCGACGGGGTGGTCCGGAGGCCCTCGGCGTTGGCGATGACGGTGGGCTCGCCGCCCTCGAGCACGCTGACGACGGAGTTCGTGGTTCCGAGGTCGATTCCTACTGCACGTCCCATTGGTGATGCTCCTTCGGTCGGGGTGCTGGTCTTGCTGAAGCCTACGCGGACTTGCGTCCGCTGGGCTCAAGTTTACTCCGGACGGGGGGCGCGTCAAGTCCAGGTCGGAGAAGTTGCGTCGAGTGGGCGCAAGGTCGGCGGTAGGCATTGCACCCGGGATGTTCTCAGCGCTTGCATGTGATATTTCTTACACCAGCAGGTTGCCGCGCTGTGGTGCGGCCCGATCCCGAAAGACACCTCTCCAGATGAAGTCATTCCTTCGAGCCGCGGCCGCGACCGGCGTCGCCGCGGCCACCATCGCCACGGGGCTGAGCTTCGGCCCAGCAGCAACGGCAGCCACAGAACCATCCAAGATCGCGTCGGTGAACGGCGAGGCTCGAAGCCTCCTGCAGCCGGCCGGTCCGGAGTCCGCGTCGTTCACTTCCGCGGACACCTCCGACGCGAAGATCGACGTCCGACTCCCGATCGAAGGCGCTGGGTACACCAGAGGGTACGCGTACCGATCCCCCCACCCCGGGTTCAACCGACCGGGATCGGACTATCTGAAGGACAGCGTGGGATACACGCCGCTGATCACTGGTGGCGGCAACGCAGTCGTCCAGTCATCGTTCACCGTCTCCTGGAGCACGCTCGGTCTCGCCGAAGGTGAATCGACCACGCTGTACGTGCACAACGGGCACTTCGACAACGTCACGCACTGGAACAACTCCTCCGCGTACAGGACGGTCAGGGTGACCCGCCCGCGGACGTTCGCCGCGTCGTCGTCGTACGACAAGGCCGGGGACTCGTTCTCGATCTCGGGCAAGACGGTCAACTCGACCTCGTCGATCCAGGTCAGTGACGACGGCGGGAGCACCTGGCATGCAGTCGGCAACGCATCGAGCTACAGGTACGACCTACAGGTAGACCGGAAGTACACGAGCGGGACGACCATCCGCGTTCGCGAGGGCAGCTCCGGAAGCGGCTGGTCGATCTCGACCCACACCGCCGCCCTGACCGAGGTTTCCCTCGGCAAGAACGGCAACAAGCGGACCCTGACCGCCAAGACGAGTGCGTACGCCGAGATCCACGTGTCGAAGTCCGACGTCGCTACCGACGACTACCAGGTCGTCAAGGCCGGCGGTGACGGCTGGGTGCGCAACATCGACCTGGACCAGGTGCCGGGCACCGCGAAGACGGCGACGATCTGGAGTGGCGACCGGGGCAAGCGGACCGAGGTCAACCTGCCGCTGACCCTCAGCGCGAACG
Source organism: Curtobacterium sp. L6-1 (assembly GCF_018885305.1). Taxonomy (NCBI): domain Bacteria; kingdom Bacillati; phylum Actinomycetota; class Actinomycetes; order Micrococcales; family Microbacteriaceae; genus Curtobacterium; species Curtobacterium aetherium. The sequence continues at coordinate 2,416,217 of NZ_CP076544.1, forward strand.
CCACCGCTGTCGACGTCGAGAGGGGCACCGCGAACCTCGAGGGTTTCGTACCGGACGGCACGAACCTCGTCCAGATCAAGTGGGGCTCCACCACGAAGGCAGTCGCGCCGACCGCCGAGGGTACCTTCCAGTACACCCTCGACAAGCTCGACCTCGGCTCGAACCCAGTCGAGATCACCGCGTACAAGGGTGGCGTAGAACTCGGAACCTTCACGCTGGACGTCGAGCTGAAGGTCGAAGACATCACCGCGAAGGCGACCTTCGACCTCGAGGACGTTGAGAAGACCGTTCAGGTCGAGGGCGCCGGTACACCGGGTGCGAAGGTCGAGATCCGTCGAGGCATGAAGACGATCAGCGTCGGGACCGTCGGCGCCGACCATCAGTGGACCGCAACGGTGAACCCGCCGAACATGACCGGGGTCGACACGCTCGAGTTCGTCCAGGTCGTCCGCGGCCAGGACAACGGCTCGATCGAGCTTCCCGTCGACTACGGCCTGGGCACCACCATCACGTCCCCGGACGAGGACTTCGATCTCGCTCCCGGCAGCACCCTGGTGATGCGCGGTGTCTCCCAGCAGAACTCCCTGCTGCGCGTCTACGAGAAGGGCAAGCCCGGGACGATCCTCGGTTCCACGAAAGCCGACAGCGACGACGGCAGTTGGTCGATCGCCATCGACGACCTCGAGGATCGCGAGTACGAGCTCGTCGTCGCGACCACCTCGAAGGGCTACAACGTCACGACCACCGAGCGCACGATCAACCCGGGCAAGTCCACCGTTGAGCAGCCGACGGCCGCGGTGCAGTTCGACCCGGACGTGACGAAGAAGGCGGTCGCTTCCGGTACGGGCGCTGAGGGCGCGACGATCACGGTCAAGAACGGTTCGAAGACGCTCGGGACGACCGATGTGAAGAACGGCGCGTGGTCGCTCCCGATCGACCCGGTCGGCCCCGGCCAGCACACCCTGACCGTCGAGCAGACCGGCATCGACGGCGTCCAGACCACGCAGACGACCGCCGACTTCGGTGAGGCCATCTCCCTGAACGCCCCGACGAGCTTCACCGGCGGCAAGATGACCGTCACCGGCAAGTCGTCCCAGGGCGCGCAGGTCGCCATCGTCACCGGCGGCAAGCAGGTCGACTCGTTCATCGTGACCGGCGCGGACGGGTCGTTCCGTCGTGACCTCACCGGCCTCGGCTCCGGGAAGATCGAGCTGCGCGCCACCGCGAAGTCGAAGGGCGCCCTGACGACCGAGACCACGGCCTCCTCGACCGCGCCGGTCACCGCAGAGTCCGTGCAGCTCTCCTCGCACGTCAAGAACGGCACCTTCGTGCCCGGCCAGCAGCACTTCGTCGGCCGCGGCACGGTCGGCGCGACCATCACGCTCAACCCCTTCGGCTTCGACCCGAAGTACGCGGGCTACAACCTGACCGCCCGGGTGGACCAGTTCGGCGAATGGGCCATCGACCGCGGGCTGAGCGACACCCCGTACGCGATGTTCTCGTTCAAGCAGACCGCCCAGACCGGCGTGACGAACGAGGTCGTGAACTACGGCCTCAAGCCCTACCGCGATCTCGGCCAGCCGGGCGACCTGCAGCTGACGAACTTCGCGTCGGGTGACTTCTTCAACCCGGGCGACCAGGTCTTCGCGGGCAAGGCCACTCCCGGCGCGACCGTCGTGCTCAACCCGTTCGGCTTCGACCCGCGCTACGCCTCGTACTCGATGTCGACCACGGCCGACGAGACCACCGGGGAGTGGCAGATCCGCCGCGGCCTGGGGAACACGATCTACCGCGAGGTGGCCGTTCGCCAGGAGCCCGAAGCCGCGGGCAAGGTCAACAAGATCGAGCACATCAGCATCGCCGCGAACGGATGGGTCGGCCAGCCCGCAGACCTGACGGTGACGAGCCACAGCGACAAGGGCACGTTCCCCCCCAACACCCTGCAGACCTTCCGCGGCACCGCCACGCCGGGCACCGAGGTCACGCTCTACCCGTTCGGTACCGAGTACCCCACCAAGGCGATGACCGTCACGGCGGACACCCTCGGCAAGTGGGAGATCCAGCGGACCCTGGGCAACCAGGTGTTCCCGATGGTCTTCACGCAGGACGCTGACGACGCCGGCACCAAGACCGCCCGCGTCGACGTCCGGCTCGTCCCCACCCCGTGACAACCAGGCGCGGGGCCGGGCACCATGCCGGCCCCGCGCCACCGACCCGAAGGCCCGATCATGACCAGACGCAGCACCCTCTCCGCCCTCCTGACCGCCGGGACCGCGGCTGTCCTGCTCACCGGATGCGCGAACGCAACCGCCCCGGACAGCAAGGAGAGCGCGCAGCCCACGAAGACCCCGACCAGCCTCGCGATCCCCGCCTACGAGAACAAGTGCGACGGATCGCAGGCCGTCCTGAGCGGCGATGGCGTCGAGCACACGCTCAAGAAGGGATGCAAGGCCGTGTCGATCGCCTCCTCCGGGAGCGCAATCGCGCTCGGTCCGACGAAGAGCATCGTCGTCGAGGGCAACAACAACGACATCACCGCCGCTTCGTCGGACCAGGTGACGCTCTTCGGCTCGAACAACAAGCTGCACGTCGAGGGCGGTGAGCCCGAGGTCGACGACCAAGGCACGGGCAACACCGTCGACTGACGGACGTGCGCACGAACGGCCGCCCAGCAGGGCGGCCGTTCGTGCGCTCCGACACTTCCGTATTCATATATCACGTGCTAGTATCTTGACATCTCGACAGACAGGACGCCATGGAACTCCCCGACCTCCTCCGCTCTCTCCGCCGTCGATGGCCCCTCGTCGTCGGCAGCATCGCGCTCGGCTCGGCAGCGGCGTGCACGCAGCTCCTCCTCGCGACCCCGACGTACGACGCGACGGCGCAGCTGTACGTGACGGTGGCGGCCGCGGACACCGGTTCAACGACCGACCTCGTCCAGGGCGGCAACGCAGCGGAACAACGTGTTCGCTCCTACGTCGACATCATCACCACGCCCCGGGTGCTCCAGTCCGCGATCGACGAACTCGGGCTCGGGCTGACCGCCCAGGAACTCTCCGAGCACGTCCGCGCCAGTTCGCCGAACGAGACCGTGCTCCTCTACCTGACCGTCAACGACACGTCCCCGAAACGGGCCGCCGCCATCGCCAACGCGATCAGCGCGAGCTTCACGGACGCCGTCGCCACCGACCTGGAGCAGGCGGGGGCCGACCGGCAGAGTGCGGTCTCGGTCCGTACCTCCCAGCCCGCGCTCGCGCCGGAGACGGCGGCGACACCGCAGCCCCTGAAGTCGATGCTGCTCGGCCTCGGTGGCGGGACGGCGGTGGGCGTCCTCGCCGCGCTGCTCCGAGACCTCCTCGACACGAGGATCCGCGGGCGGGCGGAGGTCGAGTCCGCGACCGATCGTCCGGTACTGGGCATGGTCCCCCGTTCGAAGGACCTGGCGAAGACGCCGGTCTACGTCCAGGGTGACGGCCGCGGGGCCTTCGCTGAGTCCTTCCGCTCGCTCCGGACGAACCTCCGATTCGTGGACCAGACCGAGCACAGCCGCGTCCTCGTCATCACGTCGGCGAACCCCAGCGAAGGGAAGACGACCACCTCGGTCAACCTCGCCGCCGCACTCATGGAGGGCGGATCGAGGGTGACGCTGGTCGACTGCGATCTCCGTCGTCCCGCCGTCGCGGCACGGCTGGACCTCGAGAACTCGGTCGGTCTGACGGACGTGCTCATCGGACGCGCCGAACTCGACGACGTGCTGCAGCCCTGGGGTGAGAACGGACGTGTCCTCCCGACCGGCCCGATGCCGCCGAACCCGGCCGATCTCCTCTCCTCTCCGGCGATGACCGCGATCCTCGCGACGCTCGCCGAGGACTCCGACTACGTGATCGTCGACACGCCTCCGCTGCTCCCGGTGACCGACGCCGCCGTCCTCGCCGCGACGACCTCCGGTGCGCTCCTGGTCACCGCCGCGGGCAGGTCCCGCACGACCGAGCTCCGCGAGGCGCTCGCCGTGCTCGACCGTGCAGACGCCCACACGATCGGGATCGCGATCGGGATGGTCAAGTCACCGCACCAGCACTACGCGTACGTCTACCGCGACGACGCGCCCCAGCTCAGCAAGTCGGACCTCAGACGGAGCCGCGGCAGCCGTGCGGCGGACAACCCCGCGTCGTGAACCCGGACCGACTCGTTCATCCTCAGACACCGCTGCGCGAGCGACCGCAGCACCCCAGTGCACCCGACTCCCCAGACAGGACGACCATGACAACCATCACAGACTCCCTCATCGGCTCTCGCGTCCTCGTGACGGGCGGCACCGGCTCGTTCGGCAAGACCGTGACCAAGCGGCTGCTCGCACGAGGGGTCGGTGAGGTCCGCATCCTCAGCCGGGACGAGGCGAAGCAGGACCAACTCCGCCAGGAACTGAGCGACCCCCGCGCTCGTTTCTACCTGGGCGACGTCCGCGAGCCCGAGAGCGTCGGCCGGGCCATGCGGGGCGTCGATCACGTGTTCCACGCCGCGGCCCTCAAGCAGGTGCCGTCCTGCGAGTTCTTCCCGCTCGAAGCAGTGCGGACGAACGTGCTCGGGAGTCAGAACGTCGTCGCCGAGGCCGTCGCCGCGGAGGTGCAGTCGGTGGTGTGCCTGAGCACCGACAAGGCCGTCTACCCCGTGAACGCGATGGGGATCAGCAAGGCGATGATGGAGAAGGTCGCGCTGTCGTTCGGGCTCAACAACCAGGACGCGACGACCACGGTCTCGTGTGTGCGGTACGGCAACGTGATGTACTCGCGCGGCTCCGTCATCCCGCTGTTCGTCGACCAGATCCGCAAGGGCAAGCAGCTCACCATCACGAACCCGGACATGACCCGCTTCATGATGTCCCTCGACGACAGCGTCGACCTCGTCGAGCACGCGTTCGTCCACGCGAACCAGGGCGACCTCTTCGTCAAGAAGGCAGCCTCCTGCACGATCGGTGACCTTGCCCGCGCGCTCGCGAACCTCTTCGGCCTGCCGGGCGAGCCCTTCCGCGTCATCGGTACCCGGCACGCCGAGAAGCTCTCCGAGGCGCTGGCCAGCCGCGAGGAGCTGGCACGTGCAGAGGACATGGGCGAGTACTTCCGCATCCCGGCGGACGTCCGCGACCTCAACTACGCCGCCTACTTCGAGGAGGGCGACCCGACGCAGACGGACCGGGCCGCCTACGATTCCCACTCGGTCGAACGCCTCGACGTCTGTGGCGTCGAGCAGCTCCTGCTCTCCCTCCCGGAGATCCGCGCTGAACTCGACCGCGCCGGCCGCCGTACCTCGAGGGTCGCAGCGTGATCGCTGTCTCCGGTCGCGGAGGGCTGGTCGGGTGGCACCTCCGGGCGCTGCTGCACGCGCAGGAGCGCGCGTGGACCGACGTCGACCTCCGCCGTGACGCTCGTCCGCTCGCCGGGCTCGAGGGCACGGCCACCGCTGTCCACGTCGCCGGCATCACCCGAGGCAGCGACGACGACCTCCGATCAGGCAACGTGGCCCTCGCCCGGCGATTCGTTGCGGCACTGGACCGGGCGGGCGCTCGTCCGACGGTCGTCGTGCACGCGAACTCGGTCCAGGCCGGTCGGCCCACGCCGTACGGCGAGGGGAAGGCGGGCGCCGCCGAGGTACTCGCCGCCGCAGCAGCCCGGTGGGGCGCCCGCATGCTCGACGTGGTGATCGAGAACGTCTTCGGCGAACACGGCAAACCGGACCACAACACCGTCACGTCCACCTTCTGCCACCGACTCGCCAACGGCGGTGACCTTCCGGTCGACTCCGACCAGGAGCGCGTCTTCGTGCACGCTCAGGACGTCGCCGAAGCGCTCATCGGCTCGATCGACGAGACGGAACTCGCCGCACGGTCGACGACACTGACCATCCCGGAGCTGGCGGCGAAGCTGACGGGACTCGCCGCCGTCTACGACCAGGGGGAGATCCCGCCGCTCGCGACCCCCTTCGACCGTGACCTGCTCAACACCTACCGTTCGTACGCCTTCCTGGCCCGTCCGGTCCACCGGCTCCACTCGGTCCACGACGACCGTGGTGCGTTCACCGAGCTCGTCCGCGCACATCGCGGCACCGGCCAGACCGCCATCTCGACGACGCTGCCCGGGGTGACCCGCGGGAACCACTTCCACCGCCGGAAGCTCGAGCGTTTCGTCGTCGTGCAGGGCGAAGCCCGCATCGCCCTCCGCCGCGTCCTGACGGACGAGCGGCAGGTCGTCGAGGTCTCGGGGGACCGCCCCGTCGCCGTCGACATGCCCACGCTCTGGGCCCACTCGATCACGAACACCGGCAGGACACCCCTCGTCACCGCCTTCTGGACGAACGAGCTCTTCGACCCCACCCACTCCGACACCCACCAGGACGTCGCATGATGCACTCGAACACTCCAGTACGCCGCACGAAGGTCCTCACCATCGTGGGGACCCGTCCCGAGATCATCCGGCTCTCCGCGGTCATCAACCTGCTCGAGGAGACGTGCGACCACGTCCTCGTCCACACGGGACAGAACCACGACCCGCAGCTGAGCGACGTCTTCTTCGACGATCTGGACCTGCGCCGTCCCGATCACTTCCTGCACGTGGACACCTCGTCGCTGGGTTCGGTCCTCGGCTCGATCCTGCAGCGCATCGAGCCGGTCCTGAACGACGAACGTCCCGACGCCGTGCTCATCCTCGGCGACACCAACAGCGCGGTTGCGGCCCTCATCGCGAAGCGCATGCGGGTCCCGGTGTTCCACATGGAGGCGGGCAACCGGTCGTTCGACGAGAACGTCCCCGAGGAGACCAACCGCCGGATGGTCGACCACGTGGCCGACTACAACCTCGTGTACACGGAGCACGCCCGCCGCAATCTGCTCGCCGAGGGCATCCACCCGTCGCGCATCCTGCTCACCGGGTCACCCCTCCGTGAGGTGCTCGCGGTGCACGAACCCGCGATCCGACGCAGTGACGTCCTCTCTCGGCTCGGACTCGCCTCCGAGCAGTACGTGCTCGTGAGCGCGCACCGCGAGGAGAACGTCGACGAACCGGAGCGGCTCCTGGCGCTGCTCGACGCCGTCCAGGCGGTCGGCGATGCGTACGACCTGCCCGTCCTCGTCTCGACCCACCCGCGGACTCGTCGGTCGTTGACCGGACTGGACGAGTCAGCCTGGCCACGTTTGCGGTTCCACGAGCCATTCGGTTTCCACGACTACAACCAGCTCCAGCGGTCTGCGTTCATCGTCCTCTCCGACTCCGGAACGATCAGCGAGGAATCCGTGATGCTCGGCTTCCCCGCGGTGACGCTCCGTGACCGCATCGAACGACCGGAAGCCGTCGACACGGCGTCCGTCGTCACCGCTGGCGTCCAGACCGGCCCGGTCCTCGAAGCGGTCGCCTTCGCACGCCGCCTCGCCGACACGACAGGGCCGTCGGGAGGCCCGGCGGACTACGCCGCGACGGACACGGCCCGCCGCGTGGTCGCGTTCGTACTGAGCACCGCACACTCGCACCACGCGACGCTCGGCCTCCGGAGACGACCGTGGCGGTGAAGCCGCCGTCCGTCCCGCTCCGCCTGCTCCGCCGCTTCCCCACGACGTCGATCGTCCTCGCACCGTACGCGTTGCTGTTCCTCCCCCTCGCGATCTGGAACGACAACCCGCAGACGGACTTCATCATCCGCACCGGAGGCCTCGCCGTCGGGGGCGCCTTCCTCGTCGAGGCGGCCGTCGCACTCGTCGTCCTCGGCGAGCGTCGGGCTCGGCGACAGCAGAGCCCGGTGTCCGTGCTGACGGCACGTTGGTACGGGTCCCGCGTCGCGGCGGTCGCGCGCGTGGTGACCGTCACGTCGATCGTCGCGAACCTCACATCGGTACTGCTCGGTGGTGGGACGCTCCGCGCACAGGTCGACTCCGCGGTCCCGAGCGGCGTCCTGACCGTCCTCAGCCCCTTCGTCTCGTGGGCGTACGTCGCAGTCGCGCTCATCATCGCCGCGAATGCGCTGGGGGGTCTGTCACGGTGGGGCGCCGTCCGGTGGCTCGTGGCACTGCTGGCGACGCAGGCGATCATGGCGTACCTGACGAACCTCACCGCCCGGGCGACGGTGTTCCTCGTGCTCCTCGCCACCCTCGCGATCCTCACCCGTCTGGTGCCGCGGAGCTGGATCCTCGCCGGTGCAGCCGCGTGTGCGGTCATCTGGCCGACGGTCTTCGAGATCCGGAACGCCCTCCGCCGGGCGAACGGCATCGACGTCAGCGAGACGGTCTCGGCCACCGACCGGCTCCGTTTCGACGAGCAGATCGGGCGGGCGGCGCAGTACGGTGCCGGTCACGACCTCGGGCAACCCGACGTCTGGTCTGCGCTCCGCTACGGCTTCGTCCCCCGCTTCCTCGATCCCGACCGCCCCACGATCTCGTCCGGCAACCTCATCAACGAGTTCCTCGGCGGCTCCTCGATCTCCTCGTACACGTTCCAACCGGTCGCGACCGCCTGGTTCTTCTGGGGTCCGCTCGCCGTGGTGCTGCTCTACGTGCTCTACGCGACCGTCATCATGGGACTCCGCCCGTGGGACCGCATCGCACGTCGGCCGGGAGCCGTGATCGTGTTCGCCCTGATGCTCGGCGGACCGCTGTCCTGGTTCAGCACACCCCCGGACGTCGTGGTGAACATGCTGCAGACCCTGGTGTCGACGACACCGGTCCTCCTCGCGCTCCGGCTCTGGGCTCGGGCGGACACGAGACGCGCCAGAGCGATCGAGGCGAACCGGGTCCGCAGCAGCGTCACCGTCCGATCGACGCATCCGTCCGGGTCGATGGGTGCCGTCCGATGATCAGCGTCCACTCCGTGGCACGCGTGGCCGGGTCGCGCGGGACGACGGCGCTGGTCGTCGGTCTCGGTTCGAGCGCGTCCGGGATGCTCGTCGCGGTGGCGATCGCACGCTCGTCCACGGTGGACGAGACCGGGCGTTACGGTGTCGCGGTCGCCGCCATGCTCCTGGTCACTGCACTGGCGCGGTCTGCGGTGGCGGACCCCCTCGTGGCTGCACCACCTGCCACCGACGTCCTCCGGCACACCGGGCGGGCGTCGGTGATCGGCCTCGGCGGGATGGCGGCCCTCGCTGTGGCTGCGGTCGCGCTCCGGTCCGAGTACCTGGTGACGGGGGCGCTCACGGTCCACGGGCTGGCGATGCGCGACACGGTGCGCGCGGTCCTGCTCGCGCGGGGGAGGTCGTCCGTCGCCGTGGTCGCGGAACTCGTCGGTCTGGGCGGCACGACGATCGCCTGCACCGGGACGCAGCTCGGCCTGTGGGACGCGTCCGCGGCGTTCGCGGTCTGGGCCGGCGTCGGAGCGCTGCTCGGCTACGGGATGTCGTTGGTCACACGGTCGACACTCCGACCCGGTTGGAACGAGACCCCCGTCCCCACCACGCGGAGCCTCGCCTTCGGTGGCGACACGATGATCGGCAGCGGAGTCGTCCAGGTCGTCACCTGGATCGCCACCTGGATCGGCGGACTCTCCGTCGCGGCGGCACTGCGTGGCGCCGGCACCCTCGCCGGTCCGGTGACCGTGGGGTTGACCGCCGCGCGTGCGGTCCTCATCCCCCACGCCGTCCGCCGCCTCGACGGCGGCGGCGGGGTCCGTGGGTTGCTCGGAGACACGACGAAGCTCTGCACCGTCGCCACACCGGTCCTCGTCCTGCTCGCCGTGGTCCCCGAACCGCTCGGTGTCGCGCTGCTCGGCGCCACCTGGCCGCTCGTCGCACCGGTCCTGGTGGCGACCGCGATCGAGCTCTTCGCCCAACTCGTCGCCGCCGTTCCGGAGTCGGCGCACCGGGCGATGGGCGCAGGCCGCAGGATCCTCGCCCTGCGCTGTTGCACAGCGGTCGTCCGGATCCCGCTCGTACTGCTCGTCGCACCGTCCGGCGTCGGGGCCGTCGTCATCGCCGCTGCAGCGGTCACCGCCGGGAGCGCACTCGCCTGGTGGATCAGCCTCGTGGTGCTCGTCCGGCAGCCCGTCCCCTCCCCGTTCTCTCCCTGAAGGACCCGAACATGCGCACACTCGCTCTCGTCGTGCCCGAGTACCGAACCCCCGAAGCCCGTGGCGGCGGGCTGGCGGCCGTCGCCGACTTCGTCGCTCGAGCGGTGTGCGGCCCGGAGACGCCGGCCCGTGACCGGTGGGACGTCCGTGTCATCGCGCCCCGCATGTACCACCTCGCCGCGGAACACCGCTCGGTGCTCCGGCCGAACAGCCTGCTCCGCGGCCCGACCGCGCACCGACGGCCCGGCACGGATCCTGCCGTCTGGGACGTCGGGACGTCGATGCCCGAGATCGAGGCGAACCGGTACCGACCGCGCCGCGCGCTGTCCGAGCTGGTGAACGCGTGCGACGCGGCGGTCGTCGTCGCGGGAACGCCGGCCATCGGCAACGTGATGCGGGATGTCTCGATCCCCTGGGTGCTCAAGGTCGCAACGCTCGTCGAAGAGGAGCGCGCTGGTCGGCTCGTCGACGCACGGGGCATCCGCGGCGTGTTGCTCCGCCGTGCCACGAACTCGACCGCTCGCCTCGACCGGCGTGCCCTGCACCTGCCGGCTGCGGTCGTCACCCTGAACGACTCGATGGCCGCACGCCTCCGTCAGCTCACTTCACGTCCGGTGCACCTGCTCCCGACCGGTGTCGACACCGTGCGCTTCCGCCCCGCTGACCGCTGGGCGCCGGACGGTCCGATCACGATGGTGAGCCGGTTGAACGATCCGCGCAAGGACGTCCCGACGCTCCTGCACGCCTACGCCGTGGCCCGCGCACGGCACGGGGTCGAGAACGCCCTCGTCCTCGCGGGCCGGCATGCGCTGCCGGCTGAGCACCGCGCGCTGATCGCCGAGCTGCGGCTCGACGAGCACGTCCGGGTCGTCGAGTCACCCTCCGACGACGACCTCGCCGAACTCCTGCGCGCCGCGTCGGTGTTCACGTCGGCGAGTCGGGAGGAGGGCCTCGGCGTGGTCTTCCTCGAGGCGATGAGCGCCGGGCTCCCCGTCGTGACGACCGCCACCCGTGGCGCTTCCTACGCGGTACCGGCAGGCGCCGGGCAGATCGTCCCCTTCGGCCCGCGCCTCGTCGACGACCTCGCCGCCGCCCTCGCCCGCGCCGTCCAGGACGTGCCGCTCGCGGTCGAACGCGGGCAGACAGCACGGCTCCACGTCGTCGAGCACTTCTCACTGCCGGTGGCCGAACAGCAGTGGCGTTCGCTGCTCGAGGACGTCCTGGGTGGTGCACGGTGACCACGATCCGGGTCCTCGCGCCGTACTTCGCCCCGGCGGTCGACGGCGGTGGTCCGATCCGGACGCTCGACGCGCTGACCCGCACCGCACCTGCGGACGTGTCGGTGACGGTCGTCACCCGTGATCGCGACCGCGGGCACAGCGCGCGCCTCCCCGTTCCGAGCGACCCGGTGCGTGACGGAGCTCGCTGTGTCCACTACGTCGACACACGGGGCCTGCGCGGTCTGACCCGATTGGCGTCCGCGATCCGTCGTCGTCCGTCCCCGGACGTCCTCTACCTCAACAGCGTGTTCGACAGCAGGTTCGCCGTGCTGCCGCTCGTGCTCCGTCGCCTCGGCCTCGCGCGCCCCGCGTGCACACTGCTCGCTCCTCGAGGCGAGTTCGACGAGGGCGCACTCGCGATCAAGCGCTCGAAGAAGACCGTGTTCCTGACGCTCGCGAAGTCGGTGCGCCTCTTCTCCGGCGTCGTGTGGCACGCATCGACCCCGCTCGAGGCGAACCGGATCAAGGAGGTGGTGGGCGGCGACGCAGAGGTCGTCGTGAGGGAGAACGAGACGTCCCTGCCGCAGCGCGCCGAGCGCGTGCCGCTGCCCCGTTCCTCCCGGCTCGAACTCGTCACGCTCGGACGGATCAGCCCCAAGAAGCGCACACACCTCCTCATCGAGGCTCTGGCACGCGTCGATCGGCCGGTCCGGCTGGTCGTCGTCGGTCCTGACGACGACGCCGCGTACGCGCGCCGGTGCCGATCCGCCGCCGCCGCTCTCCCCCGCACGGTGTCCGTGGAGTTCCGCGGTTCGCTCCCGCACGGCGCTGCGATGGAAGCGCTCATCCAGGCACACGCGATGGTCACGGCCACGGCCGGCGAGAACTTCGGGCACACGATCGCCGAGGCACTCGCGGTCGGGCGACCCGTCCTGCTCCCGCCGACGACCCCCTGGACGGACCGCGTCCGAGCCGGTGGAGGAACAGTGGTGGACGACGACGCGTGGGCTGCCGTGATCCAGAGGTGGGCAGACCGAGACCACACGGAGCTCGAACGTCGTTCGTCCGCGGCAGCCGACGGCTACGACGCATGGCGAGCCTCTGACGCCGATCCCCACGTGTTCGACCTCATCCGCCAGTCCCGAGCCTGATCCCGGTCCCAGGCTGGCAGCGTTCAGCGGGCGCTGACGGGCGCTGGTGGCCGTGCGTCGGACGCGTTCTCCCCGTTGCCCTCGAACAGCGCCATCGTGGCGTGCCCAGGAGCGGAGACGCCGTCGCGGCCGAGGACGGTGCCGATGGTGGCGACCAGGATCCGGAGGTCGAGGGCGAACGACCGCTGGTCGACGTACTCGACGTCGTGGTCGAGGCGGGTCGCCCAGTCGAGGGCGTTCCGCCCGCGGACCTGCGCCAGGCCGGTGATGCCGGGGCGCACCTCGTGGCGACGCGCTTGACGGTCGGAGTACAGGTCCAGGTACGACATCAGGTGCGGGCGCGGTCCGACGATGCTCATCTCCCCGCGCACGACGTTGAACAGGTTCGGGAGCTCGTCGATGCTCGTCGTTCGGAGGACCCGCCCGAGCGGCGTGATGCGCTCGTGATCGGCATCGGCGCCGATGCGCTCGAGCGCGTCGTCGGAGCGCATCGACCGGAACTTGACGATCTTGAACGGGCGCCCGTCTCGCCCTGGCCGGGTCTGCCGGTAGAGCGCCGGGCCCCCGTCGTCGAGTCGGATCAGGAGGGCGACCACCAGGAGGAGCGGGGACAGCACGGCGAGCAGCAGGACGGCGGCCGCCAGGTCGAAGCCACGCTTCCACGGGTCCCAGGGGTGGCGAGCGAGTCGACGGGTGCGTCGATCGGGCACGGTTCGGGTGGTCATGCTGCTGCCTTTCGGAGGACGTGTTCCAGGTGGTCGGTGGCGGACGCGACGTTCATCGTCCGTTGCGCTGTCACCCGTGCGTTGTTGCTGAACCGCGCGCGTTCCGCGACGTCGGTCGCGTGCGCTGCACGGAAGGCGGCTTCGAGTTCGTCGACGTCCTCGGGATCGACGACGAGTCCGGCGCCGCTGGAGACGACGAGGTCGGCTGCATCGCCGGGCACCGCGGCGATGACGGGAACACCGTGCGCCATCGCGTCCTGGAGCTTCGAGGGGACGGTGATGGCGGACATGGGGACGTCTCTCAGTGCGATGACCTCGAAGTCCGCCCCCGCGTGGACGGTCGGCATCTGATCCGGCCCCACCGGGGGACGGAACGAGATGTTCCGTGCTCCCACTCGGACGGCGAGGGCACGTAGGTCGTCGAGCGCGATACCGTCGCCGACGAATGTGAAGGACAGGTCTCGGAGGTCGCCGCACCGAGACGCCGCCACCACGACGGCGTCGAGGCCCTGGTTGGGACCGATGGTCCCTGCGTAGACGATGTGGGTGCCGGGCGACCGGTCGACCTCGGCACGATCGGGAACGGCGTCGGGCCGCCCCCAGTTGTGACAGACAGAGGTGCGCTCGGGGTGGGCGCCGCGGTCGATCAGGAGCTGCGCGGCACCCGGCGAGATCGCGACGACACCGGCAGCAGCACGGTGCAGGACCCTGAGCGCACGCAGGACCACCGCACTGACGACGTTCGTGACGACGCCCGGCGGGAGCATGTCGGAGCCCGTGACGGACTCCGGCCAGACGTCCTGCACGTGGAGGACGAACGGCCGGCCGAGGAATCGTCGCCAGAGCAGCGCGGGGATGGCTGCCGTCGGTTGCGCGCAGTAGACGTAGACGACGTCGGCGGTTCGGGCGGCCCTGGTCTCACGGAGGACGGACAGCCCGAAGCTGACGTAGGCGACCATCCGGCGAGCCGCGGACGCGGAGTGGTCGACGATCATCGGGACCCGTCGGACCGTCACTCCGCCGTCCCGTTCGCGGTGCCCTCGGCGCTGCCGCCATCCAGGGAACAGGGCGCCGTGTGGGTGGTTCGGGAAGGTGGTCACCACACGGACGCTGTGCCCTCGTCGCGCCAGTTCCCGGGCAAGGGACGCAGGGATCGCCCCGTGCGCCTCCGGCGGGTAGTACTGGGTGATGACCAGCGTCCTGAGCTGCGCTGTAGGCTTCGGCATGCCGGAATACTAACATTCAGAATGTCAACACCGGGCTACTCCTGCCGAAGCGAGCGTCCGGCCGAACTGGCGACCTCCGCTCGCTTGACCACCCGAGGGCGGTATGCAACATTCGACATGTGGAGAACTCGGATCTGGTCGCCCGTGTGCGCAAAGCTCGGACGATGGACGTTCCGCTGCACAGCAGCCGCATCAGCGATCGGGTCTCGGCGCTCGACGGACTCCGAGCCGTGCTCGCGACGGCCATCTGCGCCTACCACCTCGGGGCGCCGGGGCTGCAGAGCGCGGTCCTGGCACTGCCGGTCTTCTACGCACTCTCCGGCACGCTGATCACGAGCCTGCTGCTCGCAGAGGTGCATCGGCACGGCCGCGTCCGTCTCGGTCGGTTCGTCCTGAACCGACTGCTGCGGATCGCGCCGCCCGTCCTCGCACTCACCGCCGTCGTCGCACTCCTCTGGCCGTGGGTGGGCGGGTACGGCGGGTCGACGACGGACCTCGGGCTCGCGGTCGGCCTCGCCCTGACGTGGACCACGAACCTCGGGCGGGCGTACCTCGGGATCCACCAGGGCGTCCTCGATCCCCTGTGGAGCCTGTCGGCCGAGGAGCAGTTCTACGTGTTCTGGCCCGTTCTGGCCGCACTGGCGCTGCCGGTCGTCCGGCGCCGTCGTGCCCTCTTCTGGGTGCTGGGGGCCGTCATCGTCGTCGGTCCGCTCAGCTGCGTGCCGTTCTTCGCCCCGAGCCCGGACGCCGGTCCCGCCCTCGTGTACTACGCGCCGCCGCTGAGCATGTCGTCGCTCGCGTCCGGCTGCTTCGCCGCGCTGTTGCTCGACCACCTGCGGGGGAGTGAACGGTGGACTGCGCGAGCGGGACGGATCGCCGCGCGGACCGGGTTCGTGCTCCTGGCCGCCCTGGTCGTCCTGATGCCCGCGCAGTGGAAGTCCGACCCACTGGTCGTGCTGGGGATGGTCCCCGCCTCCGGACTGGTCGCCGCGGTCTTCATCGCTGGCCTCGGCACGTCGGACACCGTGGTGGCACGGGTCCTCGCCTGGCGCCCCCTCGCCTGGTACGGGGCTCGCGCGTCGTACTCGCTCTACCTCTCGCACCTCGTCGTCCTGGCGCTCGTCGAACCGCGGGTGGACGGCATCCCGGGGCGGGCCCTCGCACTCGGCCTCGCACTCGTGGTCGGGGCGCTGGGTGGTCTGTTCGTCGAGATCCCCACGGACCGGCTCCGACGGCGGCTCATGCGACCGAAGGCGGGGCAGGGCGGCTCCCTGCCCGTACGGCACCCGACCGGCGTGGATCGGCCAGCATGACGGGTCGACGGACGCCCACCCGCCCGGTCACCAGGGCACCAGGGCACCAGGGCACCAGGGCACCAGGGCACCACGTCACCACGTCACCACGTCACCACGTCACCACGTCACCACGTCACCACGTCACCACGTCACCACGTCACCAGGTCACCCTCGAACCGACCACGCCCCGACCACGTCGACGACGTGGTCGGGGCGTCCGAGGCGGGGCGGGCCTCCCGGCCGGCGGCAACTGCGACTCAGAGCGCGTTCGCCCGCGCCACCTGCCCGTACCAGTGCGCTGACGGCTTCGGCGTGCGCTCGAACGTCTCACGGTCCCAGGCGACGAGCCCGAAGGTGGGCCGGAACCCGGACGCCCACTCGTAGTTGTCGAGCAGGGACCAGTGCTGGTAGCCCAGGACCTCGATGCCGTCCTCGATGCAGCGGTGGATCCCCTCGAGGGCACCCTGCGTGTAGGCCACACGGCGGGAGTCATCGGCGGTGGCGATGCCGTTCTCGGTGATCATCAGCGGCACGTGGCCGGAGAGCTCCCACGCGCTGCGGAGTCCGTCGGCCGAGGCCTCGGGGTAGAACTCCCACCCGGTCAGGGTCGTCTCGACGTCGTCCGCGACCGGCAGCGGACCGGACGGCCCGATGAACGTGCGGGTGTAGGCCTGCACGCCGAGGAAGTCGTCGCCGGCGGCCTGCTCGAGGTACCAGTCGTCGCGCGGGTAGCCGTACTCGCGCAGCATCTCCTCGGACCCGGGTTCGCCGTTCGCACGGAACGCCTGCGTCGCGATGGTCCAGCCCGACTGGATGCCGGAGACCTGCGACAGGACCTCGCGGGAGCGCTCGTGCGACGCGAGCAGGGCATCGGCGACGCCGAGGTCCGGGTTCGGCAGGCCGTACGCGACGAGGTTCGACGCGTCCTCTCCCCCGGCGAGCATCGCGGCGATGTTCGGCTCGTTGATCGTGCAGACGTAGCGGACGCCGTCCTGCACCACGGGGAGCGTCGCCTCGGTGTACCGGGCGAACAGGTCGGCGGCGTCGGCGGCCCGCCAGAAGCCGTCGCGTTCGAACCAGCGCGGCACGGTGAAGTGCATGAGCGTGACGATCGGTTCGATGCCGAACTCGTGGCAGGCCTCGACCATGCGGCGGTAGTGGTCGACCTCTGCGCGGCTGACGATCCCGCGCTCGGGTTCGATGCGCGCCCACTCGATGCTGAACCGGTAGGAGTTCAGGCCGAGGTCGGCGGCGATGCGGATGTCCTCGCGGTACCGGTGGTAGCTGTCCGCGGCGTCGCCGGAGGGTTCGACGATGGTGGTGTCGGGCTCGTGCTCGTGCACCCACCAGTTGCTGTTGACGTTGTTGCCCTCGATCTGGTGGGCGGCGGTGGCGGCACCCCAGAGGAAGCCGTCGGGGAACTGCAGCGTGGTGATGGTGGTGCCTCTCAGTTGCGGGCCGGCGAGTGCCGGACCAGGAAGTCGTCGAACAGCGCGAGCGTCGCAGCCGGGTTCTCGACGTGGGGACCGTGGTAGCTGGTGGGGATCACCTCGTAGCGAGCGCCGGTGTCCTCCGCCATCTGCCGCTGCCACGGGATCGGCCAGGCACCGTCCCACTCGCCGTGCGCCACGAGGACCGGGAGCCCGGTCGCGCAGAGTTCGGCGGACGAGTCGGTGTGGTCCTCGAGGATGTGGCCGCCCGCGACGACGCTCAGGGGGCTCGTGGCGTCGAAGCGGTCGCGGACCATGCGGACGTCGTCGGGGAGCTCCTCGTCGGGTCGGTAGGCCCAGAGCGGGTTCGTCGCGTCGAACAGCTGGCGGAGGTTCCCGCCGGTGTCGTGCAGGATCGTCAGCTCGGTGACCTTGCGGTAGGGCCAGCCGTACGGGCCGGAGCAGAACTGCACGACGCTGCGGAAGGACCCCGGCGAGGCGATGGCGGCCTCACGGGCGATGACCCCGCCGAGCGAGTGCCCGACGAGGTGCACGGGTGCGCCGTCGTCGAGCAGGGCGGCGACGCGCACGACGTCGGCGGCCTCCTCGTCGAGGGAGTGGTCCGACGGGTCGCCGGGTGCTGCCGAGTCGGCCTGCCCGCGTCGGCTGATCGCGACCGCGGTCCAGCCTGCGTCCCGGAGGAGGGGCATGAAGGTGCACCAGTCCTCCTTCGAGCCGGTGTACCCGGGGACGATCAGGACCGTGCCCTTCGACGGCCCGGAGGGCACGACGCGGTAGGCGGTGAGTCGGCCGACGGGCAGGTCGACGCCGACCACGTCGACCCCGTCGGGCGTGGGGAGGTGGCCGAACGGTGGCACCTCGGGGAACTCGTGGAGGGTGGTCACGGTGTCGTCCTCTCGGTCACAGCCGCCCCTCGGCGAGCGCGCGTCGGGGGTTCGGCACGGCGTCGAGCAGCGCGACCGTGTAGTCGTCCTGCGGGTGCTGGAGCACGTCGGCCGTGCGGCCGCGTTCGACCACCGCGCCGTCGTGCAGCACCATGATGTCGTCGGTGATGAGCCGGGCACTCAGCAGGTCGTGCGTGATGTAGAGGAGCGAGACGCCCCACTGCTCGCGCAGGTCCTCGAGCAGCGCGAGCACGCCGGCCCGCAGCGTGACGTCGAGCATCGAGACCGGTTCGTCGGCGATGATCACCTGCGGGTCGCTGGCGAGCGCCCGGGCGATGACCACGCGCTGCCGCTGCCCGCCGGAGAGCTGGTGCGGGAGCTTCTGGGCGAACTGTTCGACGGGCGTCAGGCCCACGGTCTCGAGGAGTTCGAGTACCCGGCGGCGAGCGTCCGAGCCGCGGAGCCCGGTGTAGTTCACGACGGGACGGGTGAGCGTGTACTCCACGGTGTGCAGCGGGTTGAGCGCCGAGTACGGGTCCTGGAACACCATCTGCACCTCGGAGCGCAGGTCGCGCAGGCCCCGGCCACGGAGCCGTCCGACGTCGAGGTCGCCGAACCGGACGGTGCCGGAGGTCGGCTGCTCCACGCCGGTGAGCATCTTCGCGATGGTCGACTTGCCCGAGCCCGACTGGCCGACGAGGGCGAGGGACTGCCCCGGCTCGAGTGTGAACGACACGTCCCGCACGGCCTGCACGGACTGCTCGCCGCGACGGGGCGCCGGGTACGTCTTCACGAGGTGCTCGACGACGATCGGGTTCTTCGCCGCGCTGCGCTCGCGGGAGCCGACGGTCGCGAACGACGACGTCGTTTCCTGCCGGGAGACCGAGCGCTGCGACCGGTCCGGGAACCCGGGGAGCGACACGACCTCGGCGCGCGGGTCCGCGTAGTGCGACAGGAGCATCTGCGTGTACGGGTCCTGCGGTGCGCGGAGGACCTCGCGCGAGCCGCCGTCCTCGACGATCCGCCCCTCGTGCATGACGAGGACGCGCTCGGTGGCCTCGAGCACGATGCCGAGGTCGTGGCTGATGAGCACGGCGGTGAAGCCCTCGGTGCGCTGCAGCTCGATGATCGTGTCCATCACGGCGTGCTGCACGAGGACGTCGAGCGCCGTGGTCGGCTCGTCGAACACCATGAGCTGCGGTTCGAGGGACAGCGCGAGGGCGATCGAGACACGTTGCCGCATGCCGCCGGACAGCTCGCCGGGGTAGCGCGCCAGCATCGACTCGGGCAACTTCACCTTGCCGACGAGCTCCCGCATCCGCGCGTCCCAGCGCTCGCGCGGCACGTGCCCGTGCGCCCGGAACACGTCGACGAAGTGGTTGCGGATCGTCCGCACCGGGTTGAGCGCGTTCATGCCGGACTGCAGCACCATCGCGAAGCCGCCCTGGCGCTGCTGCCGGAGCGCTTCGTCGTCGAGGTCGCGGATGTCCTGCCCCGCGAACACGATGCTGCCGCCGTTCGTGCGCGCCGGCGGCTTCTGCAGCCGGGTGAGCGCGTAGCCGAGCGTGGACTTGCCGGATCCGGACTCCCCCACCAGGCCGACGAACTCGCCCTTCCGCAGGGAGAACGAGACGTGGTCGACGGCCTGGACGGCCTGCTGGCCGGACGACTCGTAGACGACCGACAGGTCGCGGACGTCGAGCAGGACGTCGGACGGGAGGCCCGTGGCGGCGCCGGTGGGCGCCTCCAGTCCGTTCCGGGGTGACGGGGCAGAGCCGCTCATGCGGTGGCCTCCTTGCGCTTCGGGCGCGCGCCTTCGCGCAGCCGCGGGTTGGACACGGCGTCGACGCCGAAGTTGATGAGGGTCAGGCTCATCGCGAGGAGCGCGATGCACAGACCCGGGGCGAACAGGAGGATCCACTGGCCGGTGAGCAGCGCGTTCGAGTTCTGCGCCCAGTAGAGGATCGTGCCCCAGCTGACGATCGAGGAGTCGCCGAGGCCGAGGAACTCCAGGCCGGCCTCCGCCAGGATCGCGCTCGTCGCCGCACCGAAGAAGCTGCCGACGATGAGGCTCGTCATGTTCGGCAGGATCTCGCGGAAGACGATGCGGGTGGCGCCCTCGCCGGAGAACTGCGCCGCCGTCACGAAGTCGCGGCCGCGGAGGGACTGTGTCTGGCTGCGCAGCACGCGCGCACCCCACGCCCACCCGGTGACGACGATCACGGCGATGATGACCGCGATGCCGCCGTTCTGCAGGTAGGCCGCGATGACGATCATGAGCGGCAGGCCGGGGATGACGAGGAACAGGTTCACGATGAACCCGATGACCTCGGCGATCCACCCGCGCACGTAGCCCCAGCTGAGGCCGATCGCGACGGCGACGAGGGTGGACAGGATGCCCGCCACCGCACCGACGAGCACCGAGATGCGGGCGCCGTGGATGAGTTGGGACAGGACGTCCTCGCCGGCGGCGGTGGTGCCCATCCAGTGTGCCCAGCTCGAGTCGGCGTTCCGCTCGAAGCCGTTCTGGCTGCCGCCGTAGGGGGCGAGGAGCGGGGCGGCGATCGCGACCAGGACGAAGAAGCCCAGGATGCAGATGCCGACGCGGGCCTTCGTGTTCGACCAGACGACGCCGAACTGGCGCGCGGCCGCCCGCCACGTGGAGGGTGCCCGCTGCGGGTCGTCGTGGTCGTCCTGCTGGGTGCGTACTGCGACGGTTGCGTGGTTCGTCATCGGCGCGTCCTCGGGTCCAGGACGCCGTACAGGACGTCCACGATGAAGTTGGCGATGAGCACCGACACGGTGATCATCAGGAAGAGGGCCTGCATGAGCGGGTAGTCCTGCCCGATCACGGCGTTGAACAGCAGGTAGCCGATGCCCGGGTAGCCGAACACCTGCTCGACGAGGACCGAGCCACCGACCACACCGCCGAGCGCCAGCCCGAAGCCGGTCAGGTTCGGCAGGATCGCGTTGCGGGCGGCGTACCGGATCGCGACGGTCCGACCGCGGAGGCCGTTCGCCTCGGCGAAGGTGACGTAGTCGTCGCCGAGGGTGTTGATCATCGCGTTGCGCATGCCGATGATCCAGCCGCCGAGGCTCGTCACCAGGATCGTCACGGCCGGCAGCACGGCGTGCCGCAGGACGTCGCCGATGTACTCGCCGTTGAACCCCGGTGTCGACGTCGCCGACGAGGCCCCGGTGGTCGGGAACCAGTGCAGGACGTAGCCGAGGAAGAACAGCAGGAGCAGCGCGGTCCAGAAGTACGGGAACGTCGACATGAACGAGCCCGAGAGCGTCGGGAGCGAGTCGAGCCAGGTGCCGCGCTTCCACGCCGCCGCGATCCCGATCAGGGTGCCGATGACGAACGCGAGGATCGTCACCGTGCCGACGAGCACGAGCGTGTAGGGCAGGGCGCGACCGACCAGGTCCCCGACCGGCTGCGGGTAGAACGTGTAGCTCGTGCCGAAGTCGAGGGTGACGACCTGGTGCAGGTAGCTGACGTACTGGTCCCACAGGTTGCCGGACGGGACGCCGAGCTGCGCCTCGATGGCCTTCTTCGTGGCGTCGGTGACCGGGCCGTTCTGGCTGAGCTTCGCGAGTGCCGCGTCCGACGGGCTGCCCGGCATGAGGCGCGGGAGCACGAAGTTCAGCGTGACCGCGGCCCAGAGCGTCAGGACGAAGAGGACGAGTTTCTGGACGATGTACTTCACTCGCCGGCCTCCGTCGTGTCCTGCTGCGTCTTCTGCTCGTCGAGGATCTTCCTGCCCGCCTCGCTGTCACGGAGCCGGAGCTTCGTGAAGATGAGCAGCGGCGCCGAGTCGTAGTTCTGCGGTGCCATGTACGGGTCCTCGGCGCTCGGCCAGCCGACAAACTTGCCGGTGTTGAACAGGCCCCAGAGGCCGCCGTGGTACATGCCGATCACGGGCAGCTGGTCGTGGACGATGACCTGCAGCTGGTCGAGGATCCGCTGCTGCTCGGCCGGGTCGGTCGTGGCCTTGTACTCGTCGAGCAGTCGCTGGGTCGCGGGGTCGCGGTAGCGCTCGTAGTTGTTCACGGTGGACTTGCCGACCGGCTGGTAGAACTCGGTCGAGAGCAGGGAGTTGAACGCCTGGTAGACGTCGCCGTTGCCCATGCCGCCCATCGCCATGTCGAAGCGGCCGTTGTTGATCGCCTGCTGGTAGCCGGCGGGCTGCGGAGCGCTGATGGACACCTTGATGCCGATGGCGCCGAGGTTGCGACGGACCTCCTGCACGGCACGGAGCCAGTCGGAGTAGCCGTTGGCGGTCGTGATCGTGATGGCGAGCTGCTCGCCGTCCTTGACGAGCTTGCCGTCCTGCTCCTCGTACCCGGCCTTCGCGAACGCGGCCTTCGCGGCGTCCACGTCCTGCGTCACCATGCCCTTGTCCGGGATCGCGTCGTTCAGGTAGCGCTCCTGGTTGGGCAGGATGAGGCCGGTCTGTGTCGCGGCAGTCAGGTTGCCCTCGGTGGCCGTCTCGGCGATGGCGTCGCGGTCGAGTGCGAGCGAGATGCCCCGGCGGACGTCGACGTCGTTGAACGGCGCCTTGGTCAGGTTCGGGATGAGCCCGGTGATGCCGCCCGGCGGGAACCAGTACTGGTTGGTGTCCGATGCCGCACCCCAGGTGCCGTCGACGTCGGAGATGAACGAGTACGCCCAGTCGTAGCCGCGCGTGACGGTGTCGAGCTGCGTGTTCGTTGCGGGGAGCACGAGGTGCTTGATCGCGATCTTGTCGGCTTGCCAGTACGTCGGGTTCTTGTCCATCGAGTACTGCTGGTCGGAGTAGTTGCCGAGCACGAACGGGCCGGTGCCGACCGGGTCCGGGTCCCGCCACGTGGTGGGGTCCGCGACCTTCCCCCAGTGGTGCTCGCCGAGGATGTACGTCTGGCCGATGATCGCGAGGCTCGGGACGTCCTCGGACTCCAGGTGGAAGACGACGTGGTCGCCGTCCCGCTCGATCCGGTCGATGTGCTGCCAGGCGCCCTTGACGTCCATCGCCGGGAACCTCTTGAGCAGGTCGAAGGTGAACACCACGTCGGCCGCGGTGAACGGCGTGCCGTCGGACCACTCGACGCCCCGGCGGATCGTCATGTCGATGGTCCGGGCGTCGGGCTGCTCCCACGAGCTCGCGAGCCACGGGTTGCGCTTGCCGTCGAGCGGGTTGACCTCGATGAGCGGCTCGTACATCCACTTCGACGCCGTGCGGGCGTTCGTGATGTACGGGTTGAAGTTCCGGTCGAACAGCGGGTTGCCACGGTCCGCGTTGATGAGCATCGTGTCCTTGCCGATGCTCGGGTCCGGCTGGGAGCGGACCTGGATGCTGCAGCCGGTGGCGACGAGCGCCACGACGGCCAGGCCGGCGATCGCGGCGGCGATGCGGCCACCGCGGGAACGCGTGGTGCGGGGGCGCCGGCGGCCGACGGCGTGTGTCCGCCCGTCGGGCTCAGGCGTGCGCTGTGGGGGAAGCGTCATTGCTCGGTCGACCTCCGTGTCGAGTCGGTACCCGCCCAATGTATGCGCTTACATGGCGCAGTGCAACCGCTGTTCCGGAAGGCTGTTGTTCGTCGGGGTGGCACGCTCCGCGCGCGACCGACGGGTCAGAGCGACGGCGGGCAGCTCTCGCGCAGGAGCACCTCGACCGGCAGCCGGACGGCGCGCGGCGGGCCCTCGCGGTGGTCCAACCGGTCGACGATCGCCCGGACCGCAGCCCGACCGAGGTCCCCCATCGGCTGGTGCACGGTGGTCAGGCGCGGGGACGAGAACCGGCCGGCCTCGATGCCGTCGAACCCCGTCACGACGACGTCGTCCGGCACCCGCAGCCCGCGCGCGAGCACGGCGTCGAGGACCCCCAGCGCGGACTGGTCGTTCGAGCAGACGATCGCCCGGGGCACCCGGTCGTCGAGCAGCGTGCGCGCGAGCTCCCGGGCCCGGACCCGGCCGAAGTCGCCGTGGACCGTGCGGACGTCGTGCGGCGACAGTCCGTGGTCCTCGAGCGCCCGCCGGAACCCCGCGGTGCGCTCCTGGTCGTCCGGCGAGTCCACCGGCCCGGCGACGTAGGCGATCGACCGGATCCCGAGGCGGCCGATCACGTGCGCACCGAGCGTCCGCATGCCCGCCGCGTTGTCGACGCTGATCGAGTCGAACCCCCGCGAGCGCCGGTCGTCGGCGAGCACCACCACCGGGATGCGGCGGGCCACGTGCTCGAGGAGCTCGTCCGGCACGGTCTGCGCGAGCACCGCCAGCCCGTCCACCCGGCCGGCGACGTCGTTGACGATGACGTCCCGCGACGGCCCGCGACCGGCCGCCACCATGAGCGCCAGGCCCCGCTGCCAGGCCTCGGTCTCGGCGCCGCGGAGCACCTCGTCGAAGTACAGGTTCGACGAGGTGGGCTGCGTCACGTGCCGCCGGTCGTCGACCACCCGGACGCCCCCGTCGGTGACGACGTCCGGCCGCTCGTCGGGCACCACGTCGAAGCCCGGCAGCAGCAGGCCGACGACACCGGTCCGACGCCCGGCCAGCGCGCGGGCGTTGCCGGACGGCACGTAGCCGAGGGACCGGATCGCCGCCTGCACCCGGTCGCGCGTGCCCTCGCGGACGGCGTCCGGCGTGCGGAGGACGCGCGAGACGGTCGCGATCGAGACACCGGCGGCCGAGGCCACGTCGTAGACCGTGGGAGGTGCGGTGCGCTGCGGGCCCAAGCCGAGCCTCCCTCGCGGTCGTGGTCGCGAGCGGCCAGCCCGGCGACGCGGACCATCCTAGGCAGGCCGTGTTCCGCAACGGGTTCGCGGAGGGTCTTGCGGAGCAGCACGGGCAGGACGACACTGGCCCGACCGAGCGGGACCAGGCCCGGTCGGACGGAGGAAGGACGAAGAGATGTCACAGTCGACGCCCGCCGGACGCAGGGACGCGCACCGTCTCTCCACGGACGAGGCCGAGGTGCGCGAGGCCCTCCTCGACCACGGCGAGGACCCGCACCTGTCGTGGGTCACCGCGCAGCTCGACGGGACCGAGGAGCGTCCGCTGATCGAGTGACCGCAGCCGGGAGGCGTGTGACCGGGCCCGACAGCGGGCCGGACACGACCGCGACCGGACCGCACGTGCCCGCGGACCGGGTGGGTCAGCCCTCGGCCGCGCCGGCCGCGAGGCGCTCCGGCGCCCCGACGATCGCCATGCCCGCGCCGCGCAGCCGACGGCGCTCCTGGGCGATGAAGCCCAGGAGCCGGTCGTTGGTGCCCGCGACGTGGGCGGCGACGAGCCGGGCGGCCTCGTCGGCGTCACCGCGCTGCACGGCGTCGAGGATGTCGCTGTGCTCCTGCCACGCGGCGTCGCGGGCCTCGGGCGTGCGCACCTCGATCCACCGGGTGCGCTCGAGCCGGGTGAGGGCGTCGGCGACGGCGTCGGTGACGAACCGGTTGCCGCCGAGCGCCGCCAGGTCGAGGTGGAACGTCGACCCCATCCGGATGCCGGCCTGCTGGTCGGCGGTGGGGCGCAGGGCGTCGAGGTGCGCGCGGACGGCGGCGACGGCCTCCGGCTCCGCCCGGGCCACGGCGAGCCGCGCGGCGGCGGGCTCGAGCACGCCACGGAGCTCGGCGAGCGACGCGATCTCGTCGAGGTCGATCGGGGTGACCGTCCACGAGCGCCCCTCGTGCAGGATCAACCCCTCGCGCTCGAGCCGGGACAGCGCCGCGCGGACCGGGGTGCGCGAGGCGTGGAAGCGCGCTTCGAGCCCGCGCTCCGAGATCCGCTCGCCCGGTGCGATGTCGAGCGTGAGGATCGCCGCGCGGAGGTTGTCGTAGAGCTGGGCCGTCTGCGACACGGGTGCTGCATCGGTCGGTTCGGTCACGGGCATCCAGCGTAGTGCCGCCACCCGGGTGTTGGTATACCGTTCCGGTACACCAGCCGACCCGAGACGGAGACCCCGTGGCCCGGACGCCCGCCCGCGCGTGGACGATGCTCGCGCTCGGCGTCGCCGCACAGGCCGCCGGGACGCTCGTCGTCACCGCGCCCGCCCTCCTCATCCCGCACCTGCACGCGCAGGGCACGACCCTCGCGCAGGCCGGGCTGCTCGCTGCGGCTCCGACCGCGGGCATGGTCCTGACGCTCATCGCCTGGGGAGCGGTCACCGACCGGACCGGCGAACGCGTGGTCATCGCGGGCGGGCTCGTCCTGACGACGCTCGCCGTGTCCGGGGCCTGGGCCGTCGGTGACGACCCGGTGCTCCTCGGGGTGGCGTTCCTGCTGGCCGGGATGACGAGCGCCTCGACGAACGCCGCCAGCGGTCGGGTCGTCGTGGGGTGGTTCCCGAAGGAGCGGCGCGGACTCGCGATGGGCATCCGGCAGATGTCACAGCCGCTCGGGGTGACCCTGGCGGCGGTCACGGTGCCGCAGCTCGCCGAGGGCGACGGCGTCCGCGCGGCCCTCGTGCTGCCGGTGGTCCTGTGCGCGGTGCTCGCGGTGCTCTGCGCGGTCGGCATCGTCGACCCGCCGCGACCGGCGCGGGCCGCCGCACGGACGGGAGAGGCGGCGGACCCGGTGCCCACCGCGAACCCCTACCGGTCGACCGGGTTCCTGTGGCGCATCCACGCGGTCTCGGTGCTGCTCGTCGTGCCGCAGTTCACGCTCTCCACCTACGGGCTGGTGTGGCTCGTCGGCCTGGGCTGGTCGACACCGGCCGCGGGACTGCTGGTCGGCGCGGCGCAGTTCGTCGGCGCGGTCGGGCGCATCCTCGTCGGCGTGTGGAGCGACCGGGTCGCGTCGCGGGTCGGTCCGCTGCGGATCGTCGCGCTGTCCGCCGCCGTGGTGATGGCGGTGCTCGCGCTCGTCGACGTCACGCACCTGCCTGCCGCGGCCGTCGTCCTGGTGATCGCGACGAGCGTCACCGTCGCGGACAACGGGTTGGCGTACACCTCGGTCGCCGAGGCCGCGGGCCCTACGTGGTCCGGTCGGGCACTCGGCGCGCAGAACACCGGGCAGTTCATCGCGGCGAGCGCCGTCGGCCCGGGCATCGGGGCGCTCGTCGGGCTGGTCGGGTTCGCGGGGTCGTTCCTGCTCGTGGCCGCGCTGCCGGTGCTCGCACTGCCCCTCGTGCCGCGCGCGGACCGCTCGCACGACTGACGTCCGCGGGGCGGCACGGCGGTACGGGCACGGACACCCCGCCGGCCGGCGGGCCGGCACGAGCATGCCGCGGCCCGGCCCGCCGGGACGGGCCCCGCCGGCCGGGAGGCGCGTGGCGGCGCCGCCCCGCGCCTCCCGTCCGTCACCGGACACGCCGGCGCGCACGCCGCGCAACCTGCGCACGGACCGCCCGCATCACGAATCCACCACGAATCCCCACAGCCGTTCGGTTCTGTGGTTGGGTGAAGCGCAACCCCGATCCGACGACGAACCGGAGTGCACGGCAATGACGCCATCACGAACACCCTTGTCCAGACGACAGCTGTTGGGCTTCGGCCTCGGCACCGCGGCAGCAGGACTGCTCGCCGGGTGCGCCGTCCCCGGCTCGACCAACGTCAACCGGGCGGCCCTCATCCCCGCCGCCTCCGGCGGCGAGACCGTCCAGCTCACCTACTGGGCGTGGCTCAAGGACCTGCAGAAGGTCTGCGACGTCTGGAACGCGAAGAACCCGCGCATCCAGGTGACCGCGAACTGGATCCCCGGCGGCACCGCGGGCGGGTACCAGAAGATGTACTCCGCGCTGGCGGCCGGCGGCGGCCCGGACATCGGCCAGGTCGAGTTCCGGCAGGTGCCCGAGTTCATGCTCGCCAACGGCCTGGTCGACCTCGCGCGGTACGGCGCGAAGGACGTCGCGAGCCGGTACGACGAGGCCGCGTGGTCGCAGGTCGAGTTCAACGACGGGGTGTTCGGCATCCCGCAGGACACCGGCCCGATGGCGTTCTACCACCAGCCCGCGGTGCTCGACGCTGCCGGCGGCGAACCCCCGACAACGTGGGACGAGTGGCGGACGCTGTCCGAGAAGGTCCGGTCGACCGGCAAGCGGAACTACCTCGAGGTCTTCCCGGTCGCCGACGCCTCCCCGTTCACCGCCTACGCGCAGCAGGCCGGTGCCCGCTGGTTCCGGGTCGACGGCGACGAGTGGGTCATCGACATGACCGACGAGAAGACGATGATGGTCGCCGAGTTCTTCGACCAGGCGATCGACGACGACCTCGTGGACACCTCCGCCGGGGCGTACACCCCGGGCTGGTACGCCGCCGCCGCCTCGGGTCGGATCGGCGCCGTCACCAGTGCGAGCTGGGGGGACGCCCTCATCGAGAGCGTGCAGGGCGCGAAGGGCAAGTGGCGCGTCTCCCCCATGCAGACCTGGGGCGAGGGCTTCGGCTCGAGCCAGATCGGCGGGTCCACGGCCGCGGTCCTCGCGAACGCGGAGCACCCGGCGGAGGCGCTCGAGTTCCTCGTCTGGATGACGACGTCCCGCGAGGGCATCGACGCGATGATCAAGTACTGCGGCATCGGCTGGTCCCCCGCGACGGACTACATCGGCGAGCAGCGCCAGCAGCCGAGCGCGTTCTTCGGCGGGCAGTCCTACAACGAGGACGTCTTCGCGCCCGCCGCCCAGGAGCAGAACACCGACTGGAGCTGGTCGCCGCTCACCCAGTCCGCGCTGAACTCCCTGCAGAACCAGTTCCGGCGCAAGGTCACCGGCCGACTCACCCTGCCGGACGCCGTCGAACTCGCCCAGCGCGAGGTCGTCCAGGCGTTTCGCGACAAGGGCCTCAGCGTCCGGGCAGCGTCGTGAGCCAGCAGACGGCCGGGCGGCAGCGCACCGCCGTGGGCCAGCAGACGGCCGGACAGCCGGGCACCTTCCGCACGAGCACCAAGGCCACCCGCGCGCAGAAGCGTGCGCCGTGGGTCCTGCTCGCCCCGTTCCTCGCGCTCTTCGTGCTGACGTTCATCATCCCGATCATCAGCGCGGTCTTCCAGAGCTTCACCACCGTCGACCGGGAGGGCCTGTTCGGCGAGGACGGCGTCACCGGCCGCTTCGCCGGGTTCGACAACTACGTCACGGCGCTGAACGACTCGGGCTTCGTCGCCTCGATCGGCCGCATGCTCCTGTTCGGCATCGTGCAGGTCCCGGTGATGATCATCGCCTGCACGGTCCTGGCGCTGTTGCTCGAGTCGGCGAGCGCCCGCTGGCCGGGCTTCTTCCGGGCGGTCTACTTCATGCCCTACGGCGTCCCGGGCGTCATCGCGACGATCCTGTGGTCGTTCCTGTACGTCCCCGGCCTGTCCCCGATCGTGTCGCTGCTGCAGTCGATGGGGCTGCAGCCGGACTTCCTCGGCGCGAACAGCGTGCTGTGGTCGATCGCGAACATCGTCACGTGGACGTACACCGGCTACAACATGCTCATCATCGTGGCGCAGCTGAAGTCCATCCCGGGCGAGGTGTACGAGGCCGCGAAGATGGACGGCGCCGGCCCGTTCCAGGTGGCGTGGCGGATCCAGATCCCGCTCATCGCGCCGGCCCTGGTCCTCACGACGGTGTTCTCGATCATCGGCACGCTGCAGCTCTTCGCCGAGCCGCAGATCCTGTCCACGGTCGCGCCCGCCATCGACACCGAGTACACGCCCAACTACGCCGCCTACACGAACGCGTTCGCGTTCAACGAGTACGGCGTCGCGAGCGCGCAGGCGGTCATCATCGCCCTGGCCGCGTTCGTCCTGTCGTTCACGTTCCTCGCCCTGACCAACCGGCCGCCGCGGGACGAGCGCGACCAGCGCAGGCGGGCGAAGCAGGACGGCCTGGAGGCCCGGCGCGCGCTCGAGACGCGCGGCACCACCGGCACCGGGTCGCGTCCGGCGAACGGCGTCACGCACCGCAGCACGACCACCGGAGCCGGACCGCACCGCCCGGCCGGTGGCGTCGCGACGAACGAGGGGACAGACCGATGACCAGCGAAGCCGTCGAAGCGCCGGCGACCGCGAAGACCGCGGTGCCGGTGGACACCACCTCGATCACCGCCCACGAGCGGCGGAAGCTCGACCGCTCACCGGGGTCACAGATCGTCGTGACGGGGATCCTCGTCGTCGTCGCGCTGTACTTCCTCGTCCCGCTGTACTGGGTCGTCATCGCCGCGACGAAGACCACCGGCGCCCTGTTCGCGACGAACGGGTTCTGGTTCGGCGGCGAGTTCGCCCTGTTCAGCAACATCCACTCGGTCTTCACCTACGACGGCGGCATCTTCGTCCGGTGGATCGCGAACAGCGTCCTGTACTCGGGCGTCGGCGCGGTCCTGGCGACGTACTTCGCGGCCGCGGGTGGCTACGCCCTGGCGAAGTACGAGTTCCGCGGGCGGCAGCTCGTGTTCGGCACGATCCTGGGCGGCGTGCTCGTGCCCGGGACCGCGACGGCCCTGCCGCTGTTCCTGCTGTTCTCGACGATGGGGTTGACCGACACGTACTGGAGCGTGCTCATCCCGAGCCTCGTCTCCCCGTTCGGGCTGTTCCTCTGCCGGGTGTACGCCTCGGCGTCGATCGACACGGCGCTCATGGAGTCGGCCCGCCTCGACGGGGCCAGCGAGCTGCGGATCTTCCACACGATCGCCCTGCGACAGATGACCCCCGCGCTCGTCACCGTGTTCCTGTTCCAGGTCGTC
Organism: Curtobacterium sp. L6-1; assembly: GCF_018885305.1. Taxonomy (NCBI): domain Bacteria; kingdom Bacillati; phylum Actinomycetota; class Actinomycetes; order Micrococcales; family Microbacteriaceae; genus Curtobacterium; species Curtobacterium aetherium. The sequence goes on from NZ_CP076544.1 coordinate 2,446,839, forward strand.
GGCATCTGGAACAACTTCTTCCTGCCGCTCATCATGCTGGCAGACCAGAAGCTGTACCCGATCACACTGGGGTTGAACAACTGGCGGGCACAGGTCGATCGTCTGCCAGAGTTCTACCAGCTCACCACCGGCGGCGTGCTCGTCTCGGTCATCCCGCTCGTGGTCGCCATCATCGTCCTGCAGCGCTTCTGGCGCGGGGGCCTCACGGAAGGATCGGTCAAGGGTTGACCATCGCTGCTCACTCCCCCTCCACCTCGACGACCACCGAGGCGCTCGCCGCGCTCGCCTCGACCGCACCGGGCTCGGACACCCGGCTCGTGCCGAGGGCCTGGCTCCACACGGACGCCCCCGCCCTGTCGCTCGACGGGGAGTGGGACTTCCGGTGGTCACCGGTCGCGGACGTCCCGGTACCGGGGTCGGAGGCCGAGTGGGGCAGCCTCCCCGTCCCGTCGCACTGGGTCCTGCACGGGCACGGGGCGCCGAGCTACACGAACCTGCAGTACCCGTTCCCGATCGAGCCGCCGCACCCGCCGGAGGAGAACCCGACGGGTGACCACCGCCGCACGTTCGAGGTACCGGCGTCCTTCGACGCGGCGGCCCGGGTGCTGCTGCGCTTCGACGGGGTGGAGTCGCACTTCCGGGTGTGGCTGAACGGCTCGGAGGTGGGCTGGTCGACCGGCTCCCGCCTGGCGACCGAGTTCGACGTGACCGACCTGCTGCGCTCGGGCACCAACGAGATGCTCGTCCGGGTGCACCAGTGGTCGGCGGCGTCGTACCTCGAGGACCAGGACCAGTGGTGGCTCCCCGGCATCTTCCGCAGCGTCACCCTGCTGGCCCGACCGGCCGCGCCGATCGACGACGTGTTCGTCCGGGCCGGGTGGACCTCGACGTTCGGGCACGCGGCCACCGCGGGTACCGCTGCGTCCGGACGGCCGGCGACGGGCACGGGGACCATCACCGTCCCCTCGCTCGACGCCGCCTTCCCAGTGCGCTTCCGGGTCCCGGACCTCGGGGTCGACGTCACGTGGGCCTCGGCCGAGGAGGTCACGCCGATCACGCTCGAGGGCGTCGAGCCGTGGAGCGCCGAGGTCCCGAAGCTGTACGACGCGACCGTCTCCACCGGCACCGACGCCGGCGGCCGCGCGGGCGGTGAGACCGTCGCGCTCCGGCTCGGCTTCCGGACCGTGTCGATCGTCGGCGACCGCTTCCTGGTCAACGGCGAGCGCGTGGTGTTCCACGGTGTGAACCGGCACGAGACCCACCCCGTGCGGGGCCGGGTCTTCGACGAGGAGCACGCCCGCGCGGACATGCTGCTCATGAAGCGGAACAACGTGAACGCGATCCGCACCTCGCACTACCCGCCGCACCCGCGCGTGCTCGACCTGGCCGACGAGCTCGGCTTCTGGGTGGTCCTGGAGTGCGACCTCGAGACGCACGGCTTCCTGTTCACGGACTGGGTCGGCAACCCATCGGACGACCCGGCCTGGCGCGACGCCTACCTCGACCGGATCGCGCGGACCGTCGAGCGCGACAAGAACCACGCGTCGATCGTGATGTGGTCGCTCGGCAACGAGTCCGGCACCGGTCGGAACCTCGCTGCGATGTCGCAGTGGGTGCACGACCGCGACGACGAGCGCCCGGTGCACTACGAGGGCGACTACGCCGGCGCCTACACGGACGTGTACTCGCGGATGTACCCGACGCTGCAGGAGACCGAGTCGATCGGCGGCGGCCCCGAGACCCCGCTGCTGGGGTGCGGTCCCGCCGAGGCCGCACGGCAGCGGTCGAAGCCGTTCCTGCACTGCGAGTACGTGCACGCCATGGGCAACGGCCCCGGCCAGATCAAGGAGTACGAGGACCTGGTCGACCGGTACCCGCGCCTGCACGGCGGGTTCGTCTGGGAGTGGCGCGACCACGGACTGCTCGCCCGCACCGCTGCGGGTGAGGACTACTACGCGTACGGCGGCGACTTCGGCGAGGTCGTACACGACGGCAACTTCGTGATGGACGGTCTCGTGCTGCCCGACGACACCCCGACCCCTGGTCTGGCGGAGTTCACGGCCGTCGTCGCCCCGATCCGGTTCTCGGTGTCGGACACCACCGTCCTCGTCGAGAACCGGTACCACTCCGCTTCGACCGCCGGACTGCGCTTCCGGTGGACCCTGTCGCGGAACGGCGTCGAGGAGTCCAGCGGCCGCTTCGCCCCCGGCGTCGTCGCGGCCCGGCAGTCGGCCACGGTCCCGGTGCCCGACGAGGTGCTCGCGGCCGCCGCGGACGCCGCGTCCCTGGCCCCCGGTGACGAGCTGTGGTTCGACGTGACGGCGGAGCTGGCGGGGCCGACCGCGTGGGCGGACACCGGCCACGTCGTCGCACGCACGCAGCGGCTCGTGGCGAGCCGCGCGGCGGACGTGCCCCGGGCCTCCCGGCAGGGCTGGGACAGCGACCGTCTCGGCGGGGGGACCTTCACCGCCCGCGGTGACCTGGTGTCCTGGAAGGGGCACGAGGTGGCCGGGCCGCGGCTCGACCTGTGGCGCGCGCCGACCGACAACGACAGCCTGGCCTCGCAGGGCGGGTACGAGACGGCCGACCCGGTGCTGACGAAGGGCGTCGGCGACCCGGACGCTCCCGCGTCCGCGGTCCGCTGGCGTGAGCGCGGGCTCGACCGGCTGACACACCGGCTCGTGTCGGTGTCGCGGACCGACCACGGCCTCGAGCAGCGCGTCCGCGTGGCGGCAGCGAACAGCGGGTGGGGCGTCGACGTCACGCACCGTTGGACGCTCACGGACGACGGGCTGCTGCTGCAGACCGACGCCGTGCCGTTCGGGGCGTGGGACGTGACGTGGCCGCGGATCGGTGTGCGGTTCGACCTGCCGGCCTCGGTGCTCGACCTCGACGCGTCATGGTTCGGGACGGGGCCGCTCGAGTCCTACGCGGACTCGTCGCACGCGGCCCGGGTCGGGCGGTTCAGCGCGCCGGTGCGCTCGCTCGGTGTCGAGTACTCGATGCCGCAGGAGACCGGGCACCGGCCGGAGCTGCGCTCGCTCGCGGTCGGGCCGTTCACGGTGTCGACCGTCGGCGCACACCGGGCGGGCTTCACGCTGTCCCCGTGGACCGCGCAGGAGCTCGGGCGCGCGATGCACCCGTACGAGCTGCCGACGCCGCAGCACGCGTACCTGTACCTCGACGCGGCGCAGCACGGACTCGGGTCGCGCGCGTGCGGGCTCGACGTGCTGCCGGAGCACCAGCTGTGGCCGCAGGCGTTCTCGTGGAGCGTGGTGCTGGGGTAGCGGCGCGCCGCGCCGCGGGTGGCGCCGATCCGCTGCTTCGCGCCCCGGAACGAACGTCGCGCCCCGTTCCGACGGGGCGCGACGTTCGTCAGCGGGCGCGACACACAGGGGACGCGCGGCGGCGCGGCACGGCGCAGCGGCGGCGGCGGCGCAGCGGCGGCGGCGGCGCAGCGGCGGCGCAGCGGCGGCGCGGCGGCGGCGCGGCGGCGCGGCGGCGGTCAGCCGCGCGTGAGGGCCTCGGCAGCCGCGGGGTCGGCGCCGTCGAGGAACTGCGTCAGCCGCTCGGGCTCGCCCGGCTCGTCGATCGCCTCGGCCGCCCGGCGCAGCGCGAACAGGGCACGCAGGACACCCCGGTTCGGCTCGTGCGACCACGGCACCGGCCCGGCACCGCGCCACCCGGCCTTCCGCAGGGCGTCGAGCCCCCGGTGGTACCCGACCCGCGCGTAGGCGTAGGACTCGACGGTCGCGCCGCGGTCCCAGGCCTCGTCGGCGAGCAGGGCCCACGCCAGACTCGACGCCGGGTGCGACACCACCACGGAGGCGACCGGGGCGTTCGACGCCAGGAGCCCGTCCACCTCGGGTTCGGCGGGCAGCAGCGTCTCGGGGTTCGGCGTGGGGTTCGGGAGCAGGTTGTCCGGCATGCCGCCACGCTACTTCAGCACCCGGCTACTTCAGCGGGTCGTTGCCCCAGTTCATGAGCGAGTACCGCCACGGGGTGTCCGTGACGTCCCCGGACGGCTCCTGCTCCGAGTGGCGTGCCACGTAGCCGACGACCTTCTTCATGTGCGCGTAGTCGTCGTCCGTCAGGTCGCCCTGCTTCTTCTGCAGGATCGACACGATGTGCCGGCCGGACTCGTGCCCCGTCGACTCGGACGCGCCGCCCTTCTTCTGCCCGACGGACTTCGACTCGTCGGTGTCGAGCCACTTCTCGAGCTGGGACGCGGTCATGTTCACCGCGTCGTGGAAGTCGTCCCGGATCTGCTTCTCGTCCTCAGCCATGTCGGACATCTTGCGCCGCACGACTGCACGGTCGTACGGTGAGCCGTACCCCGTCGTCACCACGGGGCTGCGGTGCGGGACGACCGGCCGACAGCACGGGTGACGGCCACGGGGCCTCCCCGACGGAAACGGCCCGGCATTGCGCGAGACCACCGGCACTGCGCCGCAGCAGCAGCTGTCCCTGCGCTGACCCCGTGACCTCGCCCGCCGATCGGTGGGACCGCCGCCCTCGCGGCTGACGGAGTCGTGCGCCCGCACGTCATCCCGGAGGCTCCCGCATGCCCACCAGTCCGTCCGTCGTCCTGCACGACGTCTCCTTCTCCTGGCCCGACGGCTCCGTCGCGCTGACCCACCTCACCGCCGCGTTCGGACGCGGCCGCACCGCTCTCGTCGGTCGGAACGGTGCCGGCAAGTCCACGCTCGTCCGGCTCGTCACCGGTGAGCTGACGCCCACCGCGGGCTCGGTCTCGACGACGGGACCCGTGGACCACCTGCCGCAGCGGCTCGTGGGAGCCGGCCCGGGCCTCCCGTCCGGTGCGGACGCCCCCGGTGCCGGGGCGCCACCCGGCTCCGGCCCGGCGGTACGACGCGGCCTGGAGGCACGACCCACCACCCGACGGACGGTCGCCGACCTGCTCGGTGTCGGTCCGCAGGTCCGGGCGCTCCGCGCCGTCCTGGCCGGCGACGCCACGGCGGCCGACCTCGACGCGGTGGGCGACGCCTGGGACGTCGAGGACCGGGCGGGCGCTGCGCTGGCGACCCTCGACCTCGGCCCGGGTGGCGCGCTCGACGCCGACGACCTCGACCGGCCCGCCGACACGCTCTCCGGCGGCCAGGCCGTGCTGGTCGCGGTCGCCGGCATCCGGCTCCGCGGTCGGCCGATCGCGCTCCTCGACGAGCCGACGAACAACCTGGACCGCCGTGCCCGTGCCGCGCTGCTCGCGATGGTGGACGCCTGGCGCGGGACCCTGGTGGTGGTGAGCCACGACCGGGCGCTCCTGGAGCACGTCGACGAGGTGGTGGAGCTGCGCGACGGGACGCTCACCGTGTTCGGTGGGACGTTCTCGGCGTTCGAGGAGCACCTCGCCGTGCAGCAGGCCGCCGTCGCGCGCGAGGTCCGCGTCGCCGAGCAGCGGCACCGGACCGAACAGCGGCAGCGCATCGAGGCGGAGACGTCGATCGCGCGCCGGGCGAGGGCCGGGGCGGCCTCCGCGTCGTCGGTGCCGAAGATCCTGGCGAACGAGCGGCGGAAGCAGGCCGAGGCGACCGCCGGGCGACTCCGCTCCGGGCACGCCTCCGCCGAGGCGGCAGCCCTGGCGACGGCCCGGGAGGCCGCCCGTCGGGTGCGCGACGACGAGGACCTGCACGTCACGTTGCCCGACCCCGGGGTGGCGGCGTCCCGTCGGATCGCGACGATCACCGTCCGGGGTCGGTCGACCGTCGTGCAGGGACCCGAGCGGATCGCCGTCGTCGGGGACAACGGCGTCGGCAAGACCACGTTGCTCGAGCACCTGGTCGGACTGCCGGACGCACGGGAACACCCGCTGCCCGACACGACCGCCGTGCCGCACACCGATCGGATCGGCCACCTCCCGCAGCAGAAGGACACGCTCGACGACGACGCGACCGTCCTCGACTCGGTGCGGCGGGCCGCCCCGGACGTGCCCGTCCCCGAGCTGCGGAACCGGCTCGCGCGACTGCTCGTCCGCGGCGACACGGTCGACCGGGCGGTGCGCACGCTGTCCGGCGGGGAGCGGTTCCGCGTCGCGCTGGCCGGGCTCGTGCTCGCCGACCCGCCGCCGCACCTGCTGGTGCTCGACGAGCCGACGAACGACCTCGACCTGGCGAGCGTCGACCGCCTCGTGTCGGCACTCCGGGCGTTCCGCGGAGCGCTCGTCGTCGTCAGCCACGACGAGGCGTTCCTCGACGCCCTCGACCTGGACGGGCGGGTGGAGCTCGGGTGAGGTCAGCGCCGCCGGGACGGTCGGATGGACAGCACCTCGACCGTGCCGCGCTCGGGCAGGTCGACCACGGTGCGCACCGCGTCGGCGACGTCCTCGGGTGCCAGGTAGTAGTCGGTGTCGTAGTCCTCGCCGAGCTTCTCGGTGAGGGCGCGCTGCATGTCCGAGTCGGTGCGGCCCGGGTGCACGCTCGACACCCGCACGCCGTTCGCCCGCTCCTCTTCCCGCAGGGCGTCGGTGAGGGCCCGGAGCGCGAACTTCGACGCCGCGTAGACACCACCGCCGGGGCCGGCGGTGAAGCCCGACCCGCTGTTGATCGTCACGACGATGCCTCGGGCGGCGCGGAGCCCGGGCAGCGCGACCCGGGTCAGTTCCGCGACCCCGAAGACGTTCGTGGCGAAGACGGCCTCCCACGTGTCGCGCGGGGTGTCCGCGACGCGGGTGCCCTGCTCGACGCCGGCGGAGTGCACCAGGACGTCGATCCACGTCGGCACGGCGGGCACGTCCCCGGCGCCGAGGTCGCCGACGAACGGCTCCGCGCTCGGCAGCGCCGCAACGACGGCGGCGACCGCGTCGGCGTCGCGGCCACCGACCAACACGTGGTGCGTCCGGCCGAGGTCGGCCGCGATCGCGCGGCCGATGCCGCGGGTCGCGCCGGTCACGAGCGCGACCGGACGGTCGCTGGCGGCTGCGGAGACGGGGACGGGAGGCTCGGTGTCGGTCACGCAGGCCAGCCTACGGAACCGTCACCGAGCCTCCCGGCCGGTGTCGCGCGCGCGCGCGTCGTGCGGGGCGGGGGTCAGTCGTCCTTGGTCTCGCCCGCGCTCTGACGGATGCGGATGCCCTGCAGGACGTCCTCGGCGCGCTTCTCGTCCTGCTTCTCGATCTGGCGGGTGTCACGCTCGGGGAGCTGGATGTCCTCCTCCGCCTTCATGCCGGCCTGCAGCTCGCGACCGCGCTCGATCTCGGCGTCGAACTCGGCACCGAACAGCAGCGCGTTGTTCGTGATCCAGATCCACAGCAGGAAGATGATCACACCACCGAGCGAGCCGTAGGTGGCGTTGTAGTTCGAGAAGTTGCCGACGTAGAAGCCGAAGCCGACGCTCGCGATGATCCAGATGAGCAGCGCCAGGATCGACCCTCCGCTGACCCAGGTGAACTTCGGCTGCTTGACGTTCGGCGACCAGTAGTAGAGCACGGCGACGATGACGATCGCGATGACGAGCAGGATCGGCCACTGCACGATGAGCACGACCGTCGCCGCGGCGTCACCGAGGCCGACGAGGTCCCCGAAGGTGCGGGCGAGCGGACCGCTGACGAGCACCAGGAGGCCGAGCACGAGCAGCACGACGGTGGTGACCGTGACGCCGAGCATCGTCGGGCGGAGCTTCCAGATCGGGCGTCCTTCGCGGACGTTGTAGATGCGGTTCATCGCCCGGCCGAAGGCACCGACGTAGCCGGATGCCGACCAGAGCGCGCCGAGGAGACCGACGATGAACGTGACCGGGGCGGCGGGCGAGCGGACGAGACCCTCGACGGGGCCCTCGAGCAGCTTCGCGACGTCGGGCGACCCGATGTTGCTGACGATCTGCAGGAGGGTCTGGATCGTCTCCTTCGGGTCACCGAACAGGCCGAGGATCGACACCACGGCGAGCAGGCCCGGGAAGAGCGCGAGCACCGAGTAGTACGTCAGGCTGGCGGCCAGGTCGGTGCACTGGTCCGCGGTGAACTCGCGGAGGGTCTTCTTCAGGGTGTAGACGACCGTCGGCTTCTTCAGGTCGGTCGGTGAGTCCGGCTTGCGCGGGTCGTCCGCGGCCGGCTTCTGCGGTTCCTTCGCCATGATCAGCCCTTCGCTACCTTCGTGATCCGCTTGACGGCCCGCTTGTTCCGCTTCGCGTCCTTCTTCCGGCGCTTCTCGGCTGCCTGGCGCTCCTGGTACACGGGGTTGCCGGTCGGGTCCTTGCGCGCGAACACGGGGACACCCGTCGACTTGCCGCTCTTGCCGACCTTCACCGGCTTGAACACCGGGACGGGCGCGGGCTCACGGAGCGCAGCCATGCGCCCGGCCGGCTCGTTCCGCAGCCGTGTGCCGACGACGATCGCGGCGATGCCGGTCGCGGCCGTCATCGCGACGGCGACGAGCGGCGTCGGGTCGCGGTGCCAGCGCTGACGGGTCTTCGCGACGGCGAGACGGGTGCGCGCGGGGACGTCGGCTTTCCGCTGGAGGCGCCTCACCGTCTCGGTGAGGCGCTCACGGGTCCGCACGTTCGCGAGCTCGAGCTCGGGCAGGGAGTCGTTGGCCATGCTCCCTGAGTACACGATGCACGCCGAGCACACTCGCGGGCGCGCGGACCCGGGCCCCTCAGTCCAGGCCGGCGGTGCGGAGGAGACGGTCGACGAGCTGCGTGCGCCAGGGCACCGACGACCAGCCGTGGTCGGCTCCCTCGACCGCGGTGAACGTGCCGCCGGGCAGGAGGTCCGCGTACCGCCGGCCGTAGGCAACGGGGACGATCGTGTCGGCCGTGCCGTGCACGACCTCGGCTGGCCCGGGGTACGTGGCGGCGGGGCCCCACACGTCGAGGCCAGCCCGGACCTCGTCGACGAAGCCACGTCCCAGGGCCATGCCGCCGAAGTCGAACCAGCCGCGCTCCCGGACCGGGGCGAGCGGCTGCCCCTGGATCTCGTCCTTCCCGACGATGTCGTCCACGACGACCCCGGCGGGCGACCAGAGGGTGAGGGTGGCGACGAGCTCCGGCACCCGGGCCGCCGCGAGGACCGACTCGACGGCGCCCAGGCTGTGCGCGACGAGGTGGACGGGGCGGGTGGGTGCGGCCGGGGCGGGGCCGACGGGGGCGGCGGTCGCGAGGGCGCGGGCCATGGCGACGACCTGGTCGACCTCGTCGCCGATGGTGGTGTCGGCGAAGTCCCCGTCACTGAAGCCGTGCCCCAGGCGGGAGTACGACCGGACCGTCGCGCCAGGGGCCGCGAGCGCCCGGGCGGTCTGCACGAAGAGCTGCTGCGACCCGGTGGCGTCGCTGCCGAACCCGTGCACGAGCAGCACGCGGGTGTCGTCCGCCCGCGGGTCGTTCCACTGCCAGCCGCGCAGGGTCGCACCGCGGTGGTCGAGGGTGACCGGGCGGGGTGGGACCGCGGCGGGCGTCGGTCCGGCGTGGTCCGGTCCGGCGGCCACGTCAGTTCGTCCGGTCCGCGAAGCCGGCCGGGAGGTCGCCGGGCGCGGTGTCGATGACGGTCTCGTCGTCCGCGCCCACGTGCTCGAACAGCGTGATGTGCGCGAACTCCGGCACGACGTAGATCGGGTAGGTCGGGCCGGCGTCGCGGTACTCGCGCATGCGGTCGAGGTGGTCGTTCTGGAAGAGCACGGTCTTGCTGCCGTCGAGCTCGACCCAGTGCGGGAAGAAGATCGTGCCGTGCAGCACGCGCACCCCGGGAACGACGTTGACGACGACGCTCGTGCCGGTCGGCTCGTTCCACGACACCTTGTAGACGCCGTCGGTCAGGGCGACGAGGTCGACCTGCTGGTCCTTGACCCACCGGCCGCCGACCATGCCGGAGTGGATGCGGTAGTCGATCGTCGTGGCGTTCTTCACGTACATCTCGTACTGCCAGCCGTTGGCGTACGTGTAGATGAAGCGGTGTCCGACGATGCCGGAGAGGTCCTGCGTGGGCTCGGGGTGTTCGACGCTCGTGGTGATGTCCATACGTTGAGTTTGCTCTCGGAATGCGTTTGTTGCAATCGCTTTCCCTGCGACTACCCTGAGGGAGTGCGAACCCCCGCGAGCGACGCCGGCGACCGCAGCCCCACCGCTGCCGCCGACGACCTGCGCGACGCAGCCCGTCGGTTGAGCGCCCAGGTCGGACCGTTCCGCCGGACGCTGCTCAACGCCTCCCGGCACGAGGGCGAGCTGCCCACGATCCCGGACGCGCAGATCGAGGTGCTCCGGCGGCTCGACGAGGACGGGTGGGCCAGCCCCACCGCGCTCGGCCGCTCGCTCGGGCTCGCGCGGTCCACCGTCAGCAACCTCGTCGCCGCCGTGGAGCGCGACGGGCTGGTCGAGCGACGCCTCGCCCGCGGGGACGGCCGGAGCACCGAGGTCGGGCTCACCGACCTGGCGCGCGAGCGCCTCCGCGTGTACGACGCGGCGGCCGAGCGGGTCCTGCTGCGCGCCCTGGCCGGGCTGCCGGACGCGGACCGCGCGGCGCTGGCGGCGGCGTTGCCGGTGTTGGCGCGCCTCCAGGCCGCGATTGCGGAGCCGGACGGGGTCTGACCAGGGCGGTCGGGCCGGTTGGTCGGGCCCGCCGGTCGAGCCGGTTGGTCGGGCCCGCGGTCGGGCCGGCTGATCGGTCCCACCGGTCGGGGCCGGTTGGTCGGGCCCACCGGTCGGGTCGGTCCGACCCGGCGTGGCGGTGGTGCCGGGCCGGGACCGCGTCCAGCACCAGCGGCCTACCGTCCGCGACATGCTGTTCCGCGACGTGGCCGAGGGCATCCACCGCCTCGAGCTCGCACACACCAACACCTACCTCGTCGAGACCGGCGACCGACTGCTCGTCGTCGACGCCGGGCTGCCCGCCGTCTGGCCGCACCTGCTGCTCGCCGTGCACGACCTCGGGTACTCCCCCGACCGGGTCGAGGCCCTGCTGCTCACGCACGGGCACTTCGACCACGTCGGCACGGCCGCCCGCATGCACCGCGAGTGGGGAACGCCCGTCTACGTGCACCCGGGCGACCGCGAGCTGGCCGCACACCCGTACTCGTACCGGCCGGCGGTGAACCGGTTCGGTTTCGTCCTGACGCACCCGGGCGGGCTGCTGCCCCTCGGGTGGATGCTCGTGGCGGGTGCCGCGACGGTCGACGGCATCGACGAGGTCGAGCTCATGGAGTCGCGCGCCGACACCCCCGGAAACCCCTGGATCATCGAGACGCCCGGTCACACCGACGGGCACGTCGCGCTGCACTTCGCCGACCGGGACGCCGTCCTCGTCGGGGACGCCCTGGTCACGCTCGACCCCTACACCGGCGGGATCGGGCCTCGGATCGTGGCTCCGGCGGCGACCTCGGACGTCGAGACGGCGGTGGCGTCGCTCGACCTGCTGGTGGACACGGAGGCGCGGCACGTCCTGCCGGGGCACGGGCCGTCGTGGTCACGGGGCGTGCGTGCGGCGGTCACGCAGGCGCGGCGGGCGGCCGGCGCGGCCTGACGCGCGGGCGGGGCGGTCCGCGGGCCGCGGGCAGGCGGGCAGACGGGCGGGGGGGGGGCGGGCGGCGCTGGGGCGGCGCGGGGGTGACGCGGGGGTGGCGCGGGGGCCGAGGTCGCACGATCTGCCGTCTCCGGAGCATCCGAGCGGCAGTTCGTGCGACCTGGACACGACGCCCGCGGCACGTCGTGCGACCTCGGCGCGAGGGGCCGGGCGCGTCATGCGATCCCGGCGCCCGGGGACCCGCCGCCCAGCTGGCTCCCCCGAAGTCGCAGAATCTGCCGCCGAACCCTCCCCCGAGCGGCAGTTCGTGCGACCTCGGCGCAAGGCCCGCGGCACGTCGTGCGACCTCGGCACGAGGGGTCGGGCACGTCGTGCGATCCCGGCCCGGGGACCCGCCGCCGAGCTGGCTCTCCCGAAGTCGCAGAATCTGCCGCCGAACCCTCTCCCAAGCGGCAGTTCGTGCGACCTCGGCGCAAGGCCTGCGGCACGTCGTGTGGCCCCGGCGCGACCCCCGCGGCACGTCGTGCGACCTCGGCACGAGGGGCCGGGCTCGTCGTGCGACCTCGGCGCCCGGGGGCCCGCCGCCGAGTTGGCGCTCCCGCGGTTGCAGAATCTGCCGCTGGACGCGCCCCCGAGCGGCGGTTCGTGCGACCTCGGCGCGACGCCCGCGACACGTCGTGCGACCACCCCGGCGCGACGCCCGCGGCACGTCGTGCGACCTCGCCGCACGACGCCCCGTCCCGCCACGCCCTGCCCTGCCCTGCCCCACCCAGCACAGCCCGGCCCGGCCCGGCCCGGCAGGGTCAGTGCGTGAACGCGAACCCGATCAGGGCCATCGTCACGATGAACCCCGCCAGGTAGTTGATCCAGAGGAACCGCTTCCACCCCGCGTTCGCCGCCTCCGCCCCTGCGTCCGTGACGTTCCACCACGGCAACACGTTCAGCGCGTACGGCACGACGACGACCGCCGCGATCGGCCCCGGGAACGACGAGAACAGCAGCGCGACCCCGGCCACCAGGTACGCCACGAACGCCAGACGGACGGTCGCACGAGCCCCGATGACGGTCGCCACGGACCCGATCCCCCCGGCCCGGTCGGCGAGCACGTCCTGCACGGCGCCGAACGCGTGCGACGCGACACCCCACAGGAAGAACGCGGTGCAGACGGCGACGAGCTGCCCGGTCCACTGTCCACCGGCGAGCGCGAGCCCGTAGACGGCCGGGGACACGAAGTGCGTCGACGAGGTGAGCGAGTCGAGGAACGGCCGCTCCTTGAAGCGCAGCCCGGGCGCCGAGTAGGCGACGACGGCGAACACGCTGACCGCGAGGGCGAGCCACGACCACGGCCCGCCGAGCAGCACCAGGACGAGCAGGAACGGCACGTTGGTGACGACCACCGCCCAGAGGGTGGCCCGGTGCACGCTCTTGTCGAGCAGCGCACCCTCGACCCCGCCCTTGCGCGGGTTCCGCAGGTCGGACTCGTAGTCGAAGACGTCGTTGATCCCGTACATCGCCAGGTTGTACGGCACCAGGAAGTAGACGACGCCGACCAGGAACGCGAGCAGCGAGAACCCGCCGCCACCCTCGACGCCGACCCCGCTGCCGAGCAGGTAGGCGGCGCCGAACGGGTAGGCGGTGTTCACCCAGCTGATCGGTCGCGACGAGACGAACAGGGCGCGGAGCGTCGACGGCCTGGAGGCGCTGCGCACGGTCATGGGGTCTCCTCCGGTGTACGGGACGGCTGGTCCGGGCGATCCGACCGCGCCGGTCGGCCCGCCCGCGCCGGTCGGTCCGACCGCGCCGGTCGGTCCACCCGCGCCGGTCGAGGGCGGTCGAGCAGCACCCAGCAGCTCGGCAGGAGCAGGACGGCTCCGATCGCGTAGGCGAGGTCCTCGACGGGGAACAGCCCGACCCGTGCCCCGAGGACCAGCGCCGGGTCGTACGCGACGATCCCGAGCCCGACGATCACGTTGTTGAACACGCACGTCATCGCGAGCAGCACGATGCCGGCGACGACGCCGGTGCGTACCGCCGTCCGCCGCCCGTGTGCTGCGGCGCCCGCCGGCTCGGTCCGTCGACGGCCGGCGGCGACGACCCCGGCGAGCACCGCGACGAGCACGGCGACCCCGAGGAACGGCACCGCGAGCAGCGCGTAGGTCCCGGACCCGGTCATGCCCGGCCGTCCTCGTGGCGCGGGGTCGCGGTGCCCCGGCGGCCCAGGCGCTCCACCACCGGACGGACGGCAGCGAACAGGTCCATCGTCGTCCAGCAGAGCAGCACCAGGAAGAACAGTTCCTCGAGCGGCACGTCGGGCGCGAGCAGCACGCCGGTCAGCAGCGGGGTCGTCCCGATGAAGAAGATGCCGAGGTGCACGCCCGCGACGTCCCACGCCAGGAAGAACACCAGGCCGATCGCCATGACGGCGGCGGCGCGGAGCGGGGCGCGCCAGAAGAACAGCCGGTACCGGGCGTCGAGCACCGCGATGCCGGCGATCGACAGGACGAGGCCGGCCAGGTACAGCCCCGGCATCAGCCCGTCGTCCGGGCTGGTGCCGGTGGGGCGTCGGCGTTGCGCGTGAGCGGGGTCGGCAGCGGCTCGGTCGAGGTGTCGCCGTGGATGCGCTTGAGCAGGACCTCGGCGCTGATGAGGCACATCGGCAGCCCGATGCCCGGGATCGTCGAGGCACCGACGTAGTAGAGCCCGCCGACCTTCGTCGAAGCGTTCTTCTCACGGAAGAACGCGCTCTGCGTCAGCGTGTGCGCCGGGCCGAGCATGGAACCGCTCCACGCGTTGAGGTCGTCGGCGAAGTCCTGCGGGCCGATCGTGCGGCGGACCCGGATGCGGTCACGCAGGTCGGGCACCCCCGCGCGCTCGGCGATGACGTCGATGGCCCGGTCGGCGATCTCCTCGACCTGGCGGTCGCCCGCGCCGTCGATGCCGCCCTTGCCGATCGAGACGTCGGCGGGCAGCGGGACGAGCACGAACAGGTTGCTGGTGCCCTCGGGCGCGACGGAGTCGTCGGTGAGCGACGGCGCGCAGACGTAGATCGAGGCGGGGTCCGGGACGTGCCGGTCCTTCCCGAAGATCGCCCCGAAGTTCTCCTTCCAGTCCTCGGTGAACACCAGCGTGTGGTGCAGCAGCCCGGGGACGGGACCGTCGACGCCGAGGTAGACGAGCACGGCGGAGGGGCCGGGGTCGCGTTTCGCCCAGTGCGACGCGTCGTGCGTGCGGTGCTCCTGCTCGAGGAGCTCCATCTCGGTGTGCCGCAGGTCGGCCGCGCTGACCACGAGGTCGGCGTGCTCGACGTGCTCGACGCCGTCCTGGTCGTGCCAGGCGACGCCGGTCGCCTGCCCGCCCTCGACGACGATCCGCGAGACCGTGGCACCCGTGCTGATCGTGGCCCCCTCGGCGAGCGCCACGCGCTGCACCGCCGAGATGACCTCGGTGATGCCGCCCTTCGGGTAGAGGACGCCGTCGGCGAGGTCGAGGTGGCTCATGAGGTGGTACATGCTCGGCGCCGAGTACGGGCTCGTGCCGAGGAACACCGCCGGGTAGCCGAGGATCTGCCAGAGCCGGCGGTCCTGCACGGCGGAGGCGGCGAGCGACGACAGGGGCTGGACGAGCAGGCGCGCGAGCTTCCCCACGCGCTTGAGGACGTCGGGTGCGGCGAGCTTCGTGAGGTCCTGGAACGTCGTGTACAGGAACCGGCGCACGGCCATGTCGTACGTGTCGGCGGCGGAGTCGAGGTACTTCGCCATCCTCGCGCCGGCACCCGGCTCGATCGACTCGAACAGCGCGATGTTCTCCTCGCGCGAGGCCCGCAGGTCGATCGGCTCGTCGTGCCCCTCGGTGTAGACGCGGTACCCGGGGTCCAGCACCTGGAGGTCGAGCTGCTCGTCGGCACTCGTGCCGAGCAGCCGGAAGAAGTGGTCGAACACCTCGGGCATGAGGTACCAGCTCGGGCCGGTGTCGAACCGGAACCCGTCCTGCTCCCAGGACCCGGCGCGGCCGCCGAGCTGTGTGCGCTGCTCGAGGACGGTGACGGCGAAGCCGTCCCTCGCGAGCAGCGCTGCGGACGCGAGTCCGCTGATGCCGCCGCCGACGACGACGGCGCGGCGGACGGGGACCGTCCGGCCGGTGGTCGGTCCGGTGACCGGACGGGAGGCGCGGGTCGGGCTCATGACGAGCCTCCGGTCTGTGTGGGGGCGGGTGGTGCAGGGGTGCCGGACGTGGTGACGGCGGTGCGCGGGGGCAGGGTGCCCCGGCGGGTGAGGACGCGCGCGGCGAGCCGCGCCTTCACCGGGTTCGGGACCCGGACCCGCGAGGTGACGAGCCGGGCCGCCGGGGTGGCCGCGATGCGGTCGTTGAGCTCCTGGAACAGCGCGTGCGCGAGGGCGACGGCCGGGCGGGCGTCCTTCGGCAGGAGGGGGACGGTGACGGCGGCCCGGTCGAGGTCGTCCTGGACGTCGGCGACGAGCCGGTCCTTCGTGGCCTCGTCGAAGCTGCGCACGTCGACGCCCGGGAAGTACGAGCGCCCGAGGACCTCGAAGTCCGCGTGCAGGTCGCGGAGGAAGTTGACCTTCTGGAACGCGGCCCCGAGTGCCCGTGCGCCGTCGACGAGGACGGCGTCGTCGAACGTCGGGCGTCCGGCGCGGTACACGAAGGCGCGCAGGCACATGAGCCCGACGACCTCGGCAGAGCCGTACACGTAGGCGTCGAACGAGGCCGGGTCGTGCTCGGTCTGCTCGAGGTCCATCCGCATCGACGCGAAGAACGGGCGGGTGAGCTCGCTGCCGAACCCGACGGTGCGCGCGCTGCGGGCGAAGGCGTGCACGACGGGGTTCACCGAGAAGCCGAGGGCCATGGCGCGCTCGGTGTCCGTCTCGAGTTCGTCGAGCACGGTGCGGGCGAGCGCGGGGTCGAGACCGGCCTCGGTGGCGGGGCCGTCCACGACCTCGTCGGCGACGCGCACCAGGGCGTAGACGTTCCGGATGTGCTCGCGGGTGTCCTTCGTGAGCAGGCGGCTGGCGAGTCCGAACGAGGTCGAGTACCGGCTGATGACGACGCTCGAGGCGGCCTCGGCGGTGGCGTCGTACAGCGGGAGTCGGTTCGGGGTGGAGCTCGACGTCACCGGACGCGCTCCACGAGTTCGGTCACGAGGCCCTCGAGCCGCGAGCCGAGTCCGTACGGCAGCCCCGCGAGCTCGGCGCGCGCCAGGGCGGTGTGCTCGCGGACCCGGTCGAGGGCGGCGTCACGGGCGCCGCACTCGACGAGCAGGGCGCGGAGGCCCGCGGCGCGCTCCTCTGTGAGGTCGGGGTCGCCGAGGTACGGCGCCAGGTCGGGCCAGCAGGCGGTGGTCGCGGCGTAGGCGATGAGCATGGTGCGCTTGCCCTCGCGCAGGTCGCCGATCGCGGTCTTGCCCGTCGAGCCCTCGTTGCCGAACACCCCCAGCAGGTCGTCGACGATCTGGTACGCGATGCCGATCTCCCGCCCGAAGGCCCCGAGCGCGGCGACGACCGGTTCCGGGGCGCCGGCGAGCACGGCGCCGGACTGCAGCGGCGCCTCGAAGCTGTACACACTCGTCTTCGCGCGCTCCATCTGGAGCACCTCGTCGACGGTCGGCATCACGCCGAGCGCCAGGTCGACGTCGGCCATCTCGCCGGCGGCGCTGGCGAAGACGGCGTCGTCGAACAGGTCGAGCAGTCGGGAGCGACGGTCGCCGGTGACTCCGCTCGCCTCGATGAAGCGCGGAGCGGCGGCGAGCGCGAGGTCGCCGGCGATCACGGCCGCACTCGTCCCCCGGTGCTCGGCGGTCGGCAGGGGCAGCCCGCCGGTCGTCGCGGTGTCGCGGAAGGACCCGGCGACGTTCGGGCGGCCACGTCGGGACCAGTCGCGGTCGATGACGTCGTCGTGCACGACGAGCGCGGTGTGCAGCAGCTCGTACGCGGCGGCGACCTGCGCGGCGGCGTGGACGTCCTCACCGCCGAGCGCGGTGTACGAGGTGAGGACCATGCGGGGCCGGAAGCGCTTGCCGCCCATGCTCGCCTTGCGCAGCACACGCCAGAGTTCCTCGGACGGTCGGCCGAAGGCCTGGGCCCGGGCGCTCGACACCGTGAAGAAGCGCTCGAGGCACTCGTCCACCAGCGCGAGGTCGATGTGCGCCACGGTGGCCGCTTCCTCGGTCATTGGCCTAATCTATCGAGACAGATGAGCCTTTTCCCGGAAACCGTGGTCCTGCTGGCCGACGACCGTACCCCGATCGGCACGGCGGACAAGTTCACGGTGCACACAGACCAGACGCCCCTCCACCTCGCCTTCAGCTGCCACGTGCAGAACGCCGCCGGTGACCTCCTGGTGACCCGTCGCGCCCTCGCCAAGAAGACGTGGCCCGGCGTGTGGACGAACTCCTTCTGCGGGCACCCGGGCCCGGACGAGTCCTTCGAGGACGCGATCGCCCGCCGCGCCGACCGCGAGCTCGGCCTGACCGTGCACAGCGTCGAACTGGTGCTGCCGGACTTCCGCTACCGCGCCGTCGACGCCTCCGGGATCGTCGAGAACGAGGTCTGCCCGGTGTTCCGCGCCGTGGCCGACGCCGACCCGCAGCCTGCCGACGACGAGGTGTCCGAGTGGGTGTGGCTGTCGGAGGAGAAGCTCCGCGCTGCCGTCACCAACGCGCCCTTCGCGTTCAGCCCGTGGCTCGGGTGGCAGCTCGCCCAGGTCCCGCTCGACGCGCTCAGCGCCCGCCGCTGAGGGTCCCCGTCCGCAGCGCCCGGCGCTGAGGGTCACGGTTCGCAGCGGCCGAGGCCGCGGGTCGACGCCCGACCTGTTCACCTCCGGGTCACCCGCGGGACACCCCGCCCGCTCGACGCCCGCGCCGCGGCGGAGTACGGTGGCCGACGGCCCTGCGCAGCGCACGGCCACGGACTGACGAAGGGCAGGTGAGGCGCGATGTCGGGTGACCATCCTGCCGTGGGCCGACCGCCCGCCCCGGTCCGCGTCGCGCCCACGACCTGATCCCTCCCCCGCCGCCCGGGTCGCACCGGACGGCGTCGCGCCCGCTCGCCCTCCCGACCGAGGGAGCAGAGCATGGCACTCATCGACAACGCGGTGTACGTCGACGGACGACGGGTCGCGTCGCACCACGACCTGGCGCTCGCCGCCTCCGGTGACCTGTCGTGGATCGGCCTGCTGCGTCCCGACCCGCACGAGCTCGCGGCGGTCGCCGACGAGTTCGGCCTGCACGAGAACGCGGTCGAGGACGCCCAGAAGGGCCACCAGCGGGCGAAGCTCGAGCGGTACGGCGACACCCTCTTCGTCGTGCTCCGCCCCGCCTGGTACCGACAGGACTCGGGCACGGTGGAGTTCGGCGAGGTGCACCTGTTCGTCGGCGCGCGCTTCGTCGTGAGCGTCCGGCACGCCGAGCGTCCCGACCTGGCGTCCCTGCGCGCCCGGTGCGAAGCCGACCCGGAGTTCCTGGCGAAGGGCTCCGAGGCCGTGACGGCGGCGGTGCTCGACGAGGTCGTGGACGGCTACGGCCCGGTCGTCGAGGTGCTGCAGGACGAGATCGACGAGATCGAGGACCAGCTCTTCGCCGGACAGGTCGACCCGGGCGTGTCCAAGCGGATCTACCAGCTCCTCAGCGAGGTCCTGGCCTTCCAACGTGCCACGAAGCCGGTGCCCTCGATGGTGCGCGGGCTCCTCCGCGGCGCCGAGAAGTACGGCGTGGACGACGACGTGCAGCACCGTCTGCGGAACGTGCTCGACCACGCACTGCGGGTCACCGAGCGGGTCGACTCCTTCCGGGCGCTGCTCGAGAACGCCCTGACCCTGCACGCGACGCTCGTGTCCCAGGAGCAGAACGAGGCGATGCGCCGGATGACGAGCGCGAGCCTGGCGCAGGGCGAGGAGAGTCGACAGCTCGCCCGCGCCGCGCACCAGCAGGGCGAGGAAGTCAAGAAGATCTCGTCGTGGGCGGCGATCCTCTTCGCACCCGGGCTCATCGCCGGCGTCTACGGCATGAACTTCGACCACATGCCGGAGCTGCACTGGCGGTACGGCTACCCGGTGGCGATCGTGGCGATGCTCGCGCTGGCCGGGGTCCTCTGGGTGGTGTTCCGGAAGCGCAACTGGCTCTGACGGCCCCGGCGCGCAGCCGTCCGACTGTCCGCGAGACGCGTTTCCTGGGCAGAACGATCGTTCTCTTCCTAGCCTCCGGGAGGTGAGGATCACACGACTCCGCGACGCCGCCGCCGCCCTGCTCGTCAGCGCACTCGCGCTCGGTGCCACCGTCGGCCTGCCCGCCGCGTCCGCCACCGCCGCCCCGGCCGCGCCCGGGTGCGACTTCGCCGACAGTGGGACCGGCACGTACGCCGACACGCTCTGCTGGCTCGACCTCTCCGCCCTCGACCCGGCCGTCGCAGCGACCCCCGCGGGGCAGCCGCTCGCGCTCGACCTGCCCGGTGGCTACAGGCTGCGGGCGACCGTGACCGTGTCCGGCGGCCCCGTCGCGGCCGTCCGCCTGCCCACCTACGTCGGGTCGTGGCTCGGCAACCGCGGGCACTACACCGGGATCGACGGCGCCGTCCGTCCGGCCCTGTACCAGCAGACCGCCGCCACGACCTCGACCGCGACGCTCAGTGACGTCCGCATGACCGACGCCTCGGGCGCCGCGGTGACGGGCTGGTCGCTCGTCGGTGCGGACGCCGAGGAGACCGCGAGCGGCGAGTCCATCACCTGGACCTCGGACGCGCCCTTCACCTCGCTCACCACCCGCCCGGACGGCACCGACGAGCGCGGCACCGCCTGCGGCCGGGGCTTCACCGGGATCGGTACCACCACGGTGACCTGCACCGGCACCGGCAGCACGCCGACCGGCACCGCGATCGTCGCCGCCCGCGAGCCCTCGACCTTCAGCCAGACGATGGCCAGCCGGGGCGGCCGCGAGGCCGTGGCCTTCGGCGTCCTCGTCTCGCGCGTGCAGATCACGAAGCAGCTCGTCGACGGGTTCGGCGGCGACGCCTTCACCGTCAGCGTGGCCGACGAGGCCGGCCGGGTCGTCGCGAGCGCCGACACCGCCGGCGGCACGACCGCCACCACTGGTGACGTCACGGTGCTGGTCGCGGCCGACGGGACTCCGCTGACCTTTCGGGAGGCGCCCACCGGCACCACGGACCCGTCCCGCTACGCGGACCCGTCGTGGGCCTGCACCCGGAACGGCGTCGCGGCCACCGACCTGCCGAGCGGCACGTCCGTCGGCACGAGCACCGCGATCCCGGTCGGCGTCGGTGACGCGATCGCCTGCACGGTGACGAACACGGCGCTGCCCGGCGGCCTCGCGCTCACGAAGACGGCCGACGTCACCGACGGGGACGGCGACCGCCTGGTCGGGCTCGGCGACACGGTCCGCTGGACGGTCACGGCGCGGAACACCGGCGGGGTCCCGCTCTCCGACGTGGCCGTCGACGACCCGACCGCCGGCCCGGTGACCTGCGACGAGACGACCCTGGCGGTGGGTGCGACGACCACCTGTCGCAGCGACGCCGCCACCACGATCACCGCGGCCGACGTGGACGCCGGCTCGCTGACGAACACCGCGACGGCGAGCGCCCGGGTGACCGGGACCACGTCGACCGTGCGGTCCGACCCCGCCTCGGCGACGGTCGCCGTCGAGCGCGCCGAGGTGGCCGTCGTGGCCACGCCGGGCGAGGTCACGGCGGACGGCCTCGAGGTCGCGGTCGTCGTCGAGAACGACGGCACGGTCCCGCTGACCGACGTCGAGGTCACCGTGCCCGGCGTCGACCCTGTTCCGGTGCCGGACGTCCCGCCGGGCGACACCGCGGGGATCACCGTCGTGGTCCCGCTCGCCGAGGAGCCGACGACGGTCCCGGTCACGGTCGAGGCCACCCCCACCGGGCTCCTCGGGGACGCCGACCCCGTCACCGACAGCGTCGACGTCACCGTCCCCGCCGCCGCGCCGGGCACCCCGGACCCGACGCCGACGCCGACGCCGACCCCCACCCCGGCACCGGAGCCGACCGACCAGCCGACCCCGGGCCCCACGCCGGTGCCGACCGGCGACCCGTCCGTCGTCCCGGCCCCCGCGGTCGGGTCCGGCACGGGCGGCACCGGCTCCCGCCCGGACGTCCGGGGCCCTGACGGGTCGCTCGCCTTCACCGGCCCCGCGGTCGGGCTCGCCGGTCTGGGGGCCGCCGCCCTGGTGGCCCTCGCCGCCGGTCTGGTCCTGCTCCGACGCCGCCGGAGCAGCACCGGGCGCTGACGCACCGACGCCTCGGCGTCGCGAGACGCCGCCGCCGACCCGGGACGCCGCCACATCCAGCGGCGTCCCGGCGCCCAGGCGGCGTCCCGGCGCCGCACAGGGACTGGTGCGCCACGGACCGGAGGTCCTGGCCTCAGCCGCCACGCCCCTCCCGTCCGACACCACCACCGTCGTGAGACGCCGCGACCCTCGCGGGACGCCGCCACATCCAGCGGCGTCTCGGCGCCGAGGCGGCGCCTCGGCACCGAACAGGGACCGGTGCGTCACGGACCGGAGGTCCGGGCTGCGGCCGCCACACGACCCTCCCGCCCGGCACCACCAGCGTCGTGAGACGCCGCCACCCTCCCAGGACGCCGCCACATCCAGCGGCGTCCCGGCACCCAGGCGGCGTCCCGGCGCCTAGGCGGCGCCTGGGCGCCGGACAGGGACTGGTGCGTCACAGACCGGAGGTCCTGGCTGCAGCCGCCACGACCCTCCCGCCCGGCACCGCCACCGTCGTGAGACGCCGTGACCCTCGCAGGACGCCGCCGCATCCAGCGGCGTCTCGGCGCCGAGGCGGCGTCTCGGCGCCGGAGCTGCGTCCCGCGCACGGGGCGGCGCGACGGCGTCCCGCCCCGACCACCGCGCGACCCGGAGCCCGGGCCGCCGACGCGCCCGACCCGCGCCGAGGCGCGCGTTCGACGACGCGCCCACCCACCGGACGGGAGGCGCACGCCGGGCCCGCTGCGCGCCTCCCGTCCGGCGGTCCTCGCCGTTCCCTCAGGTGGCGCCGACCCGCGAGCCGTGCATAATGATCTGGCTCGGGATGTGAACGTGCACATGGGCGTGCCGCGGACCCGAGCGGGAGAGAGCAGCAATGGCGACCACGCGGGCACAGCAGCCGCGGTCCCCCAGCATCCGCGACGTCGCGCGGGTCGCGGGTGTCTCGCACCAGACCGTCTCCCGGGTCCTCAACAACTCGGACGCGATCCGGGCCGAGACGCGTGACCGTGTCCTCGCGGCCATGGAGGAACTGCAGTATCGACCGAACCGTGCCGCCCGCGCCCTGGTGACGAGCAAGACCCGCACGATCGGGGTCCTCACGGCGCAGCGGTCGCACTACGGGCCGACCGTGACGCTGCAGGCGATCGAGGACGCGGCGGTCCTGCGCGGGTACTCGGTGACGACGGCGAACATCGCGGAACCGACCGATGCCGCGGTGCGCGACGGGCTCGGGCACCTGCTCGACCAGGACGTCGAGGGCATCGTCGTCATCGCACCGCAGCAGCGCGTGTTCGACCTCTTCGAGGAGCTCGGGGTCCGCACGCCGTACGTGACGATGCGCTCGAGCGTGGGCGAGGACCCGACCGCCCTCTGGGTCGACCAGATGGAGGGCGCACGTCTGGCGACGGCGCACCTGCTCGACCTCGGCCACGAGTACGTCCGGCACATCGCGGGGCCGCAGGACTGGATCGAGGCGGACGCACGCATGCAGGGCTTCCTGCGCGAGATGTCCGACCGCGACAAGCCCGTGCAGCCCCCGGTCCTCGGCGACTGGACGGCCGACTTCGGCTACCACGCGGGCCGGGAGCTCCTGCGGTACCGGGACTGCACCGCGGTGTTCTGCTCGAACGACGCGATGGCGCTCGGGGTCATGCACGCCGCGCGCTCGTACGGGCTCGACGTCCCGGGCGACCTGTCGGTGGTCGGGTACGACGACATCCCCGAGGCGAAGCACTTCTGGCCGCCGCTGACCACCGTGCAGGTCGACTTCGCGGAGCTCGGTCGGCGCAGTGTGGACATCCTGCTGCCCAGCGGCGACGACCTGCTCCGACCGATCGACATCGTGCCGCAGCTCGTCGTCCGCGGCTCGACGGGAGCCCCGCGGAAGCGCTGACCGCCGCGGATCGGGCCGCCCTCGGTGGGGTCCGAGCCGGTCGCGGAGCCCGCGCGTGTCCCCAACCCGGGGGCCACCGGGGCCACGACGCGCGGATGGTGCGCAGGGCGTTACCGAAACGCGACCGAACCGAATTGACAGTCCTCCCGAGCGTGTGCGTAGGATTACCTCCGTTCCGCGATGTGACCGTTCACATGGACCGTCACACGGGGGACACCGGACGCGACAACGAAGTCCGCACGCACCCTCGTGCCCTTCGGATGCCGCAGCTGAACCACCGAAGGACTGCCGCATCGCAGCGGCAGAAGGAGATGCACCGTGGCGTCAACCCCACAGGGTCACGACCCGATCGCAAGCGGGCTCGAGACCCGTTCGATCACCGCTCCCGAGACGATCCTCGAGATGCGTTCCATCACCAAGGAGTTCCCTGGTGTGAAGGCGCTCTCCGACGTCTCGCTGAGCGTCCGAGCCGGCGAGATCCACGCGATCTGCGGCGAGAACGGCGCTGGCAAGTCCACGCTGATGAAGGTGCTGTCGGGTGTCTACCCCTACGGCACCTACGAGGGCCAGATCGTCTACGAGGGCGAGGAAGTCCGCTTCTCGAACATCAAGCAGTCCGAGCAGGCCGGCATCGTCATCATCCACCAGGAGCTGGCGCTGATCCCGGAGCTCTCCATCACGGAGAACCTCTTCCTCGGCAACGAGCCCGGCCGCTTCGGTCGCATCGACTGGACCGCCGCCCAGCTGCGCGCCCAGGACCTGCTCGCCCGCGTCGGCCTGGCCGACGACCCGGACACGCAGATCAAGAACATCGGTGTCGGCAAGCAGCAGCTCGTCGAGATCGCCAAGGCCCTGCACAAGGACGTCAAGCTCCTCATCCTCGACGAGCCGACCGCCGCCCTGAACGAGAACGACTCCCAGCACCTCCTCGACCTCATCGTCGGGTTGAAGGCCAAGGGCATCTCGAGCATCATCATCAGCCACAAGCTGAACGAGATCGAGCAGATCGCCGACGAGATCACGATCATCCGCGACGGCAAGACCATCGAGACGCTCAACGTCAAGGCGGACGGCGTC
Source organism: Curtobacterium sp. L6-1 (assembly GCF_018885305.1). NCBI lineage: Bacteria > Bacillati > Actinomycetota > Actinomycetes > Micrococcales > Microbacteriaceae > Curtobacterium > Curtobacterium aetherium. The sequence continues at coordinate 2,471,532 of NZ_CP076544.1, forward strand.
AACGAGGACCGGATCATCCGCGGCATGGTCGGCCGCTCGCTCGAGTCGCGCTTCCCGGACCGCACCCCGAAGATCGGCGAGACCTTCTTCGAGGTCCGCAACTGGACCGTGCAGCACCCGCTCGACTCCTCGCGTCTGGTCTGCAAGGGCTCGAACTTCCACGTCCGCCGGGGCGAGATCGTCGGCTTCGCGGGCCTCATGGGCGCCGGCCGCACCGAGCTGGCGATGAGCCTGTTCGGTCGCTCGTACGGCACCTGGCTCGACGGGCAGATCATCAAGGACGGCCGCGAGATCAAGGTCACGAACGTCCAGCAGGCGATCGACAACGGCCTCGGCTACGTGTCGGAGGACCGCAAGGCCCTCGGCCTCAACCTGCTCGACACCGTGAAGCGCTCGACGGTGGCCGCCGACCTGCGGAAGATCTCCAAGGGCGGGGTCGTCGACTCCCTCGAGGAGTACTCGGTCGCCGAGAAGTACCGGAAGATGCTCCGCACGAAGGTGCCCTCGGTCGAGGACAACGTCGGCAAGCTCTCCGGCGGCAACCAGCAGAAGGTCGTCCTGTCGAAGTGGATGTTCACCGACCCGGACATCCTCATCCTCGACGAGCCCACCCGCGGCATCGACGTGGGTGCGAAGTTCGAGATCTACGGGATCATCCAGCAGCTCGCGGCGGAGGGGAAGGGCATCATCCTCATCTCGTCCGAGCTCCCCGAACTCCTCGGTCTCTCCGACCGGATCTACACCATCTTCGAGGGCCAGATCACCGCTGACCTCCCGGCCGACCAGGCCGACCCCGAATCCCTCATGCGCAGCATGACCTCCGCGCGGAAGGGCGCCACCGTCTCATGAACAACCTGAAACTGCTCTTCGGCAAGGGCAACAGCATCGGCCAGTACGGCATGATCATCGCGCTCGTCGTGCTGTTGGCCCTGTTCTCGTTCACCACGAACGGGCTCATCCTCGAGCCCACGAACGTGATCAACCTGTTCCTGCAGTACTCCTACATCCTCATCCTCGCCCTGGGGATGGTCATGGTGATCATCGCCGGTCACATCGACCTGTCGGTCGGTTCGGTCGCGGCGGTCGTCGGCATCGTCGTGGCGCAGTCCATGGCGGTCTGGCACTTCCCGGTGTGGGCCGCGATCATCCTCGGTCTCGCCATCGGTGCACTCATCGGAGCGTGGCAGGGCTTCTGGGTCGCCTTCGTGAAGGTCCCGGCCTTCATCGTGACCCTCGCCGGCCAGCTCATCTTCCGTGGTGCGAACCAGATCATCGGTTCGTCCACCTCGGTCCCCGTCCCGGACGAGTACACCCCGATCGGCGCCGGCTTCCTCGGTGACTTCGGCCCCGACTTCGGCTTCAGCAACGGCACGCTCATCATCGGTCTGGCCACCATCGCCGCGCTGATCATCATCGAGGCGCGTGGCCGTGCCCGCCGCAAGAAGATGCAGGCCGAGGTCCCGCCGCTGTGGGTCTCGATCGTCCGCACGGGCATCCTCGTCGCCGTCACGCTGTTCGCGACCTACCTGTTCGCCGCCGGTCCGGTCGGCACCTCGGTCCCGATCGTCGCGATCATCCTCGGTGTCCTCACGATCATCTACGGCTTCGTCACGAAGAACACGATCTTCGGTCGCCAGGTCTACGCCGTCGGTGGCAACGCCAACGCCGCGGTCCTGTCCGGTGTCTCCGCGAAGAAGGTCAACTTCTTCGTCATGATGAACATGTCGGTCCTCGCCGCGATCGCCGGCATGGTGTTCGTCGCCTACTCCGGTGCCTCGGGCCCCGCGGACGGCACCGGCTGGGAGCTCGACGCGATCGCCGCCGTGTTCGTCGGTGGTGCCGCCGTCGCCGGTGGTGTCGGCACGATCTCCGGCTCGATCATCGGTGGCCTCGTGATGGCGCTGCTGTCCAACGGTCTGCAGCTCATGGGCCTCGAGTCGAACCGCGTGCAGATCATCCGTGGTCTGGTCCTGCTCGTCGCCGTCGCCTTCGACGTCTACTCGAAGTCGCAGGGCCGTCCGTCCCTCATCGGCGGCATGATGCGGCAGTTCCAGCGGAAGGACACCGAGCAGAACACGGTGTCCGCGCAGCAGCCGCGCTCGATCGAGGACCAGCCCGACAAGGTCACCCTCCCCTAGCTCGGGCCTCCCGGCGGTCGGGTGACCGACCGCCGGGACACCCGGTACGGCCCATCCACCACAGCGGGGCCCCGGCCCCACCTCCTCAACGAAGAGAAAGCAATCACATGCGCAAGAAGATCGTCGCCGGCGTCAGCCTGGCGCTCATCGCGGGCCTCGCCCTCAGCGGCTGCTCGGCCCGTGGCAACTCCGAGGGCTCCGGCTCGGGTTCGGGCTCCGGCTCCAGCTCGACCATCAAGAAGGGCGACCTCATCGGCGTCGCCCTCCCCGCCAAGACCTCGCAGAACTGGGTCCTCGCGGGCGCCGCGTTCAAGAAGTCGATCGAGGACGCCGGCTTCAAGGCCGACATCCAGTACGCCAACGCCGGCAGCCCGGTCCCGGACCAGCAGTCGCAGATCTCGGGCATGGTCACCAAGGGTGCCAAGGCCGTCATCATCGGTGCCGCGGACGGTTCGCAGCTCGGCTCGCAGGTGAAGGCCGCCAAGGCCGCCGGCGCGACCGTCATCGCCTGGGACCGCAACATCCTGAACACCGAGAACGTCGACTACTACGTCGCGTTCAACAACTTCAAGGTCGGCCAGCTCCAGGCGCAGGCGCTCCTCAAGGGCCTCGAGGAGAAGAAGGGCGACAAGCCGTACAACGTCGAGATCTTCGCCGGTTCGCCGGACGACGCCAACGCCACCGTGTTCTTCAACGGTGCGATGGACGTCCTGCAGCCGAAGATCGACGACGGCACGCTCAAGGTCACCTCGGGTCAGACCACGTTCCAGAAGGTCGCCACGCAGGGCTGGCTCGCCCAGAAGGCCCAGTCGCGCATGACGGACCTCCTGGCTCAGTACTACACGGGTGACACCGAGCTCGACGGCGTCCTCTCCCCGAACGACACCCTGGCCCGCGCCATCCTCACCGCGACCAAGGCCGCCGGCAAGGACACCCCCGTCGTCACCGGTCAGGACTCCGAGACCGCGTCGATCCCCCTCATCATGAAGGGCACGCAGTACTCGACGATCTACAAGAACACCACCGACGAGGCCCAGGCCGCGATCGACCTGGTGTCCGACCTGGCCGACGGCAAGAAGCCGGAGACCGTGAACGACAAGAACAACGACAACGGCAAGAAGGTCGTCCCCACCGTCGAGCTGACCCCGGTCCTCGTCACCAAGGACAACGCCGTCGAGGCGTACAAGAACGACGAGACGCTCGAGGCGCTCGCCAAGAAGGGCTGAGCCACCCCGGCACAGCAGGAGGGCCCCGTCGCGTCAGCGACGGGGCCCTCCCTCGTTCCCGGCCGCGCCCCTCGCCCGCCGGTCCCGGCCTGGAGGCCCGCCCCGCGCCTCCAGGCCGGTCCGGCCCGCCCCGCCCCGCGACCGACCCCGCCCCGTCCCGCTCCGCCACGAGACGGGTACCCTTCCCCCGTGTCCGCAGACGAGGTGATGGAGGTCCGTGCCGTCGTGGCGCTCCTCGAACCGGTGTTCCGCGAGATGCTCCGCCCGGACGAGCTCCGTGCGACCCGGTACAACCTCACCTCCGCGGACGACCCGTGGGGGCACGAGCTCCAGCCGGACGACCTGGTCGAGACGAACAGCGCGGTCGTGTGGTGGCGGATCTGCGGCGAACGCGGCGCGTCCGGCGGGATCTGGCTCGACGACGGTCCCGAGGAGATGTGTCGACACGTGCAGGGCGCACTGCAGGACTTCATCGCCGAGAGCCGCTTCGGCTGGGGCGAGTGGCGGGGGCCGCACGACCTGCCCTGACCATCGCCCGCCTCCCGACCGGCGAGTCGTCCACACCGCGGCCGGCGCCTATCCCGCGTACTCGGGGTCGGTCGCCGGGTCGTACCGCGCTCCCGCCGCGGGTGTGTACTGCTGCGCGTCCGGGTGCTCGTTCTGCCACATCGAGTCGACGTCGCTGAGCTCGGACGCCCCGCACCGACCGTCGGCCTGGACGGCCTCGACCGGGATCCCGATCGCGAAGACGACGGGCTGCTCGGGACCCAGGTCGATGGGGTGCCCGGATGCCCGCATGCACCCGACGTACCGGTCCCAGGCCGCGACGTACTCGGAGCGGGTGACGACACCGTCCTCGAGGGCGGCCTGCTGCTGGGGCGACGGCCCCGGGACCGGGTCGGGGCGCGCCCACGACGCCCAGACGGTCATCGGCCCCTCGTGCTCGACCCGCACGGTCGGCCGGCCTGCTGCGTCCGCGCGGACCGGCAGCATGACCGAGGTGCCGCAGTCCGCGGTCGTCGGTGCTCCGTCGGCGACCGTGACGGACGCGGTGCCGGTCGGCGCGCACTGCAGGCCGACGGCCACGTGCTGCGCACCGGACGGCCGCCCGGGCAGCGTGAGGCTCGTCGGACCGTCCGACACCCGGGCGACCGGGGTCCCGAGCAGGGTCACGTCACCGGCCGCGCCCGTGCCGACGAGGGCGGCCGCGTCCTCCGGTGCGAGTGACTGCTGCAGGAGACCGGTCCCGACGAGGGCCCCGGCGGTCAGTGCGCCCGCCGCGACGAACGCGCCGACGCCGACGGTGGGGACGAGCCAGCGGCGGCGGCGCACGGACCGCTCGACGCGGTCGACGAGCAGGGCGCGCAGGGCGCGGTCGCGGGGTGTGGTGGTCATCGGTGTCCTCCGCTGGTCGTCGAGACGGCTGGGTGCTCCGCGAACTGGGCGCCGAGGCGCTTCCGGGCGCGGGAGAGGCGGGACTTGACCGTCCCGATCGGCACGCCGAGCACGGCGGCCGCCTCGGCTTCGCGGTGCCCCGCGACGACGCAGAGTGCGAGGACCTGCTGGTCGGCGACCGACAGCCGACGGAAGGCCGCGACGGCGGCGCCGTCGTCGTGCCGGTCGGCGGGGTCGGGCGCGTGCTCGGCGGGCGGCAGCGTCGCGAGGAGGCGTCGGTGCCGCATCGTCGCCCGGGTCGCGTTGCGCGCGACGTTCGTCGCCGTCACGAGCAGCCACGGGAGCAGGTCGCCGTCGACGAGCCGGGCGGTGCGCCGCCGACGCCACGCCTCGAGGAACACCACCGCGACGACGTCCTCGACGTCCACCTCGGGTGGCACCAGCCGCATGGCGTGCCGTCGTACCCGGCCGCGGTGGCGGTCGAAGACGCGGCCGTAGGCCTCGCCGTCACCGCGGCCCGCAGCCGCCCAGTCCTCGGCGTCGTCGCCGCTTCCGGTCCTCATGCCCTGGAGTGTCCGGCAGCGCCCGGAAGGTTCCGTCCTGGCGCTGCCGGTCGGAGATCAGTCGCGCCGCTGCATCGCCGACAGGCGCTCGTTGTACGCGTTCAGCTCGGCGTCGCCGTCGCGCTCGGCCTGCCGGTCCTTGCGCTTGGCCGTGCGCTCGTCCGACCGCACCCAGTTGCGGACGACGAGCAGCGCCACGAACACCATCGGCAGCTCGGACGCGCCCCACGCGATGCCGCCGCCGACGTGCTGGTCGGCCAGGAGCGCGGTGTCGTTCGTCTGCCCGAGCGCGTGGAACCAGTCGACGGCGTACACCTCCTGCGAGGTCATCACGGCGACGCCGAAGAAGGCGTGGAAGGCCAGGGTCGCGAGCAGGGCGATGATGAGGATCGGGTACTGCGGGCGCTGGGGACCCGGGTCGATCCCGACGAAGACCCAGAAGAAGAGGTACCCGCTGAACACGAAGTGCACGATCATCACGATGTGCCACTCGTGGGACTGCATGGCGTACTCGAACGCCGGCGTGAAGTAGAACACCACGAGCGATCCGGCGAAGATGACACCGGCCACCGCGGGCTTCGCGAGGAACTGCATCCACCGCGAGTGCACGAAGAGCATGAGCCACTCGCGGGTGCCGCGGGACCCGTCGTTGCGCACGGGCAGGGTCCGCAGTGCCAGGAGCACCGGCCCGCCGAGCACGAGCGGCAGCGGGACGAACATCATGAGCAGCATGTGCTGGACCATGTGCGACGAGAAGTGGATCATGCCGTAGACGGCCGGGCCGCCCGAGGTCGTCCAGATGAAGACGGCGCAGCCGAGCAGCCAGGCGATGGTGCGCCCGACCGGCCAGGAGTCGCCGCGCTGCTTGAGCTTCCGGACGCTCCACAGGTACCAGCCGGCCCCGACGAGGGCGAGCGCGAGCCACATCCAGTCGACGTGCCAGTGCGACAGGTAGGTCTGCATGGTCTGCTCGGGCGGGTACGGGTAACCGATGAGCCCGGAGCGGGTGTCGGCACCGGTCTCGGGTGTCTGCGGGATCGGCGGCTGGCTGCGGGACACGGCGACCGAGACCCCGATGGCGACCGCCATGAAGACGATCTCGGCCAGGGCGAAGCGGACGAACAGCCGGCGGTCGGTCGGCGCACGGAGCAGGCCGGGCACGAGCTTCCGACGCTGCACGACGCCCGCGACGCCGAGCAGCACGAGGATCGTGGCCTTCGTCGTGATGAGCCACCCGTACGGCGTCGTGACGAGGTCGAGCGGCCCGGTCAGGCGCAGCTGCGCGTTCACGATGCCCGAGAACGCGACCGCGGCGAAGGCCCACCCGGCGAGCGTCGAGTACCGGGCGACGACGCGGCCGGTGGCGCCCTTGGTCCGGGCACGGAGGAGCACGACGGCGACGAGCCCGCCGGCCCAGACGCACACGCCGACCAGGTGCACGGCGAGCGAGTTGACGGCGTTCGCGTGCTCGAGCGACCCGGCGGCGTGCCCGGACAGGGCGAGCGGCAGCAGGGCGAACAGCGACGCGACGGTGGCGACGGCGAGCGTCGTGGCCCGGGTGGCGAGCGCGGCGACGACGGTGGCGACGAGCACGGCCGCGGCGGAGACGACGAGCGACTGCCCGATCTCGACCTGGAACGCGAAGAGCAGGAAGTTGCGGGCGAACACCGGGCTGGTGAGCGGCGCCCCGAGGGTGTTCGCACCGGTCAGGACGATGCCGGCGACCGCGGCGAGGAACCAGACGGCCCCCGAGATCGCAGCCCAGCGCGCTGCCCGGTGCTGCACGGACGACATCGCGCCGTGGTCGGCCTTCTGCGCGGGCAGCGCGAACGCGGCGACGATGAGCAGGCCGATGGTCAGTGCGGCGACGCCGTCGTGCACACCACGGGCGGCGACCAGGCCGAACTGCACGACATCGCCCGCCGAGACGAGCTGCTGGTTCGCGGTGAAGGCCCCGGTGACCGTCATGCCGAGGATCGCGCAGGCGACGACGACCGGCAGGGCGATCACCAGCACGGTCGCGACGGTGGACGTGCGGGTGGTGACGGGCGCGGTCTCCGGTGCCGGGCCTCCCGGCTGAGGGGCGGCGTCCGGGCGGGGCTGGGGTGACGTGACGGCCATACCTGTCTCGGGTCGGTTCCGTCCGCGGTCCGCGGACCCTCCATCGTAGGCGCGCTGGTCTGGACCCGCCATGTGGGTCCGGGCGGTTCCCAGCCCGTCGCGCTGGGGCGCGGACGTGGTCCGCGGCACCGGCCTGGAGGCGCGGACCACCGCCCGCCGTCGGCACCCGTCCGGCGCGGGGCCGGGTACCGACGACGGCGGCTCAGCGACCGGTGTCGGTCGCGGCGTCGGTGTCCGTCGCGGTGTAGGTGCGGTGCTCCCAGATGCCCTCGCTGCCGACACCGACGAAGCCGACCGCCTCGTTGACGTCGAGCATCGGGCGGTTCTCCTCGGCGTTGAACGTCACGATCGACGGCCGCCCCGGGAACTCCCGCTGCAGTGTCTCGATGCCGACGACCTTGAGGAGCCAGCCGAGTCGGTGACCGCGGTGCTCCCGCAGCACGAGCGTGCTCCACTGCATCGCGGGACGGCTGGCATCGTGCGGCACGGCGAGCTGGGTGAACCCGGCCAGGGTCCCGCTCGGGACGTGCTCGACCGCGACGGTGAGCATGTGCCGGGGCGCGGCCGCGAGCTCTGTCTCGTGCTCGCGCATGCGCTCGGCGGTCCAGACGTCCTCGGGTTCGGCCATGTCGCCCTCGGGGGCGTCGGTGCTCATCCGCGTCTCGAGCAGCGCGAGGTCGGCGAGCCAGCGGTCCGCCGTCGGCCCGGTCCAGCTGTGCACGCGGTACGCGTCGCCCGCGGCGGCCGCTGCCCGGTCGTGCAGTGCCCGCAGGCTGTCCGGGTCGGCGGGGAGCGCGAGCCGGCTGATCCGGTTGACCTGCCCGAAGCGCCAGCCGCGCCCGCTCAGGAAGCGGACCGCGGCCTCGTCCTCCGGCACGACACCGGCGCCGGTGGGGGCGGCCAGGAAGCCCGGCCCCCCGCCGACGCCGACCTGGCGCGAGACGGCGTACGTCTTCCACTGCGTGCGGCCGTCGGCACGGGCGACGGCCTCGAGGTGGTCGGCGAGCAGGGTGCCGATCCCCCGACGCTGGTGGTCCGGGCGCACGGCGACGGAGAGCCAGCAGTTCGTCGTGCCGGGCTCCTGCTTCGTGTCGTACGACCCGGCCGCGACCGTGGTGCCGTCGGCGTCGCGGACGACGAACAGGCGGCTCGGCGCTCCGGGCTCGTGGCACGTCGGCAGGTACTCGGCCGGGGTCCAGCGCAGTTCGTCGAGCCCGTGCACGGCGATCTCGGCGGTGTCCGAGACGGCGAGCCACTCGGCGAAGGCGCGGACCGCGTCGGGGTCGTCGTCCATCGTGCGCGGGACGGTGAGTTCGACCACCTCGGGGGCGGTCGTGGCGGATGTGGTCATGGTCGTTCCTCCCGCCACCCGGGTCGGTCGTCGTCGGGAACCGGGCAGCCGACCAGCGTACCGGTGCGCCGGACGCGGCCGCTAGGCTTCCCCCGTGCTGCTCTCCGACCGCGACATCACTGCTCAGCTCGACCAGGGCCGGATCGGGCTCGACCCGTACGACCCGGCGCTGACGCAGCCGTCCAGCATCGACGTCCGACTCGACAAGTACTTCCGGCTGTTCGACAACCACAAGTACCCGCACATCGACCCGGCCGAGGACCAGCCCGAGCTGACCCGCCTGGTGGAGACCGACCCCGACGAGGCGTTCGTCCTGCACCCCGGCGAGTTCGTGCTCGGGTCGACGTTCGAGGTCGTCACGCTGCCCGACGACATCGCGGCACGCCTCGAGGGCAAGAGCTCGCTCGGACGCCTGGGCCTGCTCACCCACTCCACCGCCGGCTTCATCGACCCGGGCTTCTCCGGCCACGTGACGCTCGAGCTGTCGAACGTGGCGACGCTGCCGATCAAGCTGTGGCCCGGCATGAAGATCGGCCAGCTCTGCTTCTTCCAGCTGTCGAGTCCGGCGGAGAAGCCGTACGGATCGGCCGAGTACCAGTCGCGGTACCAGGGACAGCGCGGGCCGACTCCGTCGCGCTCGGCGCAGAACTTCCACCGGGCGGACGTCTCGCGCACCTCCGAGTGACACCAGACATCGGCGTGCGAAATACGGAATCCTGTGTATCGTAGCGTCATGCCGCCAGCACACCTCCGTGCGTCGCCGACGACGCTCTCCGCCGCCGCGATCATCCGTGAGGCCCGGCTGCGCGCGGACCTGACGCAGGTCCAGCTCGCCTCCCGCGCCGGGGTCACCCAGAGCGTGATCAGCACGTACGAGAACGGCCGCCGGGAGCCCTCGCTCGCCGCACTGCAGCGACTCCTGCTCGCGGCGGGCTTCCGCACCGCGATCGACCTGCAGCCGGTCGCCGAACCCGCACCGCTCCGCGAACTCGTGGCCCGCCACCGGGACGACCTCGTCGCGCTGCTCGAGCGCCACGGCGCCGTCGCGGTCCGCCAGCTGCTCGGCCACGGCGACCGCGTGCGAACCGAGGACTGGACCGCCGACGTCGAACTCGTCGTCGACCTGGAACCGCCCGCGGGCATCTTCTCGCTCATGCGGATGCAGGAAGCGGCCGAACAGCTGCTCGGGGTGCGCGTCGACGTCCTCGCCGCCGACGCCCTGACGAGCGACGTCCTCGACCGGGCCGTGCCGATGTGAGCCCCACACCGCAGGAGCGGCTCGACGACGTGCTCCTCGCCTGCCGCCGGATCCAGGAGTACGTGGCCGACCCGACCCTGCCCGAGACGGTCGTGCACGACGCCGTCCGGATGCGGCTGATCGACATCGCGTCGTCGGTCCGGTCCCTCCCGCCGGCCGTGACGGCCCGCGAACCGGCGATCCCCTGGGCGCAGGTGTCCGCCCTCGCCGAACGGCTCACGCGTCGACCGTGCGACACCCCGGCGTCCGTCCTGCTCAGCACCGCCCGGACGGACGTGCCGGTGCTCTGCGAAGCGGCGCTCCGGATGCGGGCCCGCTGCGGCTGATCGGTGCGGCGGCGGTCAGTCCCCGTGCACGACGCACACCGCATCGAGGTCGAGCGACGCCTCGAGCGCTGCCGAGACCCCGGCCTCACCGTCTGCGCTGTAGGGGGTGACGGTGTCGACCCACCACAGCGGCACCGACATGGCGGGGGCGTCCGGCAGCAGCCGTTCGACCTCCTCGGCGGTGTCCACGCGGCGGACCCCGAGCACCGTGATGACCGGGTGCGTGGCGTCACGGCAGACCTGCATCATCGGGCCGTCGTCGAGCGCCCGGACGCCCCATGCGTCGTCGTGAAGCAGCAGTGCCTCGGCGACGTCGCGGACCTGCACCTCGCCACGGCAGAGGAGCGTCACCTCACGCGGCACCCTGTGACCCCTGTCCGCCGTGCTGCATCGCGTGCGGTCCGAGTGCTCCGTCGTCGTGCGCCGGGTCAAGGGGCGCGCCGCCGACGAGCTGCAGGAAGCGGTCCTCGTCGATGCGGTCGAGGAACGACTCGAGGGCGGTCCACCCGTCCTGGAACCGGACGACCAGTCCTTCGCCGACCTCGCCCGCGAAGGACTCGGTGGTCGTTCGGACCGGGGGCCACTCGCCGCCGCGGTCGAGGAAGCGGACGGCCTCGGGGCCGACGATGACGGCGAGGGGCTCCGGTTCGCCGTGGGCGACCGCGCGGACGAGGTGGTCGGCGTCGCCACGGCGCTGCATGACCACCCCGAACACGGGCTCGACGTCACCCGCCACCCGGTGCACGGCGTCGAGCAGACGGGAGGCGAGCTCCGGGTCGGCTCCGCCCTCGGGCACCGTCAGCACCGCGGACAGCGTCTCGACGACGACCTCGTCGGTCAGGTGGGCGGTCATCGTGGCGGAGATCCCGTCCCCGACCGCGTACGACGTGCTGATGCCGGGCGACTCGTGCTTGGCGTACTGCGTGACGACCCAGCGGTCCCACGCCGAGGCGAGCGGCTCCGAGGTGCCCCACCGCGTCGGGCAGGTTCCCACGGTGTCGCAGAGCGCCTCGATCGCCGAGCCGATGTCGACCGTGCGCTCGTCGTGGTGCCGGAGGGTGAGGTCGATGCTGATCTGCCGGACCGAGCCCGTCGCCTGCCGGTGCTCCGGCGCCGGCTCTCCGAGCAGCTCCGGGCCCTGCTCGACGAAGTCCTCGATGCCCGCGGCCGACACACCGGTCCGGCCGTCGCGGAGAGCGCCGTCGGTGCCGCGGACGGCCCATGCGGCGCCGTGCGCACCCAGCGCGTGCCGGAGGGCGGGGGTGAGCGCAGCCTCCTGGCCGGTGCGGAGCACGACGGTGCGTCCGGCGGCCGAGGCGCGACGGAGGAGCGCGTCGAGGGAGTCGGTGAGCCACACGACAGGGGCGCTCGAATCGACCACGATGGCCGGTCCGACCACGTCGTCGATGAGGGGATGTCTGACCATCCTGGGCCTCCTCGGGTCGGTCTGCTGGCGCGCTGCGGATCCCCCTGGACGGTACACACGCCGTCCGGGAGTGTCCGTCGGGAACGGCGGCTCACAGGACAGAGACAGGGGCGGCCGGGAGGCGCGGCTCGCGTCCGCCTCGAGCGGTGCGCGGACGTCCGGCTGGCATCCAGCGGATCATCCGCTAGGCTGGTGCGGTCCCGTTCGCCGGGGCGCGCGAGTGTAGTTCAATGGTAGAACTCCAGCTTCCCAAGCTGGTAGCGCGGGTTCGATTCCCGTCACTCGCTCTGGATCATCCCTCTCCGAGCGTGTCGTTCGTCGACGCAGTGTCGTTCCTCGACGCAGTGTCGTCCGTCGTGGCAGTGCCGTCCATCGCTCGTCGACGCGGCGTCGTCCCGGCGCAGCCACGGCCGCAGGCCCACACCAGCGCTCGGCTGGCAACGACCCGGCCGACACACGGATCCGACCGGATTGCGGAGCACGATCGCCCTGACGAGGGTCCGGTCACCGACCGACTGCCTGCCCGATCTCGCGTCCGTGGGGATCAGCGGCCACGACGGCGGCCCAGAGGACCTCGCCGTCGACGACCGTGAGCGTCGGTTCGAGCCCGAGCCGCTGGGCGACGCGCGCCGACACCAGGTGATCGGGGTGGATGGCGGCTCGCAGGTGCCGCACGCCGATGGAGGTCAGCCACGTCACGACTGCAGACGCAGCCTCTCCCGCGAGACCACGGCCCTGCTCGGATGCCGTGACGAGCCAGGCGAGGTCGGCGACGAGGTCGGTGCCGTCCTGCGTGAGCGTCGCCTGCACGAAACCGATGGCCGGACCGCCGCGAGCAGGCCGGATGACCCAGTTCTGCCACCCGGCGCTCCCGTCCTCGGACCGGCCCTGCACCTGGCGGGCGTAGCGCGACTGGAGTTCCTGCAGGGTGGGAGACTGTCCGCCCGTGAACCGGTAGAGGTCTGGAGGTGCCAGCGCGGCTTCCATCTCGATCGCATGGCCCACGGCGAGCGGCTCCAGGGAGAGGCGGTCCGTCTGCAGGGGAACCGTTCGCGGCCACGACATGGTCCGAGCTTCGCAGGTCGTCCGGCCTGTCTCCGTTCCACGGTGCGGAGAGCGCTCGTCCACACCGATGTGCTCGTGGAGGGGCATGGTCCACTTCCGACGATCGGTGACGAGGGCGGTCTTCGTCAGTGCGAGCGCAGCTGGGCCGGCTGACGACGGTCACGCTGCGCCTCCACCGCCCGGCGCGGCAGGCGGGGCGACCCGGCGGCTCGGCGACCCGGCGACCCGGCGGCCCGGCAGCCCGGCAGCCCGGCAGCCCGGCAGCCCGGCACACTGTCGTGCTCACCGTCGGCGCGTGACGAGCTGGTGACGATCAGACGCGTCCGAGCATCGTTTCGTCGAGGATGGCCCCGCCGAGCATCCAGCCGCCGTCGGCGACTCGTCCAGGATGACGACGCTCTCCGGGCCGCACCGACGGTGGCGGTGCGACCCGAGGACGGGTAGCGTTCGGGCGACGAGTCCGCAGACCACCCCCGGAGTCATGGCAACGCAGCACTGAGCCGACGCACCAGCGACGGCGCCTCCTCTCCGTGAGCCTCCCGCTCACGGAGTTCCTGCACGCCCGCGCCGCCGACCCGGCCGCGCGACGACTCCTGGGACCACTCCGTGCTGTTCGCTCCCGCCCGACTCCGGGCATCGCTCTCCACCCTCCGTGACCACCGGTTCGTGACGTTCGCCGTCCTCACCGACACCATCGGCGCCGGGCTGACGCTCCCGCTGTCGATCGTCTACTTCACCCTCACCACCGACGTGCCGCTCGCCCTGATCGGCGTGCTCTCGACCGTCGGCTCGCTGATCGCGCTCCCGATCGGCCTGGTCGGCGGCGTGCTCACCGACCGGTTCGGCGCGAAGGCGTCGATGATCCTCAACAACCTCCTGTCGGCGGCGGGCTTCACGCTCTACCTCGTCGCGCACGACCCCGCGACGGTCTTCGCCGCGATCTTCCTCGCCAACGCGTCGGAGCGGCTCTACTGGACCTCGTGGACGGCGTACGTCCACGACCTCGCCGACGGCCGCCCCTTCGAACGGTGGTTCGCGTTCCTCGAGGCGACGAAGGCCGCGGCCCTGGGCGCGGGGGCGGTCGTCGCCGCCGTCACGCTCGCACAGGGCCAGCAGGGGCTCCGCTGGCTGGTGCTCGCCAACGTCGTCACGAGCGTCGTCGCCGCGGTCGTCTTCGCGACGCAGCGGACCGGGACGCGGAGGGCGGCGGCCACCGGCTCGGCCGACCGTCGCGGGACGGGCGGCTCCCTCCGGGCGTTCGCAGCCGACAGGTCGATGCGGCTCATCACCCTCGGCCAGTTCCTCGTCGGGCCGGCCATGGTCCTCCCGAACGTCGCGCTGAGCGTCCTGTTCGTGGAGCGGTGGGGCATGCCTCCCGCAGTCGCCCCCGTCCAGTTCGCCGTCGCCACCGGGCTGTGCGCGGTCCTCCAGACGACGGTGACCCGGCGCGTCGCCGGGATCCGGCGGAGCCGGCTCATCGGCACCGGCGCGCTCCTCACCGCCGCGACGGTGGTACCCCTGGTGTTCCTCCCGCCGCTCCACGGCGTCGTCGCGTGGGTGTACGTCGGCGCGACCGCCGTCGTGCTCGCCGTGGCGGACATGCTGTCCCTCCCGGCGGCGAACGCCGTGATGGCGGAGGCGCCCCATCCGCGTGTCCGCGGGCGGGCGATCGGGGTGTTCCAGACGGCGGGTTCGGTCGGGATGGCGCTCTTCCCGCTCACCCTGGGGCTGCTCGACAGCCGCTTCCCCTGGGTGCTGTGGGTCGTCTGCGTGGTCGTGTTCGCCGCGGCGGCGTGGGCATGGCGAGCGGCGGTCGACGGCCTGCCCGACCGGGTGCAGATCGCGTCCGTGGCCGACCTGGAGGCGTGACCCGACCCCGCCTCGCGTCACCGGCGGGTCCGGGCCCGGCTCCAGGTCCGGCTCCGGCTCCGGCTCCGGCTCCGGCTCGACCGTTGCGGCTGGTCGGCGCGTGCCCCTATGGTCGGCCTCGATGATCGACGCAGACGTCCGGGCGGCCCTCGAGGTGTGGTCGCCGGCAGAGCTCCCGAGCTGGAACCCGGCCTGGCGTGAGGAACTGGCCCGGTGGGCGGAACCGAGCCTCGCCCTCGTCGGCGACGCGGCGTGGGGCGGTGCCGTCCGCGACGCGGTGCAGCTCCCCGTCGCCGACCCGCTGCTCTGGGCGAACCGACACCTCTCCCTCTCCTCCGGAGGATGGGCGGTCACCGGCATCCGGTTCCGCGGGCGCGACGTCACGAAGCCGTTCGTCGACGTCATCGCGACGAGTGTCACGCCGGACGCCACCGGGATCGCGGAGCTCGCCGAGGTCCTGGTCCAATACGAGGCCTTCGCACCGCGCTGCCTCCGCGTGCACCTGCCGGGGGACGCACGCAGCGCCGGTGCACTCGCGGGAGCGCCGTTCACCTCCGCGCCGGACCAACTCGTCGTGGCGGGGTCCGTGACCGCGGTGAACGCTCGGGCGCGGACTGCTCGTTCCTCCGCCGTCGAACTCGTCCGGTCGACGCCGGAGGCCGCCGCAGCACGGGTCGCGGGCATCTACGCCGAGGTGCAGCGCTCCCGTCCCGACCTCGACGAGTGGGCCACACCGGCGAGCGCGGACGACCTCGCCGACGCCGACGACGAGGGCCTGCTGTTCGACGTCGTGGTCGAGGGCCGGACGGCGGGCGTCGTCGCGGCCGCTCGTGACGACGCGTACGGCTTCACCGGGTTCGGCGTCGAGGAGATCGCCCTCGACGCCGAGCACCGTCGCCGCGGGTACGGCCCCGCCGTCCTCCAGCACCTCGCACAGCGGTTGCCCGCCGAGGCACCGGACGTGCTCTGGGGGCACGTCCACCCGGACAACACGCCCTCGCTGCGCAACGCCCTCGCGAGCGGGCGCACGGTGGTGTCGTCCCTGGTGTGGGTCACCCCGACCGGGTGGCCGGGCATGCCCGGCACACCGGACACCTCCACGCCGGACGCTCCTCGGCCGTCCTCCACAGGGGTGTCCCCCGACGGGTCGAGCGGGCCGGGCGCGCCGTAGCCTGGTGGCACGTCCGCTCCCGCGCCCCGCCCGTACGACCGCGTCGTCATCGGCGGTGGCGTCGTCGGAGCAGCGACCGCCCGGTCGCTGGCGTCCGCGGCGAGCGCACCCTGCTCGTCGAGCAGCACGCCCGCGGGCGGCTCAGTCCTGCTCGTGGTCCGCGCGCTCGGGGTCGTCCTGCGAGCGTCGCCGCCGGTCCTCCATGAGCTCCTTCGTGCGGAGCAGCCGCAGCGCCGTCACGAGCACCAGCCCGCCGAGGACGTTGAACAGCAGCGTGTAGCCGAACCACCCGAGCCACTGCCCGTACGTGATGTCCTCGCCGGCCTGGATCGCCCCGAAGACGAGCAGCGAGTCGAGGATCGAGTGGAAGAGCTGCAGGCCGGCGAGCAGGAACCCGCCGGCGACGGCCGCCACGAGCTTCGCCGGGTCCGAGTCGGTGCCCTGCTGCATGCGGGTCATCAGCGTGATGGTGCTGCCACCGAGGACGGCGAGCACGATGCTCTGCAGGCCGAACGGCGCGTCGGTGAAGTGCCGGGCGGACTCCGCCAGGGTCGCGTGCCACTGCGGGAACGCCTGGACGACGAGCCACATGAAGAGCCAACCGCCCGCCAGGTTCGCGAGGAGGGTCCCGCCCCAGAGCTTCACGAGCTGCAGGACGGTCCCCTCCCGGGCCACCACGGCGGCGACGGGCATGAGGAAGTTCTCGGTGAACAGTTCGCTGTGCGCCAGGTGCAGGGCGATGAAGCCGATGCCGAAGGCCAGGCCGGCGAGCAGGTGGCTGTCGGTCTCGGTCAGGACGGCGAGGTACGCCATGACGCCGAGGCCGACCTCGAGACCGCCGAAGAACCCGGTGATGAGGACCGCCCGGGTGGTCCGCTGCAGCCGCTCGGCGCCCTCCTCGAGGGTCGCGTCGAAGGACTCGGCGAGCTCGTCCTCCACGGGTGCGTCGCTGGAGCCGAGTTCACGTCGGCGGTCGTCGGTCATGGCGGGGACGGTAGGCGTCCCACGCCGTCGGCGACCACCACGGACGCCGGGTTGTCCCCGACGCGCGCCCCGGTAGCGTGACGGGATGCGCGTCGTCATCGCTCCGGACTCGTTCAAGGGCACGGCATCCGCCCCCGGTGTCGCCGCGGCAGTCGCCGCCGGCTGGCACGACGAACGTCCCGACGACGACCTGGTCCTCGTCCCGATGGCGGACGGCGGCGAGGGCACGCTCGACGCCGTCGCCGCGGCGGTCCCCGGCAGCGAGCGGGTCGCGGTCACGGTGACCGGACCCGACGACCGACCGGTGGTGACCGCGTGGCTGCGCCTGCCGGACGGGCGCGCGGTGGTCGAGCTCGCGGCGACGAGCGGCCTGACGCTCCTCGACGCCCTCCGCCCGGACACGGCGCACACCACCGGGTTCGGGCAGGCGATCGCCGCCGCGCTCGACGCCGGGGCGACCGGGCTGCTGCTCGGCATCGGCGGCAGCGCCTCGACGGACGGCGGGGTGGGCGCGCTGCAGGCCCTCGGGCTGCGGACCGGAGCCCAGTCGGACGTGACCGGGGGTGCGGTGCTCGACCACGTGCCTCCCGTCGACCCGACCGGGCTGCGGGCGCTGCCGCCGCTCGGCGTCGTCGTGCTGAGCGACGTGACCTCCCCGCTGCTCGGCGTCCACGGGGCGGCCGCGGTGTTCGGGCCGCAGAAGGGGGTCGCGCCCGACCGGCTCGCCGCGCACGAGGAGCGCCTCCGACGCTGGGCCGCGTGCTTCCCCGAGGTCGACCCGTCGACACCGGGAGCGGGCGCCGCGGGCGGGACGGGGTTCGGCCTGCTGGCGTGGGGCGCGACCGCGGGCCGGACCCGGGCAGCGGCCGCCGACGACACGGGGGCCGGCCCGGCGACGGCGGCCGACGGCACGGGAGCCGTCCCGACAGCCGCCGACGTGCCCGGGCCCAGCGTGATGATCACGAGCGGCGCGACGACGATCGCCGAGGCGGTGGGTCTGGCCGACGCGGTCGCACGCGCCGACCTCGTCGTCACCGGCGAGGGCCGCTTCGACGGCCAGAGCAGCGCGGGCAAGGCACCGGCGGTCGTCCTCGCCGTCGCCGAGCACCTCGGCACACCGGTCGCCCTGGTGGCCGGTGCGGTCGAGGCGCCGGTCGGCGCCTTCGCGAGTGCAGCCTCCCTGACGGTCATCGCGACCCAGACCACCGGTGCGCCGGACGACGCCCACCGCGACCCGCTGCGGTTCGCCCGCATCGCCGGTCGGCGGCTGGCCCGCATGCAGGGCGCGCCCGGGGCGTGACGGACCGGGCCGCGAGGGGTGCTCCATCGGTACCCCTCTCCCGGCACCCGCCGAGGGCAGGATCGAGGATGGACCGCTCTGGTCCGCCTTCCCACCCCCACGAGGAGACCCTTGCGCACCGTCAACGCGTACGCGGCACCGTCCGCGACCGAACCGCTCGTCAAGACCACCATCGAGCGCCGCGACCTCCTGCCGGGCGACGTGATGATCGACATCGCCTACGCCGGCATCTGCCACTCCGACATCCACACCGTCCGCGGTGAATGGGGCGACATCCAGTACCCGCAGGTCGTCGGCCACGAGATCGTCGGCCACGTCACCGAGATCGGCTCGGACGTCACGAAGTACGCCGTGGGCGACCTCGTCGGCGTCGGCTGCATGGTGAACTCCTGCCGCGAGTGCGAGCAGTGCCTCGCCGGCCAGGAGCAGTACTGCCTGAAGGGCAACACCGGCACCTACGCCTCGGTCGACCGCGCCGACGGCACCATCACGCAGGGCGGCTACTCGCAGGCCGTCGTCGTCGACCAGGACTTCGTCCTCCGCGTCCCGGAGTCGCTCGACATCGAGAAGGTCGCACCGCTGCTCTGCGCCGGCATCACGCTCTACTCGCCGCTGCACCACTGGAACGCCGGCCCTGGCATGCAGGTCGCGATCGTCGGCCTCGGTGGCCTCGGTCACATGGGCGTCAAGATCGCCGCCGCGCTCGGCGCCGAGGTGACCGTCCTGTCGCAGACCACCTCGAAGCAGGAGGACTCGCTCAAGTTCGGCGCGAAGGCCCACTACGCGACGAAGGACCCGGAGACGTTCGAGAAGCTCCGCGGCTCGTTCGACCTCATCATCAACACGGTCTCGGCGAAGATCGACATGGCGGCGCACCTCGGCCTGCTCAAGGTCGATGGCACGATGGTCAACGTCGGCGCCCCGTCCGAGCCGCTCGAGGTCCCCGCCTTCGCGCTGCTGCCGGGTCGTCGCAGCTGGGCGGGTTCGTCCATCGGCGGCATCCAGGAGACCCAGGAGATGCTCGACTTCTGCGCCGAGCACGGCATCCTGCCGGAGACCGAGCTGATCAGCGCGGACGACGTGAACGACGCCTACGAGCGCGTCCTCGCCTCGGACGTCCGCTACCGCTTCGTCATCGACGCGGCGACGCTGGCCTGACGCACGGCACGCGGGTCCCGACCACGAGCCGGGACGCACCGGACGGGAGGCCCGTCACCAGCTGGTGACGGGCCTCCCGTCCGTCGTCGTACGGCTGACCGCACCCTCCACGTCGTGCACGGAAGGTCCGAAGAACGCCGTCGACCGGGGCACACCGCGCCGGAAGGCTCGCGTCCGACCCCCCGGGAGGGGGAGGCTGGCGGACATGACGAATCCCGGCACACCAGCACCGCACGGCGCTTTCGTCGCCGTGTCGGGCACGGACACGGGCGGAGCCATCCAGGACCTCGCCGGCATGTACGCCGGGCGCTCCTGGCACTCCTCCCGCATCGACACCGACTACTGGTACAAGTACGTCGGGGTCGGCGACGAGACGATGAGCATCCGCCGCTCCCAGATGCACGGACTCCTCCGCGGCGACGTGGCCGTCGAGGACGAGGTCGTCGTCCAGTGGATCGACTCCGGTCGGGCACGGGTCGACGTCGGCCGCGACGAGGTCCGCATGGAACCGGGCGTCCCGACGCTCTTCCCGATCGAGCGACGCTTCGCGATGGAGTACGAGGACTGGGACCAGCGACTCGTGCACCTCAGCCGCGACCTCGTACTCGACGTCGCCGCCGAGCAGTTCCTGGTCGACGGCACCCTCGGCTTCGACCGAACGACCCCGCCGTCCGCCGCCGCCGTCGAGTCCTGGCGCGGCTCGGTCGCCTCGGCCGTCCGTGCCCTGCGCACCGACGGCTCGTCGTCGCTGGCGTGGCACGAGGCGCAGCGGGACGTCGCCCGGTCGCTGTTCGGCCTCTACCGCTTCCAGGGCGAGGTCCTGCCCGACGGCTACGGCGAGCGCCGCAACAACCGGCTGCGCGCCGCGGTGGAGTTCCTGCACGAGCACGCCGCCGAGCCGCTGAGCGTGTCGGACATCGCCCGTGCTGCCGACCTCAGCGTCCGGGCGCTCCAGGAGTCGTTCCAGCGGACGCTCGACCGCACGCCGATGAACTACCTGCGCGAGATCCGGTTGCGCCGCGTGCGTGCCGACCTGCTGGCCGCCGAGCCCGGCACCGGGTCCGTCGCGGAGATCGCCGCGCGCTGGGGCTTCACCCACATGGGGCGGTTCTCGGGCGAGTACCTGCGCCGCTTCGGCGAGTACCCGCGCCGGACGCTGCGCCACTAGCCGGACGCCGCGCGACCGGTCGGACGGTCCATCCGCCGACCGGGCTCAGCCGACCTCGTCGCCCGTCGGCAGCGCCGTGCACCAGTCGATCGCGGTGCCGGCCAGCGACGCCTCGAGCGCCCCCGACGTGGCGTCGACGACGCTCACGAGCGCCCCGTCCGCCGACTGCGTCGCCAGGGCGACGAACTGCCCGTTCGGCGACGGGCAGACCGCGGTGATGCTCGCGTCGTCCGGCACGGTCACCGCGAGCCGGGAGGCGCGTTCCCCGTCCACGCGCACGAGCCGGGCCGACAGGGTGCCGTCCGGGCGCACCGACCCCACCACCCGCAGGTAGCGGTCGTCCGCGATCGGCGCGATGCGACCGAGGTAGCTCGTGGCCGTGCTCGCCGCCGGCGCCGGCAGGTCGGTGCGCTCGCCGTTCGTCAGGTCGAGCTGCACGATGCCGGTGCCCGTCTCGACGACGGCCGTCGTACCGGAGCCGACGAAGCCGTGCAGGTACGTGGCGGACCCCAGGCGGACGGCGTCGGTGCGGCCGCTCATGTCGACGAGCACCAGGTCGTCGGTCCCGGTGCGGACGAGTGCGCTCGCGGTGCGCGGGACGTACGCCCACTGGGCGACCGAGATCGGCGTCGCGCCCGGGGTCGGCTCGCCGTCCGCGGCCACCGGCTCCGGCTGGTGGGTGCCGGTCAGGTCGACGACGTACAGGCCGACGTCCTCGCTCCGACCCGAGGACGTGTCGGCGTACACGAACCCGAACGACGAGCCGTCGTCGGCCGCGTGCAGTGCCTTCGCCGAACCGACGGAGCTCGGCATCGCGATGCGCTCCACCGGCACGGATTCGTCCTGCACCCCGCGTGCGAGCGGGACGACGTCGATGGCGGAACCCCCTCGGCCGGTGTCGCGGAGCACCACCAGCGAGCGGGCGAGGACGGCGTACTCGGTGATCCCGCGCGCCCGGTACACGGTCCTGGACCCGGCGGCGTCGAGACTGCGGCGGACGATGCTGTCCGGTTGCCCGTCCGCCCCGGGCACCACGGCGAGGACGTCGGTGTTGCCCGTCCGGATGGTCGTGCGGAGCTCGGACGCCGCCGACTGCCCGGGCGCCCGCACGTCGCGGACGGTGAGCGTGTAGTCGCGGTCGTACGCGAGCGGGCCGGCGAACTCGACCGCGACCGTGTTGCCGCTCGAGGTGACCGAGAACGGTGCCGCCGGGCTGACCCGCACGGCGGACGCGGGCACCCGCTGCACGGCCTGGTTCGCGGTGAGGATGACCCGCTGGGCCGGACGCGTGACGAGGTCGCCGGCGTCGTAGGACACCGAGCGGAGGCGCGGCCCCTGCTGCGACCCGGCGGCGGCGGCGAGCGCGGCGACCACGGCGAGGACCGTCACGACCGTCACGAAACGCCGGCGGAACCGGTGCGTGACCGGGCGGCGTGGACGCGTCTCAGTACTCATACGGGTCCGAGGGCTCGTCGATCGGCGTGACCTTCGCCGCACGGATCACGAGCCGGGCGTCCGAGGCGGTGTCCGGGTTCGCGGCGAGGGCGCCCTCGACCCGGACCCACTGGTTCTCCTGCGGCTCGCTGCCGTCCGTCGTCACGCCGACACCGACCGGTTGCGCGTCGACCGCGCAGCAGCTCACGACGAAGCGGGTGAGGGTGAAGGTGCCGTCGGAGCCGGGTACGACGAAGCCGGTCAGGGTCAGCTTCCGACCGACCAGCGCGGTGGTGTCGGTCGTCTGCCGGATCAGGGCCGCCCAGTCCTTCACGCCGTACTCCGACGTGTCGACCGACTCGCTGCCGAGGAGCGCGACCGGAGCCCCCGCCCCGGTCGCGTCGGACAGCGAGGCCGACCCCACGCTGCGCTGCTGGGCGGTGCGGGCGGAGAGGGTCGACGGGGGCAGGACGAGCATCGCGAGGACGGTGCCGACCGTGACGAGCGCCGCGACCGAGCCGAGGACGACGTGCAGGAGGCGACCACCGCCTCCCGGCCGGGGTTCCGGGTCCCCGTCGTGCGCGTGCGTGCCGTGGCGGGCGACCACGAGGAGACCGGCGACCGACGCCGGGACGGCCACGGCGGCGAGCACGAGCGTGAAGGTCGCGTACCGGGGGTTGATGTACAGGTCGAGGTGGTCGGCGACCCCGAGCCACAGGGTGCCGAGCGCCACGGCGAGGACCGAGCCGAGCCCGAGGAGGGTGCGGCGCATCGCGGTGCGGTCCGCCCGACCCGGTCGGGTGTCGGCGTGCTCGTGCACGTGCGCGGTGTGCTCGCGCGACGGCTGATCAGACGAGGACATTCATCACCAACCCGACGGTCGCGGCGAACATGACGCAGACGACGGCGAGCAGCACCAGGAAGCGCGCGCGGAACGTCGTCCGGAGGAGGGCGATCATCTTGACGTCGATGATCGGCCCGATGATCAGGAACGCGGTGATCGACCCCGGCAGGAAGGTCGACGCGAACGACAGCGCGAAGAAGGCGTCGACGTTCGAGCAGAGCGACACCGTCATCGCCAGGAGCATCATCGCGAGCACCGACAGCACCGGGTTCGAGCCCACCGCGACGAGGGTGCTCCGCGGCACCGCGACCTGGATCGCGGCGGCCAGCCCCGCACCGACGAACAGCGCCGGCATCATCGTGGCGGTCTCCCCGCCGAAGTGCGAGGCGCTCTCCCGCCACCGGTTGGCCACCCGGGGCGCCCCGACGGCCGCGCGGCAGCGGGCCTCGAAGGCGGGCAGCAGCAGGTCGGCCGGACGGCGGTGGGCCGCGACGATCCAGCCGACCAGGTTCGCCACGACGAAGCCGCCGACGATGCGGGCCGGCAGGATCCACCCGGACCAACCGAACGCCTGCGCGGTGCTGATGATGACGAGCGGGTTGAGGATCGGGGCGGCGACGAGGAACGTGACCGCCTCGGCCGGGGTGAAGCCGCGGAGCATGAGGCCCCGGGCGAGCGGGACGTTGCCGCACTCGCACACCGGGAAGAGCATGCCGATGAGGGAGATGACGGCACGCCTGGGGATCGGGCGGGTCGGCAGGATCCGCTCGAGGACACCGTGCGGGACCCAGACCTCGACGACGATCGACAGGACGATGCCGAGCACGACGAACGGCAGCGATTCCACGACGACGCTGATCGCCAGGGTGAGGAAGTCCTGCAGCACGTCCGGCAGGCCCGCGGTGCCGACCGCCGGGGAGACGATGCGGACGGCGAGGAGCGCCACGACGGCTGCGAGCACCAGACCGGGACCGGTGAGGCTGCGGGAGCGCGTCGTGACGGGGCGGGCCGGGCTGCTCGTCACCGGGACAGGATAGGCGACCGTGGCGCTGTGGACGCCGACCGGGAGGCGCGGCTCGGGTCCGGTGGGCGGGTGCGGCCCGGCGGGCAGGCGGGTGCGGCCCGGCGGGCGGGCGGGTGCGGCCCGGCGGGCGGGCGGGTGCGGCCCGGCGGGCGGGTGCGTCAGCTGCCGGCGACGAGCCCGTCGACGTGGCGGTCGAGGACGGCGATGGCCCAGTCCCCCGCCGCACCCGGAGCGAGTCGTGCGACGTGCATCGCGAGCCCGTCGATGAGGGCGTGCAGCCGGTTCGCCTCGTACTCCCGGTCGGCCTCGGGCACGGCGAGCATGACGAGGACCCGGTCGCACCACTCCCGCATCTCGGCCACGACCCGGTCGAGCGTCGGGCGGAGTTCCCGGTCGGTCAGTGCCGCGTTCCCGAGCGCGAGGTACACGTCGAGTTCGACCTCGCGCTCCTCGTCGAGGGGCAGCAGTTCGACGAGCACGGCCCGCACCCGGTCCCGCGTCGACAGGTCTCCAGGGATCGCGGCGATCCGCTCCCGCGTCCGGTCGAACACCAGCGCGATGGCGTGTTCGCGCACACTCGCCTGGGTCGGGAAGGCGTAGCGGACAGTGCTCGGTGGCAGCCCGGCCTCGGCTGCGACGTTCCGGACGGAGAGGGCGCCGAGGCCGTCGCGCGCCAGCACCCGCCCCGCCGCCTCGGAGACGGTCCGCCGACGTTCCTCGAGGTCGATGCTCCGTGCCATGCGGCAATGTTCGCACAGTCGTACGACTTTGTGCTAGAACTGGGAGCCGGAAGTCGCACAGTCGTACGACTTCGGATCGGAGGAAACACATGGCCTGGGTCGTCCTGGTGCTGTCCGGCGTGCTCGAAGCCGTCTGGGCAACCGCACTCGGTGCATCGAAGGGGTTCCGGAGGGTCGTGCCGACGATCGTGTTCGTCGCCGGCATGGCGCTGAGCATGGTCGGGCTCGCCTTCGCCATGAAGGAGATCCCGGTCGGCACCGCCTACGCCGTCTGGGTCGGGATCGGTGCGTCGCTCACCGTCCTCGTCGCGATCGCCCGCCGGCAGGAGGCCGCGTCCCTCGCCCGCATCGGCCTGGTCGTCGGACTCGTGGCCTGCGTGGTCGGCCTGAAGGTGGTCGGCTGATGGCCTGGGTAGTGTTGTTCGTCAGTGCCGCGTTCGAGACCGTCTGGGCCACCGCGCTCGGGGAGAGCGACGGGTTCACCCGCCCCGGGCCGACGCTCGTCTTCGCGGTCACCATCGCGTTGAGCCTCGGCGCGTTCGGGTACGTCCTGAAGCACATCCCGATCAGCACGGCCTACGCCGTCTGGACGGGGACCGGCGCTGCCCTGACCGTGCTCTGGGGCATGGCGACGGGCGCCGAGCCCGTGACGGTGCTGCGCCTGGTGTTCATCGCCGGGATCGTCGGCTGCGTGGTGGGACTCAAGCTCGTGCCGGCACGTCCGGTTCGTCCAGCAGGTCCGACCACTGGCACCGGTGCGCCGGACGCGACCGCGCCGACACCGCGACGCGGGTCGAAGACGGATCCGGTGCGCTGAGACGGGCCGCGGCCGCCCGCCGCCGGGCTGCGCACCCCACGGACGGGAGGCCCGGTGCCAGCGCGCACCGGGCCTCCCGTCGTCCGTGGTGTCGGCAAGCGTGCACACCCCGCGGCCGGGAGGCGCGGTGCCAGCGCGCACCGCGCCTCCCGTCCGTCACGGTGTCGTCCGTGCGGCCCGTCGCACAGCCCGCGGACTGGTCAGCCCGTCACGCCCGGGAGGGCGGTCAGACGGAGGCGCCGGTCCACTCGTCGACCGCGGCGACGTGGTCCGCGCCCACGGTGCCGGCCGCCTGCGCAGCGGCGACCCGCTCACGGTGCGTCGGCGGGTTCGCGGGGACGTCCGCGGGGCGACCCTCGTCGTTGATGCGACGGAGCTCCGGGACGATGTCCTCGGCCAGGATGTCGATCTGCTCGAGCACGGTCTTGAGCGGCAGCCCCGCGTGGTCGATGAGGAACAGCTGGCGCTGGTAGTGGCCGACGTGGTCCTTCATGGCCGCGTACCGGTCGACGACCTGCTGCGGCGAGCCGACGGTCAGCGGGGTCTGGGTCGTGAAGTCCTCCATCGACGGGCCGTGGCCGTAGACCGGGGCGTTGTCGAAGTACGGACGGAACTCGTTCCAGGCGTCCTGCGAGTTCTTCCGCGCGAAGAACTGTCCGCCGAGGCCGACGATCGCCTGGTCGGCACGGCCGTGCCCGTGGTGCTCGTAGCGCTGGCGGTACAGCCCGACCATCTGCTCGGTGTGCTGGATCGGCCAGAAGATGTTGTTGTGGAAGAAGCCGTCGCCGTAGTACGCGGCCTGCTCGGCGATCTCCGGCGTGCGGATCGACCCGTGCCAGACGAAGGGTGCGACGCCGTCGAGCGGGCGCGGGGTCGAGGTGAAGCCCTGCAGCGGCGTGCGGAACTGCCCCTGCCAGTTGACGACCTCGTTCTCCCAGAGCTGGCGGATGAGCGCGTAGTTCTCGACGGCGAGGCTCAGACCCTGCCGGATGTCTTTGCCGAACCAGGGGTACACGGGGCCGGTGTTGCCACGGCCCATCATGAGGTCCATGCGGCCGTCGCTGATGACCTGGAGCATCGCGTACTCCTCGGCGATGCGCACCGGGTCGTTCGTGGTGACCAGGGTCGTCGACGTGGAGAGCGTGATGTCCTTCGTGACACCGGCGAGGTAGCCGAGCATCGTCGTCGGGGACGAGGCGACGAACGGCGGGTTGTGGTGCTCACCGGTCGCGAAGACGTCGAGACCGGCCTGGTCCGCGTGCTGTGCGATCGTCAGGATGTCGCGGACGCGCTGCGTGTCGTCCGGCGTGGTGCCCGTGGTGGGGTCGGTCGTGACGTCACTGACCGTGAAGATCCCGAACTGCATGATGCGCCGCCTTCCGTGCGTTCGATGCGTTTGCATCGACTTGCTCGGTACAACGTAGCGCAGGCGAGGGCATTCCCGCCAGCGTCAGACCCTGGTCGGCGGCGCTGCCGGACTCGTCGTCGACGGCACGTGGTGCATGCCGTCGGCCAGCCACACAGCGGTGACGACCGCGACGACGCTCGCCGAGGAGGCCAGCCGGCCGGCCAGCAGCATCGCGTCGTGGTCCCCGTTGCCCGCCGTCCCCACCAGGAGCGCGACGACCCCGACGGCGAACGCAACGCCCACCGCCACGAGCAGCACGACGGTCACTGCACGACGGGGGCCGCGGGCGCCGTCCCGGTCGCCGCGCTCGCCCCGGTCCACCCGGGGACCGACGGCCCGCACCACGCCGAGCCAGAAGAGCGCCACCGCGCACGCCCCCACGATGTCGCTCACCCGGTGCCACCCGTACACGACCGTCTGGTTCGCGACGAACACCGCGTAAACCGTGCCGAGCAGCAGCACCACCGCCCGGAACCGCCTCGGTGTGACCATGAGCACGGCGAACAGCGCAGCGAGCGCGATCGTCGCGTGCCCGGAGGGGAACGAGTTCGGCGTCGTCGACTGGGCGATCTCCGGGCGCTCGGCGATACGCTTGAGCAACGTCGATGTGGCAGCGGACGCGAGCACCACGAAGCCCGCCCCGAGCCCCACGGCGAGCCGCCTGCGTGCGAACGCGACGGCGGCGATCACGACGACCAGCAGCAGGATCACCGGGACCGAGATGACGTTGAGGGCGGTGTCCGACCCGAACAGGTCGGACTCGCGGACACCGCCGAGTGCGGCATCCTCGATCCGCTGCCCCGTCGGCGTCAACACCGCGACCGCGTAGACGAGAGGCACGATCACGAACCCCAGAGCCGCGAGCAGTGCCCACCGGAACCTCCGGGACACGCTCGGTCCACGCCCCTCGTCGCGGAACTCCGGCGCAGTGCGCTCGGGCGTCCGGATCACGGGCATCGTCCTCCTCGGTGTCATGGTGGTCGGTCTCGTCGTCCGTCTGCTGGGCGGGAAGCGATTCGGTCGCTCGGGGTCCGACACGATACCGTTGCAGCACCCGTCGGGAGCTGGGAACTCGGGCCTCCGCAGCAAGGCCACGGCCGTCCTGCAGCAGGTCTCCGGACAGCGTGACACAGGTGCGACCAGCGCCGGACACCGAGTCGGCGGGACGTCGTACAGCGCGATCGTCGCGCGGGAAGAGGAGACCGAAGTGGCCATCAAGGAACCGGGCATCACCGCCTCGCCAAACCGCGCCCTGGCGGTCACCGCCGGCACGCTCTTCGCGATCTGGGGCGTGCTGGGCTTCTTCTTCGCGCAGGACAACGGCGGCCAGTTCTTCAGCCGCTCGGGCGGGTTCCTCTGGAACGCCTTCGGCCTCAACCCGGCGCTCTGTGCGATCTGGACGCTCCTCGCCGCGGCGTTCTTCATCGTGGGCCTCGGCAACACGATCGGGTCGCGGGCCGTGAACCTGGTCATCGGTGTCGTGCTCCTCGTGCTCGCGGTCTACGGCTTCGTGTTCATGTCCACCTCGGCCAACGTCCTCGCGCTGAACACCACGGACAACGTCTTCCACGCGATCGTCGGTGTGGTCCTCGTGCTCACCGCGCTCGGGGCCGACAAGGAGAACCTCCGCGCGCTGCGTGCGGCCGGCGCCCGCGCCTGATCCTCCCGCTCCGAACGACCCCTCGACGCCCGTCTGCCGCTCGGCAGGCGGGCGTCGTCGCGTGCGCGGCGCGGGGGCGCGGCGCGCGGTCGAGGGGGCGGGGTCGAGGCGGGGTCGAGGGGGCGGGGTCGAGGCGGGGTCGAGGCGGGGTCGAGGGGTCGAGGGGTCGAGGGGTCGAGGGGTCGAGGGGTCGAGGTCGCACAACACGCCGCCGCCTTGCCGCCGAGGTCGCACGATCCGCCGCCCCGGCGCCAGCCACCCGGCCGATCGTGCGACCTCGGCGAACGCGGGCGGCAGGTCGTGCGACTCGGCGAACGCGAGCGGGCGGGCGTACGGGCCCGCCGCGCCGCGGCCGCCCCGTCAGTCCTCGGCGGGCTTCGGCGCCTCGAGCTGGGTCGCGACGATCCTCGGCGCCTCGGACATGAACCGCCGCACGTCGAGGTCGACGATGATGTCCGCCGGCCGCAGCGGCCGTGTCAGGAACAGCCCGTCCAACGAGGTCAGCCGCGAGAGCGCCACGTACGTCTGCCCCGCGCTGAAGACGCGGTTGCCCAGGTCCACGACGGCCCGGTCGTACGTGCTGCCCTGGGACTTGTGGATCGTCACGGCCCACGCGAGGCGGAGGGGGAACTGCTGGAACTCCCCCACAGTGTCCTTCTTGAGTTCCTTCTTGTCCGGGTCGTAGGAGTACTTGAACTTCTCCCACACCGACGGCTGCACCTCGAAGTCCTCGCCGTCGACGCTCACCCAAACGGTGTCCCGGATGCTCCGCACGATGCCGAGCGTGCCGTTCACCCAGCGCTGGTCGGGGTCGTTGCGGAGGAACATCACGTGCGCCCCCGGCTTGAGCTCGAGGGCCTCGTCCGCCGGGAAGTTCCGCCCGCCGAAGTCCCCGTTCACGTCGGCCCGAGCGGTCTTCAGCTTGCCGGGCAGCCGTTCGAGTGCCGCCTTGTTGATCCGCGACACGGTGTCGTTCCGGGTGGCCAGCGTGATGGCGTCGTCCGGCGCGGGTCGTGCGCCCGCGGCGTTCAGCTGCCCCGCGACGTCGGCGGTCACCCGGCCGTGGCGGACGGCCGTGAGCATGGCGGCGAAGGCGTCGTCGCGCTGACGGTGCACGGTCGCCAGCTCGATGATGTTCAGCTCGGCCTCGAGCCACACCTTCGCGTCGAAGAACCACATCGACCGGTAGTGGTCGGTGAAGTAAGCACGCTCGTCCCCGTCACCCGGCACCGGGGGCAGCTGGTACGGATCGCCGAACATGACGACCTGGACCCCACCGAACGCCTCGGACTGCCGCCCGCGGGCCTTGCGGAGCGACCGGTCCATCGCGTCGAGGAGGTCCGCGTTCACCATCGAGACCTCGTCGATGACCAGGGTGTCGATGGTGTTGAGGAGCTTCCTGGTCTCGGGCCCCTGCCGGAGCTCGGCGTCGGCGATGAGGCCGATCGGCAGCCGGAACAGCGAGTGGATCGTCTGCCCGCCGACGTTCAGCGCGGCGACGCCGGTGGGCGCGCAGATGACGACCTGCTTCTCGGTGTTCCACGACAGGTGGTTGAGCAGGGTCGACTTGCCGGTCCCCGCCCGGCCCGTGATGAAGACGTGGTCGCGCGTGGACTCGATGTACTCGAAGACCGCCCGCTGTTCGGCGGAGAGCTCGATGCTCACGGCGTGCCCGACCAGGTCGGGACCGCACTGTCGGCTCCGGCCGCGGCCGACCCGTCCTGGAGGCCCGTGGCCGCGTCCGCCGACCGCGTCACATCCGCCGCTCGGCTCGCGCCCACCGCGTCCGCCGTCCGCGTCACGTCCGACGATCGGGTCGCTCCCGCCGCAGCAGCCGCGCCCGGCGCGTCCGTCGCACCCGCCGCGCCCGTCGAGACCGACGCCTGGTCCACGCCTCCCGTCGCGGTTCCGTCGGACACCGGACCCTCGTCGCCCGTCCCCGCCACGCCCGCGGGAGGTGCTCCGCGACGGAGGCGCACGAGACCGACCACCACGACCGTGACGACGACGAGCACGCCGGCGACGACGAACACCGCCCCACCGCGCGCCTGGTCGACGAGGGGGTCCGGCCCCCAGGTGCGGCCCATCGCCCCGAACCACGACGCCTGCAGCAGCCCGAGCGGTCCCTGCATCGCGAGCCCGAGCGACACCGTGCCGGCGGCCACGACGACGGCCCCGACCACGCGGACGAGGAACGCCGCGGTCGACACGGTCCGGGCTCCGACGGCCACCGGCGTCAGCAGGGTCGGCAGGGCCAGGAGCCCGACGAGCAGGAACACGACGTCGACGACCGTGCGGCCCATGGCGTCGCTGACGGACCAGCGCAGGACGTCGGTCGCGAACAGGCCCCACCAGATGCCCGCCAGCAGCAGGAACGCCGGGAAGGGCTGCACCAGGTAGCGGACGACGGCGTTGTCGACGAGCACCCCGGTCCACTCGCGGACACCGGCGCTGTCGTCCTCGCGGGGCAGGACCGCCGCGCGGATGAGCTGCACCGGCGCCGCTGCCCAGACCAGGGCCGGCACCACCAGGCCGAGCAGGACGTGTGCGCCGATGTTCGCCGACACGAGGAAGCGGTCGTAGGTGTGCAGCGAGCCCGAGGTGGCGACCACGAGGGTCACGACCGCGATCGCCGCGGCCACGGAACGGCGGACCGGCCACGTCGTGCCCCGTCGACGGAGGCGGACGACACCGGCCGTGTACGCGGCGACGAGGAGCACGGCGGCCATCACCCAGAAGAGGTCGACGTTCCAGCTCGTCGCCCACCCCCACGGACCGGGAGCGGCGGGGAGCGGGTCGTCGGTGAGGAGCTCGGCCGGCGTCGGGTCGCTGGTCTTGCTCAGGGCGACCTGTCCGGCCGGTGTGGCGGTCCGGCCGAGGGCGGCGGCGAACCCGGAGGCGACGCCCATGACGGCGAGCTCGACCACCACGAGCGTCCAGAACGGACGGACCCGAGTGGGAGCGGTGGTGAGTGCGGCGATGACGCTGCGCCGGTGCAGGGCGCCGATGACGCCCATCGCGATGATCGCGCCGACCTTGACGAGCACGAGGACGCCATAGGGGCTGCCGAGCTCGCCGAAGCCGCCGAGGCGGATCTGCGCGGACACGACCCCCGACACGGCGACGAGCACGAAGCAGCCCAGCGCGACGCTCGAGTACCGGCCGACGACGGCGGCCAGGCGGGCTCCCGGCAGGGTGTCGCGCACGAGCACGAGCATGAGGAGCCCCCCGACCCACAGTGCGGCGCCCACGAGGTGCAGTCCGAGCGCGGTGACCGCGGCGTCGTGGCTGGCCGTGCCGGCGGCGTGCCCCTGCTGGGTGAGCGGGACGAGTCCGATGAGCGAGACCGCGGTGGTGAGCGCGACCATGCCACGCGAGCGGACGGCGAAGCACAGGACGGTGACGGCCGCCGCGACGAGCACGGTGGTGAGCCACGCGAGGCCGAGATCCGTCCCGGTCAGGAACACGCCCATCGACTGGCCGAAGCTCGCGTCGAGGCTGACGGCGCCGCCCGCGACGCTGAGGTAGGTGAAGAACGTGGTGACGGCGGAGGTCACGGTCCAGACACCGGCGGCGCCCGCGGCGATGTCGATCGCCCGGTCCCACTCGGGCGCCGAGCGGGACAACCCGATGGTCGCGAGGGCCAGACCACCGATGGTGGCGGCGGCCGACAGGTCGACGAGCATCCGCGCGATCGGGAGCCCGAACCGCACGACGGCGCCGGGGTCGGCGATGAGCGCAGCGTCCGCCCCACCTCCGACGACGAGCGCCACCAGCAGGGACACGAACGCTGCGAGCAACAGGACCCCGGGGCCGGCGATGCGCGCGATGCGGTTCACCCGGCAAGCCTAGGCGCTGGCCGACGCGCCCCGACAATCGCGGTGAGCGGCCTGTGGACGGGAGCAGCGCCTCCCGGCGGTCGTGCCGGCCTGTGGAGAACTGCCGCGCCTCCCGGGAACGACGGAAGGGACGGCGCGCACGCCGTCCCTTCCGTTTCGCTGAGGGGTCTTACTTGACCGACGCCTTGAGCTTGCTGCCGGCGCTGACCTTGACCGAGTCGCTCGCGGCGATCTCGATGGCCTCACCCGTCTGCGGGTTGCGGCCGGTGCGCGCGGCGCGGTGGGTCTTCTCGAAGGCGATCCAGCCCGGGATCGTGACCTTGGTGTCGTCCGCGACGGACTTGCCGACGACGGCGAAGAGCGCGTCCACGACGCCGTTGACGGTGGCCTGGCTCTGGCCGGACTCGGCGGCGACGGCAGCGACGAGCTCGGTGCGGTTCAGTGACTTGTCAGCCATTGGATGTCCTCCTCGGACTTCTTGCGTATGGGTCGGACGTCGTGACGTCCGGGTGCGCGGAGCGGTTGCCCCGAGCCGCGGACCACCGGGCCGAGGGCCCGTGGAACCGGTGATGAACCTACCAGCCGGTCCGTGGGTTTCCCGTCGACTCGCCCGGATTTCCGGGGCTCTCGGGCAACAGGTGAGGCTGGAGTGACGCATGGGACGACCGATGCGGCGCCTGTCCCCCGTTCGCAGCCCGCTCCCTGGCATCCCGGGTGCCTCGTCCGGGGACCTCCGAGCCGCCGGTCGGACTCCTCGGACCAGCCGGTCGGTGCCCCGGACACGACGACGCCCCCGCGACCTCGGAAGGTCGCGGGGGCGTCGGTGGTGCTGGTGCTTACCAGGAGCTCTTCGTGATGCCCGGCAGCTCGCCACGGTGGGCCATGTCGCGGAAGCGGACACGGCTGATGCCGAACTCACCGAGGTGGCCACGGGGGCGGCCGTCGATGGCGTCGCGGTTGCGGTAGCGGACCGGCGACGCGTCGCGCGGCAGCTTCTGCAGGCCGACGCGAGCGGCTTCACGCGACTCGTCGGTGCCGTTCGGGTCCACGAGGGCCTTCTTCAGCTCGAGGCGACGCTCGGCGTAGCGCTCGATGATGACGGCGCGCTGGTTGTTCTTCGCGATCTTGCTCTTCTTCGCCATGACTCAGCGCTCCTCACGGAAGTCGACGTGCTTGCGGATCACCGGGTCGTACTTCTTGAGCACGAGACGGTCGGGGTTGTTCCGGCGGTTCTTCTTCGTCACGTACGTGAACCCGGTACCCGCGGTGGAACGCAGCTTGATGATCGGACGGATGTCCTGACCCTTTTTCGCCATCAGATCTTCTCCCCACGAGCGAGGATGCTCGCCACGACGGACTCGATGCCGCGAGCGTCGATCACCTTGATGCCCTTGGCGCTGACGTTGAGCGTCACGTTACGACGCAGCGACGGCACGTAGTAGGTCTTCTTCTGCACGTTCGGGTCGAAGCGACGCTTCGTCCGGCGGTGCGAGTGCGAGATGTTGTGTCCGAAGCCGGGAACGGCGCCGGTCACCTGGCACACTGCAGCCATGGTTTCCTCCTGATGAATACCGTGCAGCCGATCGGCTGCACCCAAGGTCACTTGCCTGGCACGCACGCGCTGGCACCACCGGAGGTGCCTGAGCGAGGGGGTTGTGCGCACCGCCCAGACCGGCGGTCGGCTCGCGCCGACACATCCGTGCCTGGAGGCTCGGATCCGGTACCACGCGACCGCGGCGTTCGCGACGGTCGGAGGGCAGAACAACGGGCGCTCCGCGCGGACGCGGAGAGCCAGCCGCCTACGTTACGCGACGGCCGGGCGCGTCGCAAGCCGGGCCTCCCGTCCGGGAGGGTGCGGGCCGCGGCCCGGGCGGCGTGCCGCGGCCCCGGCGGCGTGCCGCGAGGCCATCGCCGGGGGGGGGGGGTGCCCGCCGAGGTCGCACGACGCGCCGCCGAGCACCCGCCCAAGTCGCACGACGCGCCGCCGGAGGCCCGCCGAGGTCGCACGAACTGCCGCGCCGGCCGCCGCGAGCCGACCGAACGTGCGACCTCGGCGGGACGGGGTGCCGACGCTGGGTGCGATGGACGATGACGACGGGGACCGCATCGGCCTCTCGGGCGGGGGCGAGCGTCGAGGTCGCAGGACGCGCCGTCGAGCACCCGCCCAGGTCGCACGACGCGCCGTCGGACGAGCGCCGAGGTCGCACGAAGTGCCGCGCCGGCCGCCACGTGCCGGCAGATCGTGCGACCTCGGCGGGACGGGGGCCGATGGCCAGCTCTGCAGGACGGCGACGGCCGGGCCGATGGGTCAGTCGGATCGGACCGGGTCGGCACGACCGAGGTCGCAGGACCCGCCGTCGGCCCTCCGCCGAGGTCGCATCAACTGCCGTGCCGACGCCTGCGGGGCGGCAGATCGTGCGACCTCTGCCCCCGACCGGCCGCCGCCCGGCGAACCCGACCGGCCGCCGCCCGGCGAACCCGACCGGCCGCCGCCCGGCGAACCCGACCGGCCGCCGCCCGGCGAACCCGACCGTCCGCCGCCCGGCGAACCCGACCGTCCGCCACCCGACGCCGCCCGTCGGCCGCCGCCCGGCGAAGCCGCCCGCCGGCCGGTGCCGCCCGCCCCCGCGCTACACGCCGGCGGCGGGCCGCGGCGCGAGCGCCTGCGCGATCAGCGCCCCGAGCTCCCGCGGTACCGTCAGCATCGGCCAGTGCCCGGCACGGAGCCCGACGATCTCGAGCTCCTCGGTCGCGACGAGCTCCGCGGCCCACGCCTGGTGGTCGGCGACCATCGCGGCGAGTTCGTCCGGCGCGATCTCGCAGGTGATCACCGTCGCCGGGATCCGGTGCCGCGCGGCGTCGGTGTAGTGGAACCGATCCGAGGTGACGCGTGCCGGCTCGGCGAACGCCCGGCGCTCCAGGTCGGCGCGGACCTCGTCGGTCACGTCCCGCACGGTCGCGGGTTCCCAGACGTCCCACGACGGCAGGGGCACGCGTCCGTCGACGACGGGCAGTTCGTCGTTGACGCAGCCGCCCTCGGGCCCGGGGAAGGTGTCCACGTAGACCAGGTGTCGCACGCGGTCCGGGCGTCGGTCGGCGGCCGTGTACGCGATCGGTCCGCCGCCGGAGTGCCCGACGAGCACGACGGGTTCCGGTGCGGCGTCGATCCGGCCGACGAGGTCGGTCACCTGCTCGTCGAGGGTCTCGCCGTGTCGGGTGACCGGGTCGACGGTGTGTCCGGCGGCCCGGAGGACCGGGACGACCTCGTCCCACGCGCTCGCGTCGAGCCAGAACCCGGGGACGAGGATGACGTGCATGTCGCGGAGACTACGCGCCCCCGCGGACAGCAGCACGGGCCGTGCACTCGGCACACTCACCGAAGACGTCGACCACGTGGCTGGCGTTCGAGAACCCGTTCGCGGCGGCGGTCGCCCGTGCCCACTCCTCGACCGGGTCGGCCTGGATCTCGACCGTCCGCCCGCAGACGCGGCAGATGAGGTGGTGGTGGTGCTTGTCGGTCGTGCAGGCCCGGTACAGGGCCTCGCCGTCCTGCTGGAGCGAGTCGGCGTCGCCGTCGTTCGCCAGGTCGGTCAGCGCACGGTAGACCGTCGCCAGCCCGATCGTCGACCCACCGTCGCGCAGGTGTGCGTGCAGCGACTGCGCGCTGACGAACCCCTCGGTCTCGGTGAGCGCGCCGCGGACGGCTTCGCGCTGCCAGGTGTTGCGTCGTGGTCGCTGTACGGCGTTCATGCTGCGACTCCTTCCTTCGTCGTGGCCGGGAGGCCCGTCCCACCGTCGGCGTGCTGCTCTCGGACCGTCACGCGGTCGCGTCCACGGCGGTCCTTCCGGGCGCCGAGCACCCGGCAGACCACCCAGATCACGAACGAGATGGTCGTGACGTAGGGGCTGATCGGCAGTCCACCACCCAGGGCCAGCAGGATGCCCCCGACCACCGACGTCACCGCGAAGAGCACGGAGAGCACCGGCACGAGGACCGGGTTGACCGTCACGCGGAGGGCGGCTGCCGCGGGGGTGACCAGGAGCGAGAGCACCAGGAGCGCCCCGACGATCTGCACCGACACCGCGGTGGCGAGTCCGAGCACGAGCATGAACACGAGCCCGAGCGTCCGGACGGGGATGCCGGCGGCCGCGGCGACGTCGGGGTCGACGGACGAGAACATCAGCGGACGCCAGATGACCACCAGGGTGAGCACGACGACCGCGGACACCACGACCAGGAACCCGAGCTGCGGGTTGTCGACGGAGACGATCTGCCCGGTGAGCAGGCCGAACTTGTTCGCCGCCCGCCCCTTGTACAGCGCCAGGCAGAGGATCCCGAGGCCCAGCCCGAACGGCATGAGCACGGCGATGATCGAGTTGCGGTCGCGCGCCCGGCTGCCGAGCAGGCCGATGAGCACCGCGGCGATCACGGACCCGACGAGCGACCCGGTGACGACGTTGACGCCGAGGAGCAGGGACGCGCTCGCACCGGCGAACGACAGCTCGCTGATCCCGTGCACGGCGAAGGGCATGTTCCGCGCGACGACGAACGGCCCGACCAGTCCGCCGACGATGCCGAGCACCGCACCGGCGAGGATCGAGTTGCGGACGAGGACGAGCAGCTCGCCGTAGTCCTGGAACGAGAAGATCGTCGACCAGACGTCCATCACGGCCGCCCTTCGTCGGGCGAGGCGCCGTGCGGGGCGGGTTCGCAGTGGTGGTGGCCGTCGCCGGCGGTGTCGTGGGCGTCGCTCGCACCGACGATGACGACGCGTCCCATGGTCCGCACGACGTCGACGGGCGTGCCGTACAGGTCGCTGAGGACGTCGGCGCGCAGGACGTCGTCGGGGGCGCCGATCCGGAAGCGCCCGCCGGCGATGTAGAGGACGCGGTCGACGACGTCGAGGATCGGGTTGACGTCGTGCGTGACGAACAGGACCGCTGCGCCCTGCTGCCGGCGCTGCCGGTCGATGAGCTCGGTGACGCCGCGCTGGTGCCGCAGGTCGAGCGAGATGAGGGGTTCGTCGCACAGGAGCAGTGCCGGGTCGGCGGCGATGGCCTGCCCGACGCGGGTGCGCTGCTGCTCGCCGCCGGAGAGCTCGGCGACGGGGGCGTCGGCGAACGCGGTGGCGCCGACCTCGTCGACGATGCGGTCGATGCGCTCCCGTTCGGCCCGGCGTTCCGGACGCACGCCCCAGCGGTGCCCGGTGACGCCCTGGGCGATCATGTCGCGGGCGCGCAGCGGTGTGCCGGAGTCCATGAGCCGCTGCTGCGGGATGTAGCCGATCCTCCGGTGTCCGCGGCGCACCGGGCGGCCCAGGAACGACATGGATCCGCTCGTCAGGCGCTGCTGGCCGAGCACGGTGCGCAGGAGCGAGGTCTTGCCGGCGCCGTTCGGCCCGAGGACGGCGACGAACTCCCCGGGAGCGACGTCGAGGTCCAGCCCGTCCCAGAGCTTCCGCGTGCCGTAGGACAGCCCGGCGTCCCGGAGCGCGAGCACGGCGGAGCCGCCACTGCGCTCGGCAGTGGCGGCTCGGGTCGGCTCCTGGACCGTCGTCACTTCGTCAGTGCCGCCTTCACCGCGTCGATGTTCGCCTGCTGCCACGAGACGTAATCCTCCCCCTTCGGGAGCGTCTCCGTCACACCGACCACCGGGACGTCGGCGTCCTCGGCGGCCTGCTGCACCTGTTCGGTCTCCGGGCTCGAGGTCTGCTCGTTGTAGGCGAGGAGCTTCGCCTCACCGCTTGTGAACAGCTTGAGGGTGGCGTTGAGGGCGGCCGGCGGGACGTCGTCGCCCTCCTCGATCGCCTCGGAGAAGTCGTCGGGCGTGACGTTGTCGAGGCCCATCGCATCGAACAAGTAGCCCGGGACCGGCTCGGTGTAGGCGACCTCGTCGCCGTCGACCGTCTTCTTCACCGCGGCGGTCTGCGACTCGAGGTCCTGCAGCTTCTCGGTGAGCGCGTCGGCGTTCTGCTGGAAGGTGCTCTTGTCCGCGCTGTCGAGCGCACCCAGACGGTCGGCCACGTCGGCGACGAGCTTCACCATGGTCGGGTAGCTGTAGAACACGTGCTCGTTGAACTCGTCGGAGCCGCCCGTGTCGAGCCCGGACAGGTCGACGACGTTGATCGTGTCGGCCTTCGTGTTCGACGACTTCGCGAGGGTCGTCATGAAGTCGTCGTACCCGCCGCCGTTCTCGATGAGCAGGTCGGCCTTCGACACGGCGAGCTGCGTCTTGGCGCTCGACTCGAAGGAGTGCGGGTCCTGCGAGGGGTCGTCGAGGATGCTGGTGACGTCGACGCGGTCACCGCCGATGGTCTCGACGATCGAGCCGTAGACGTTCGTCGACGCGACGACGGTCACGACGCCGCCGTCGTCCGACGACGAGGACGAGGACGAGGAGTTCGCGCAGCCGGTCAGGGCGAGCGCGGCGGCACCGGCGACGAGCGGCAGGGCGAGGAAGCGACGGGAGTGCATGCTGATGACGCTAGCCCTAGCTGAGAACGATTGTCAAAACCGCTCTCATCCGAGAGCGGACGAACGGGAGGCGCGGTGCCGGCTGGCACCGCGCCTCCCGTCCGGGGTCGGTCCGGCTACGGCTTGGTCGCCGCGTCGATGGTGTTCTCGGCGATCGTCGTGTCGTCCTCGCGCCCGGGGGTGCGGAGGTTCCACTTCTTGATCACGAAACTGAAGAGGAAGTAGTAGACGACCGCGTACGCGAGACCGATCGGGATGAGCCAGATCGCCCCGTCGGCCTTGCCGAAGTTGAGCACGTAGTCGATCGCTCCCGCCGAGAACGAGAACCCGTCGTGGATGCCGAGAGCGTTCACCAGCGCCAGTGACGTGCCGGTGAGGACCGCGTGGATGATGTAGAGCGGGAACGCCACGAACATGAACGAGTACTCGAGCGGCTCGGTGATGCCGGTGACGAACGAGGTCAGCGCGGCCGAGAGCATGATGCCGCCGACGAGCTTGCGGTTCTGCGGCTTGGCGTTCCGCCAGATCGCCAGGGCACCGGCCGGCAGCGCGAACATCATGATCGGGAAGAAGCCGGTCTGGAAGATGCCCGCGGTCGGGTCGCCGGCGAGGAAGCGCGCGATGTCGCCGTGGTAGGTGACGCCGCCCGTGGTGAAGCTGCCGAGCTGGAACCACGGGAAGAAGTTGAGCAGCTGGTGCAGACCGATCGGGATGAGCATGCGGTTGACGAACCCGAACACGCCACCACCGAGGACGGCGTTGTCGGCGACGGCCTGGCCGGCGGCGGTCAAGGCGATGTCGAAGTAGCGGTAGAAGAACGACATCACGACGGCGATGACGAGACCGGCGACCGCGGTGAGGATCGGCACGAGACGACGACCCGAGAAGAACCCGAGGAAGTCGGGCATCTTCGTGCGGTGGAACTTCTGCCAGAGCACGGCGGAGACGAGGCCCATCACGATGCCGCCGAGGACGCCGAAGTTGATCGTCGCCTGGTCGCCGTTCGCGTCCTTCACACCCGCGAGCACGATCGGCGACATGGCGGCGAAGACCTGGTACATGACCATGTAGCCGACGACGGCGGCGAGGGCCGTGGTGCCGTCGGACTTCTTCGCCCACCCGATCGCGATGCCCACCGCGAAGAGCAGCGGGAGCCAGGTGAACACACCGTTGCCCGCGGCGGCGATGATCGTCGCGCCCTGCGAGAAGCCGGGGATGGCGCCGAGCATGTCGGCCTGACCGAGGCGGAGCAGGATGCCGGCCGCGGGCATGACCGCGATCGGGAGCAACAGACTGCGACCGAGTCGTTGCGCGTTGGCGAAGAGCTTGCTCTGCTTCTTCGGCGTCTTCTTCTCCGGCACGTCCGTGGGGGCAGCGGTGCTCATCGGCGTTCCTCTCGTCGTCGGGTGGAGCTGGTCGGGGTGAGTTGAGTCGCGTGGACCGCCCCGGTACCCTCGGCAGTGTCGCCAGGTCCGGTCCTGTCCGGTCATGACCAGTTCGTAGTGTCGATGACCGTGGACTGCATGTCAACCTGTGAGCGAACCCGTAACGAGGAGGAAACAGATGGCTGACATCAAGGCTGCCGACATCATCGCCGCACTCGGCGGAACCGACAACATCGACGAGGTCGAGGGCTGCATCACGCGCCTCCGCGTCGAGGTGGAGGACGGCGACCTCGTCGACAAGGACGCACTCAAGGCCGCCGGCGCCCAGGCCGTCGTCGGTGGCGGCACCGGCTGGCAGGTCATCGTCGGCCCGATCGCCGACAACCTCGCGCAGGACATCCAGGACGAACTGTGACGGTCGTCCGCACGCCGTTCGCCGGACCGGTCGTCGCACTCGCCGACGTGCCGGACCCGGTGTTCGCCGAGCAGCTCGTCGGCGCGGGGGTCGCACTCGACCCGTCCGGCATCGACGGGACGGTCACCGCGGTGGCGCCGGTCGACGGCACCATCGTCAAGCTGCACCCGCACGCGTTCGCGATGCAGGGCGCCGCGGGCACCGACGTCCTCGTGCACGTCGGCATCGACACCGTGAAGCTCAAGGGCGAGGGGTTCTCCCTGCTCGCCGCCGAGGGCGACACCGTCAGCGCCGGGGACCCGATCGTGCGCTTCGACCCGGCGGCCATCACCGCGGCCGGCTACTCCCCCGTCGTACCCGTGGTCGTGCTCGGGTCGACGCCCGACTCGGTCCCGCAGGACGCCGTCGGCAGCACCGTCGCTGCCGGTGCTGCCCTGTTCGAGGTCTGACCCACCCCGACCGAGCCGGCACTGCTCCCCGAGCGGGCGCTGCGACCGACGCGGCGCCCGCTCCGTTCGTCGGGAGCACCGTCGTGTCGGGAGCACCGTCGACGACGGGACGGACCCGCACGCGCCCCCGCAGCCGCTCAGGCGGTGAGCCGCGCCGCCGTGACCTCCATCTGCACCCGGTAGCGGTCCGACCGGTACCAGCTCCGGGCGTGCTCGACTGCACGGGTGCCGGAGTACGACACCCGGTCGAACTCGAGCAGCGGCGCTCCGGTCTTCGTGCCGAGCAGCGTCGCGATCTCGTCCACCGCCGGGTTCGCCGCGACCGTCTGCTGCGCGCGGTCGATCGGGCGCCCGTAGACCTCGGCCGCGATCGAGTACACCGACCCGGACAGGTCGTGGTCGAGCAACCCGGGGAAGACGTCGGCCGTCAGCCAGGCGTCGTCGACCGAGACCGGGGCGCCGTCCGCCATCCGCAGACGCTTGAGGTGGTACGCCGGCTCCCCCTCGGCGAGGTGCAGCGCGGCCACGGTGTCCTCGGGCGGGAGCCGCTCCTCGCGGACGAGCACGACCGTGGTGGGCACGTGGCCCATCGCGCGCATCTCCTCGGTGAACGAGGCCAGGTGCAGCGTCGACTGCATCGGACGGTTGGCGACGAAGGTGCCCTTGCCGCGGACGCGCTCGAGGTGCCCCTCGTTGACGAGCTGGCCGAGGGCCTCCCGGACGGTGATGCGCGAGACGCCGTACTC
This sequence comes from Curtobacterium sp. L6-1, assembly GCF_018885305.1. Lineage (NCBI taxonomy): Bacteria > Bacillati > Actinomycetota > Actinomycetes > Micrococcales > Microbacteriaceae > Curtobacterium > Curtobacterium aetherium. The sequence goes on from NZ_CP076544.1 coordinate 2,513,286, forward strand.
GGCGATGAGCTGCCGCTCCGACGGGATGGCCGCGCCCGGGGCGAGCCGGGTCGTGATGAGGTCGAGCAGGATCCGCCGCAGCTGCTGGTGCTTCGGTTCAGCACCCTCGGTGATGCGGCTCGGCAAACGGACTCCTCGTGCTGCGGCGGCGGTCCTGTGTGGACATGACCAGTCCTGTCACAGTACCGTCCGACACCGTCGCGACCAACGGATGTCGGTCGTCGCGGCGCCCGGCCCTCAGCTGTTGGCGACGAGCCAGTCGCGCTGCGCGTCCGCGAGCGCCCGGTCGCTCCAGACCTGGCACGCGGCCCCGTCCGGACCGGCAGCGCTCGACGGCCCCTGCCACACCTGGGTCAGCCCGACGCGGGCGAGCACCCGTGCCGAGGCGGGGTTGTTCACCAGCACGCGTGCCGTCACCGGCAGCTCGGGGTGCACGTCACGAGCGGCGTCGACGGCGGCGCGGGCCAGCTCGGTCGCGTACCCGTGCCCGTGGTGCTCCGGCGCGAAGCGGTACCCGAGGTTCCAGACGCCGCCCGCGGTGCGGTCGACCCCGCCGAGGCCGAGGAACGCGCCGGACGCCGCCGAGCGGGCGACCCACGAGCCCAGCCCGTACCGCACCCGGCCGCCGATCTTCCGCTGCACGAGGTCCTGCGTCTCCGCCCGCGAGACGTGGCGTCCGGCGGGCAGGTGCGTCCACGTGCGGGCGTCGGAGAACAGCTCGTGCACGGCGTCGATGTCCGCGGGCGTCACGGGGGTGAGCACCAGGCGACCCGTCCGGATCTCCTGCTGCGGGACGAGCAGCTGGTGGACCATGTCCCGATCATCCCCCGCGCCGCCGACATCGGTGTGAACGGCACACCACGAGTGCGTGTGCCGGTCCGGATCGCGCGGACGGACCGGCGGCGGCGCCGCTCAGTCGAGCAGCAGCGCCGGCTCCTCAATGACCGAGGCGACGTCGTGCACGAAGCGCGATGCCACGTCGCCGTCCACGACACGGTGGTCGAAGGAGGCGCCGATCGTGGTCACCATGCGGCTGCGGACGTCCCCGTCGACGACCCACGGCTTCGGCTTGATCGTGCCCATGGCGACGATCGCGACCTCGCCCGGGTTGAGGATCGGGGTCCCGGTGTCCATGCCGAACACGCCGATGTTCGTGATCGTGATCGTGCCGTCCGCCATCTGCGCCGGGCTGGTCTTGCCGTCTCGGGCGGTGAGGGTCATCTCCTCGAGGGCCTTCGCGAGCTCGAGGAGCGACATGTCCTGCGCGTCCTTGATGTTCGGCACGAGGAGCCCGCGCGGGGTGGCCGCGGCGAAGCCGAGGTTCACGAAGTGGTGGACGATGATCTCGCGGTCGGTCCACGACGAGTTCACCGAGCGGTTGCGGCGCACGGCCCAGATCACGGCCTTCGCCATGATGAGCAGCGGCGAGACCTTGACGCCGGCGAACGTCGGGGAGTCCTTGAGGCGCTTGACGAACTCCATCGTGCGGGTCGCGTCCACGTCGACGAACAGCGAGACGTGCGGCGCGGTGAACGCCGAGGTCGTCATGGCGGTCGCGATGGCCTTGCGGACGCCCTTGACCGGGATGGTCTCCTGGCGGACGCCGCCCCACTCCGGGGTCTCGATGTTGCGGAACACGCTCGCCTGCTTGGCGTGCCGGATGACGTCGTCGCGCGTGACCTCGCCGGCCAGTCCGGTGGCGACGACCGTGGTCAGGTCGACGTCCAGGTCCTTCGCGAGCTTGCGGATGGGCGGCTTCGCCATCACCTGCAGCGCCGAGGCGCTCGGCATCGAGGGACGCGCGGGACGACGGCCCTGCGCGGCCACGGCGTCGGCGGTGGTGGCCTCACCGTCGTCGGTCACCAGGTCGAGGTCGGCCTCCCGACTGGAGGCGCGGCTCGCCTCGGCCGCGACCGCCGCGGCCCGGCGGGCGCCCGGCTTGCGACGGGACGGTGCGGAAGTGGCGGAGCCGTAGCCGACTAGGACGGCGCCGGAGCCCTCGTCCGTGCCGACCACAGCGGCGTCGACCGCGACCTGCGCGGGTGCCGGTGTTGCGGCCGGAGCCGGAACAGCGGGAGCGGCGGCGGGTGCGGGGACGGCAGCGGCCTGAGCCGGAACAGCCGGGGCCGGAGCAGCGGGGGCAGGCGCGGCGGGGGCCGGAGCGGCCGCGGCCGACGTGGGAGCCGGTGCGGGGGCAGCCGGAGCCGGGGCCTGCGCGACGGGAGCGGCGTCGGCGACGGGTGCCGGGCCTCCCGGCTGGTCGACGGCAGCGGCGTCGGACTCGACGCGGATGATCGGCTTGCCGACCTCGACCGTGTCGCCCTCGGCGACGAGCAGTCCGGTCACGGTGCCGGAGAACGGCGACGGCAGCTCGACGAGGGACTTCGCGGTCTCGATCTCGACGAGCACCTGGTCCACGGTGATCTCGTCGCCGGGGGCGACGCGCCACTGGACGATCTCGGCCTCGGTCAGGCCCTCCCCCACGTCGGGCAGGGGGAATTCGGCGACGGCCACGTCGGCTCCTTCGGAGGGTTCGTTCGTGCGGGGAGGATGCGGGTCAGTAGGCGAGGGCGCGGTCGACGGCCTCGAGGACGCGGTCGGCGTCCGGCAGGTGGAAGTGCTCGAGCTTCGACTGGGGGAACGGGATGTCGAACCCGGAGACCCGCAGCGGCGGCGCCTGCAGCGTGTAGAACGCCCGCTCGGCGACGGTCGCGGCGATCTCGCTGCCGACGCTGATGAAGCCGGAGTCCTCCTGCGCGACGACCAGACGGCCGGTCTTGCGCACCGAGGCGAGCAGCGGCTCCCAGTCGATCGGCGAGATCGAGCGCAGGTCGACGACCTCGCAGCTCGTGCCCTCTGCCTCGGCGATGTCCGCCGCCTGCATGAGGGTCGCGACCATCGCGCCGTGTCCGACGAGGGTGACCTCGGTGCCGGTGCGGGCGACGCGCGTCGTGTGCATCGGGACGTGCCCGTCGACCAGGTCGACCTGGCCCTTCGGCCAGTAGCGCGACTTCGGCTCGAAGAACACGACCGGGTCCTTCGACGCGATCGCCTCCTGGATCATCCAGTACGCGTCGTTCGGGGTGCTCGGGCTGACGACGCGCAAGCCCGGGGTGTGCGCGAAGTACGCCTCCGGGCTCTCCTGGTGGTGCTCGATGGCACCGATGTGGCCGCCGTAGGGGATGCGGATGACGATCGGCAGCGACATGTGCGCCGGCAGCCGGTTCGCCATCTTCGCCAGCTGCGAGGTGATCTGGTTGAACGCCGGCCAGACGAAGCCGTCGAACTGGATCTCGATCACGGGACGGTAGCCGCGCAGGGCCAGGCCGATCGCGGTCCCGACGATGCCGGACTCCGCGAGCGGGGTGTCCCGCACGCGGTCGGCGCCGAAGCGGTCCTGCAGGCCCTCGGTGATGCGGAAGACGCCGCCGAGGCGGCCGATGTCCTCGCCCATCAGCAGGACCTTGTCGTCCGCCTCCATGGCCTTGGCCAGGCCGGCGTTGAGCGCCTTGGCCATCGGCAGGGTCGGAGTCGGGTCCTCGGGGACCTCGCCGGCGCCGGGGTGCGCGCGCAGCGTGTAGTCGAAGAGCTGCTCGGTGGTGCTCATGCGTGGGCTCCTGCGTCCTGGCCGGCCTCGTAGTCGCGGAGCCATGCGCGCTGCTCGTCGATGCGCGGGTGCGGCTCGCGGTACACGTGGTCGAACATGGCCTCCATCGGCGGGTCCTGGAGGGCGTTCGTGCGGGTGCGGATGTCGGCGGCGATCTGCTCGCCCTCGGCGTCGAACGTGGCGAACTGCGCGTCGGTCGCCCCGCGGCTGCGCAGGTACGCCTCGGACCGGGTGATCGGGTCGCGGGCGACCCACCCGGCGAGCTCGTCGTCCCCGCGGTACCGGGTCGGGTCGTCGGAGCTCGTGTGCGCGCCGATGCGGTAGGTGTCCGCCTCGACGAAGGCCGGGCCCTGGCCGCTGCGCGCGTGCTCGGTGGCGAGCGCGCTGGCGGCGTACGAGGCCAGGACGTCGTTGCCGTCGACGCGGATGCTCGGGATGCCGAAGCCGCGGGGGCGGTCGACGAGCGGGGTCGGTGACTGCACGGACACCGGGACCGAGATCGCCCAGTGGTTGTTCTGCAGGAAGAAGACGACCGGGGCGGTGTGCGAGGCGGCGAACACGTACGCCTCGTTCACGTCGCCCTGGCTGGTCGCGCCGTCGCCGAAGTAGACGATCGAGCACTCGTCGACGTCCGGGTCACCGGTGCCGACGACGCCGTCCAGCGCCTGGCCCATCGCGTAGCCGGTCGCGTGCAGGGTCTGCGCCCCGATGACGAGCGTGTAGATGTGCGTGTTGCCGCGCTCGTCCGGGTCCCAGTTGCCGTGCGCCTGGCCGCGGAACAGCGAGACGATCTCCATCGGCTGCACACCGCGCTGCAGGACGACGGCGTGCTCGCGGTACGAGGGGAAGACGTGGTCCTGCGGGCGGAGCGCGAAGGCCGAACCGACCTGCGCGGCCTCCTGCCCGTGGCTCGGCGCCCAGAGTCCGAGCTGACCGGTGCGCTGCAGGTTCGCGGCGGCGTGGTCGAAGCGTCGGGTGAGCACCATCTGGCGGTGCATGGCGAGCAGGGTCTCGTCGGGGAGGGACTGTGCGACGGCGGCGAGTTCGGCGTTCTCGTCGGTCTCCACGAACCGGCCCTCGGGATCGAGGAGCTGGACGGGGGTCGTCGCAGGAGCCGCGGCGCGGAACAACATGTCGGTCAGCGTACCGGCCGCTCAGAGGCCGCCGTTGTGAGACGTCCCACAACGGCACCCGTGGTTTCGAGGAGCTTTGCGACAGCCTCGTGCTCGCCGATCGAGATGCGGATGCCTTCCGGGGCGAAGGCCCGGACGATGAGTCCGGCACGCTCGAGCGCCTCGGCGACGACCGCGGTGTGCTCGCCGGTCGGCAGCCACACGAAGTTGCCCTGCGCGACGGGCACGTCCCACCCCTGCTCGAGCAGCCCCGCGCGGATCTCGTCGCGGCGCGCGGCGAGTTCGGCGACCCGTTCGAGCAGTTCGCCCTCGCGCTCGAGGCTGGCCAGCGCGGCCGCCTGTCCCTGCGCCGTGACGGACAGCGGGATGGCGCAGGCGCGCACGGCGTCGAGGACGTATGCCGGTCCGAGCGCGTACCCGACGCGGAGGCCCGCCAGCCCGTACGCCTTCGAGAAGGTCCGGAGCACGACGAGGTTGGGGTACCGCTCGAGGAGCGCCGGCCCACGGACCGCGTCGTCGTCGGTCACGAACTCCGCGTAGGCCTCGTCGAGCACGACGAGCACCGAGGTCGGCACCTGCGCCATGAAGGACGCGAACTCGGCTCCGGTCACGATCGGGCCGGTGGGGTTGTTCGGGGTGCACACGACCACCATGCGCGTCCGCTCGGTGACGGCGGCGGCCATCGCGTCCAGGTCGTGCCCGCCGTCGGGGCGGTTCGCAACCTGCACGCTCGTGGCGCCGGCCACCGTGACGACACCCGGGTACGCCTCGAACGAGCGCCAGGCGTACACGACCTCGTCGCCGGGGCCCGACGTGGCCTTCGCGAGCTCGTGCAGGATCGCGACGCTGCCGGGGGCGACGTGCACCTGGTCGACGGTGGTGCCGAACCGGTTCGCCAGGACGGCCCGCACGGCGAGCGCGGTGGCGTCCGGGTAGCGGTTGTACGCGGTCTGCGCCTGCACCGCCTCGACCACGCCGGGCAGCGGCGGGAACGGGTTCTCGTTGCTCGAGAGCTTGAGGGCGTCCGGGGCCGCCTGTCGTCCCTGCTTGTAGGGCGGCAGGACCGCGATCTCGGGTCGGATGTGCACGGGCGCGTCGGTCACCGCCTCAGCGTACCGGGAGGCGCGCGGGCATCATGGGACCCATGCGCTTCCTCGTCCGGCTCATCGTCAACGCCGTCGCCCTGTGGCTCACCACGCTCCTCGTCACCGGGGTGTCCGTCGACGCCTTCGGGGACGACGGCCCCGTCGAGACGGTCCTGACCTACCTGCTCGTCGCGCTCGTCTTCGGCATCGTGAACGCCGTGATCGGCACGCTCATCCGGATCGTGGCGTTCCCCCTGTACGTCCTGACGCTCGGGCTCATCTCGTTCGTCGTGAACGGGGTCCTGCTCCTCATCGTCGCGGGGATCTCGACGGGGCTCGGCTTCGGGCTCCAGGTGGAGTCGTTCGGCTGGGGCATCGTCGGTGCCTTCGTGCTGGCGGTGTTCGCCTGGCTGGTCGGGCTCGTCGCCCGTCCGGTGCTCGGCGGCCGCGGTCGCGCCTGACGGACGGGCATCGCGTCGGCCACCCTCCTGCGCCATGATGTGCACATGACCATGGACGCCGGGGCCCCGTCGCCCTTCCGTGTCTCCTTCGTCTGCAGCGGCAACATCTGCCGGTCCCCGATGGCCGCGATCGTCTTCGCGCAGACCGCCGCCGACGCCGGCATGGCCGACCGCTTCGTCGTCGAGTCCGCCGGCACCGGGGACTGGCACGTCGGGGAACCCGCCGACGAGCGGACGATCGCAGCGCTCGCGGCGCGCGGATACGATGGCAGCAGGCATCGCGCCCGTCAGTTCGACCCGGACCGGTTCCCGGACCTCGACCTGGTGGTCGCACTCGACCGCTCCCACGAACGCATCCTGCGCTCGTGGGCACCGACCATGGACGACGCCGCGAAGGTGACGCTCCTGCTGCGGTACGACGACGCCTGGCCTCAGCAGGCCGACGTGCCGGACCCGTACTACGCGGACCGACACGAGTTCGACCGGGTGCTCAGCACGGTCGAACGGGCCTGCCGGGCACTCTTCCACCAGCTCGAGCCGGCAGTCCGCCAGGGAGCCCCATGACCCCCCTTCCCCCGCAGCCGATCAGCCCGCTCGACGGGCGCTACTACCCGATCGTGCACACGGTGGGCGAGCACCTGTCCGAGGCCGGCCTGAACCGCGCCCGGATCCGGGTCGAGGTCGAGTGGCTCGTGTTCCTCACGGACCACGCGATGTTCACCACGTCGCCGCTCTCCGTGGACGACAAGGCCGCGCTCCGTGCGATCGTCGACGACTTCGGTCAGGCGCAGATCGCGGAGCTCGCCGAGATCGAGGCGACCACCCGGCACGACGTCAAGGCGGTGGAGTACTTCGTCCGCCGTCGCCTGAGCGACCTGGGCCTGGACTCGGTCGCCGAGCTCACCCACTTCGCCGCGACGAGCGAGGACGTCAACAACCTCTCCTACGCGCTGACCGTGCGCGACGCCGTCGAGCACGTCTGGCTGCCGTCGGTGCGCGCGGTCGTGGAGCGCCTGCGGGAGATGGCCACGAGCCTCCGCGCCGTGCCGATGCTCTCGCACACGCACGGGCAGCCGGCGACGCCGACCACGCTCGGCAAGGAGGTCGCGGTCGTCGTGTACCGCCTCGAGCGGATCCTGTCGCAGGTCGAGCGCGGCGAGTACCTCGGCAAGTTCTCCGGCGCGACCGGCACGTTCTCGGCGCACCTCGCGGCCGACCCCGAGGCCGACTGGCCCGCGCTGTCGAAGGAGTTCGTCGAGGGCCTGGGCCTGACGTGGAACCCGCTGACGACGCAGATCGAGTCGCACGACTGGCAGGCCGAGCTGTACGACCGGGTCCGCCACGCCAACCGCGTGCTGCACAACCTGGCGACCGACGTGTGGACGTACATCTCGATGGGGTACTTCACGCAGATCCCGGTCGCGGGTGCCACCGGGTCGTCGACGATGCCGCACAAGATCAACCCGATCCGCTTCGAGAACGCCGAGGCGAACCTCGAGATCTCGTCGGCGCTGTTCTCCACGCTGTCGGAGACCCTCGTCACGAGCCGCCTGCAGCGCGACCTCACCGACTCCACCACGCAGCGGAACATCGGCGTCGCGTTCGGGCACTCGCTGCTCGCGCTCGACAACCTGCGCCGCGGCCTGGGCGAGATCGCGGTGAACGAGACGCGCCTGGCCGAGGACCTCGACGGCAACTGGGAGGTGCTCGCCGAGGCGATCCAGACGGTCATCCGCGCCGAGGTCACCGCCGGGCAGTCCGACATCGAGGACCCGTACGCGATGCTCAAGGACCTCACCCGCGGCAAACGGATCGGCCGCCAGGAGCTGGTCGACTTCGTGAACGGGCTCGACGTCTCCGACGCCGCCAAGGCCCGGCTGACGAACCTGACGCCCGCGACCTACACCGGGCTCGCGGACGAGCTGGTCGACCACCTCGACGTCTAGCGCGTCGCGCACGACGCCCTACGGGCGGTCCCCCGCAGCGGTCCTCCGCCGCGGGTGACCGCCCGTCCCGCGTGCTGCGGGGTCCGGCCGCCGGGAGGCCCGTCCCCCGTCCGGTGCGGACGGGACCGGATCAGGTGGTGACGTCCGTGGCCTCGGCGACCAGGGCCTCCAGGACGACGCGGACCGCGGGGCGGACCGCACGGTCCGGGCGGACGAGCGCCTCGATGCGCCGCCCCGCGCGGACGTCGGCGAGGGTCGCGAGCCGGAACCGCCCCGGCGCCCGCGTCCGCGAGGTGTACCGGGGCACGAGCGCGATGCCGTGCCCCGCCGCCACCAGGTTCTCGATCACGGGCAGGTGGATCGTGCGGAACGCGACCGACGGCGGTGTGTCCGAGGCCGCGGCCATCGCGGTCAGCACCCGGTCGATCGGGTAGTCCTCGGGCACGCCGATCCAGGTCTCCCCGACGACGTCCTCGATGCCCACCCGGTCCCGGCCCGCGAGCGGGTGGTCGAGCGGCAGGGCGACGTCGAGCGGTTCCCGGAGCAGGGGCACGGTCTCGACGGCGGACCGGTCGGCTCGTCGGGCGCCGTCGGGGCGGTGGCCGATGACGACGTCGTGGTCGGCGGCGAGCGGGGCGAACTCGCCCTCGCTGACGTCGACGTCGGACAGTTCGAGCGCGATCCCCGGGTGCGCCCGCATCCGGGTGAGGAGGCCGGGGAGCAGCAGCTCGGCGGCCGAGGGGAACGCCGCGAGGTCGACCGTGCCGGTCGCGCCGGCGAGGTGCTCGGTCCAGGCCGCCTCGACCGTGGCGAGCGCCGTCGCCACGCCGGTCGCCATGCCGGCCAGGGCGCGGCCGTGCTCGGTGAGCCGGACCCCGCGGCCGACGCGCTCGACGAGCGGGACCCCGGCCTGCCGCTGCAGGGTGCGGAGCTGCTGGGACACGGCACTGGGCGTGCGGTGGGTGGCGGCGGCGACCGCGGTGACGCTGCCGCGTTCGGCAAGCTCGCGGAGCACCGGCAGCAGGGCGATGTCGAAGCCGACCATGCAGGGACCCTACAACGACGCTGTCGGAACGTCCGCTGGTGCTACTGCATCGGATGCGGGACGATCGTCCGGTGCAGCCCCGTGACCGCGTCCTCGCCCTCGTCGTCGCCGTCGCGTGGGGACTGAACTTCCCCGCCACCGCGATCGCCCTCGAGCACTACCCACCGTTCCTCCTGGCCGCCGTGCGGTTCACGCTGCTCGCGGTCCCGACGCTCCTGTTCGTGCCGCGCCCGGCGGTGTCGTTCCGCTGGATCGTGCTCGTCGGCGCGACGCTCGGCGTGCTGCAGTTCGCGTTCCTCTACCTCGGGATGGCGGCCGGCATGCCGACGGGTCTGGCGTCCCTCGTCATCCAGGCCTCGGCACCGTTCACCGTGCTGCTCGCCGGTGTCCTGCTCCGCGAGCGCCTGACCGCACGCCAGGTGGTCGGAGTGGCCATCGCCGTCGCGGCCCTCGGCGTGATCGCGGTGCACCGGGCGCAGACGGCGGCGCTGCTCCCCGTCGTCCTCGTGCTCTGCGGGGCACTCGGCTGGGCGATCGGCAACGTCACGACGCGGAAGGCCGGGCCGGTCAACCCGCTGCACCTGACCCTGTGGTGGGCCGTGGTGCCACCGGTCCCGATGGCGGCGCTGTCGCTCCTGGTCGAGGGGCCCGAGCGGGTCGGGCACGCGCTCGGCACCGCGTTCACCGCCGAGGCGCTGCCGGCCGACCTCGGGCTGCTCTACATCGTCGTCGCGGGCAGCCTGGTGGGCTACGGCATCTGGTCGCGCCTGATGGGGAAGTACCCGTCGAGCACGGTCGCGCCCTTCTCGATGCTCGTGCCGGTCGTCGGCGTGCTGGCGTCGTGGGCGGCGTTCGGCGAGGTGCCGGACCTGGTCGAGGCGGTCGCGGGCGCGGTCGTCGTCGGCGCGGTGCTGTGGACCTCCCGACCCGCCCGCCCCGTCCGCGTCGCCGCCGAGCCCCCGGCCACGGACGCCTCCGCTGCCCCGCCGCTCAGCGCCGGTGCTGACGCCGCTCGGCGATGATGTCCGCCAGCGCCCCGCGCAGGTGCGGGTACCGGAACTCGTAGCCCGCCTGCGTCAACCGGGTCGGCACCACCCACCGGCTCTTCAGGACGAGCTCGGTCTCGGTACGGATGGCGACCGACCCGAGTTCGAGCATCCACCGCCAGGTCGGCAGGCCGAAGCGGCGCCCGACGGCGTCGCGGATCGTGGCCATCACGGTGCGGTTGTCCGACGGGTTCGGGCTCGTGACGTTCACCGGCCCGTCGAGGTCCTCGTGGTCACGGACGAAGCGGATCGCACCGAGGACGTCCGCGATGTGCACCCAGCTGAAGCGCTGCCGCCCGTGGGTGTGCCGGTCGTGGTGGTACGTGCCGGCCGCCAGACGCGCCCGGGTCGGGAACCACGGGCCGTCGTACTGCGGCCCGCCCAGCCCCGCCTGCGCGAGACGGAGCAACGGCACCAGGGCGCTGCCGTCGCCGAGGACGATCGCCATCCGCAGGGCCACCCGCCGGGTGTGCGGCAGGTCGCCGCCGAAGAGGGCGTCCTCCCACGCACGGGCGACCGAGACCGAGAAGCCCTCGCCCAGCTCGCCCGTCTCCTCGTCCTGCGGGCGGTCGTCGGCGTGCCGGTAGATCGTCGCCGTCGACGCGTTCAGCCACAGCGGCGGCGGGTGTTCGGCGGACCGGATCGCCTCGGCGAGCTCGAGCGTCGTGTCGACCCGCGAGCGCATGATCTCGGCGCGGTTCCGCGGCCCGTACCGGCAGTCGACGCTCTTGCCCGCCATGTTCACGACGAGGTCGGCACCGTCCACGAGCTCACGGATGCGCAGGGTGTTCCCCCAGACCGCGTCGCCGGTGCGGCCGATCGTGACGACCTGGTACCCCTCGTCACGGAACGCGTCCTGCAGGTACCGGCCGACGAAACCGCTCGCCCCCGCCACCACCACGCGTCGCTGCTGTCCGTCCATGCTGTCCTCCGTCTTCCCGGTCATGCCTCGTCGGGTACGACGACGTACCGGAACGCCCCCTCGTACCGGTACAGCGTGCCCACCACCGGTGCCGAGAGCACCAGGGACACGCGCTGCACGTCCGCTTCGTCGTCGAACCGTTCCGTGAGGACCACCCGCGGCGACACGACGGCCGGGAGGCGCCACTCCCGTCCCAGCGCACGCACCGACACGCACGTGGAGACCAGGCGGAGGACCCCGGCGTCGGGTCCGGTCGCGGGGACCGCCACCGCGAGCAGTGCGCTCACCCGGCCGCGGGTGCCGAGGTGGTCGACGAGCCCCTCGGGCTCGGCGGTGATCGCGTCGACCATCGTCCGGTCCCCGGAGGCGAAGTGGAAGGTGCGGTGCGCGCGCACGGCGGGACGCGCCTCCCGGCCGTCGGCGCGGGCACGGTCGGCGCGGTGGGTGCCGGACCGGAGGGCGTGGCGGCGGCGGATGCCGGACTCACCGTCCGGTGCCGGTGCCGAGCCGCGGCCGACGCGCGCCGGGCGATTCTCGACCGTGAAGGGCACGTCGTGCTCCCAGACCGGGAACAGCACCGCGTCGCGTGCGAGGACGGCGAGCACCGGCCACACCCAGCGACGGGGCGTGCCGACGACGCTGAACGTGCCCGAGCCGCGGCCGACGTGCCCGGACGGGATCCGGCCGAAGTAGGTGCGGAGGCGCGGGTGCAACCGTGCGAGGACGTCGGCCGGTGCGCTCAGCTCGTACGGCGATCCGCTCACGCTCCCGATCCTGGCACGTCGTCGGACGCGCCTCCTACGATGGCGGGCATGGGACACGACCACGGCCACGCGCACGGACACGCCTCCGAGCGCGCGCTGCTCATCGCGTTCTGCATCTCGGCGGGCATCCTGCTGGCCGAGGTGGTCGGCGCGGTCGTCACAGGCTCCCTCGCGCTGCTCGTCGACGCCGGGCACATGGTCGTCGACACCGGCGGGCTCGGCATCGGTCTCGTCGCGACCCGGCTGGCCCGCCGCACCCCGACCGCGCGGCGGACCTGGGGCTACCAGCGTGCCGAGGTGCTCGGGGCGACGGCCCAGGCGGCGATCCTGCTCGCCGTCGGCGTGTACGTCGTCATCTCCGCTGTGCAGCGGCTCTTCGTGCCCGAGGAGATCGAGGCCGGTCCGCTGCTCGTCTTCGGCGTCGTCGGGCTCGTCGGCAACCTCGTCGCGTTCGCGGTGCTCGTCCGGGCCTCCGGCGAGGGCTTCACGTCCCGCGCTGCCCGGCTCGAGGTCCTCAACGACACCCTCGGGTCCGTGGCCGTGATCGCGGCCGCGGTCGTGCTGTTCGCGACCGGCTGGCAGCGGGCGGACTCGGTCGCGGCGCTGCTCATCGGCGCGCTCATCCTGCCGCGTGCCGTCAAGCTCCTGCGCGAGACCGCCGACGTCCTGCTCGAGGCCACCCCGCGCGGGCTCGACCTCGACGCCGTCCGAGGGCACATCCTCGGGCTCGACCACGTCATCGCCGTGCACGACCTGCACGCGACGCTCGTGTCCACCGGCGTCCCGAACCTCACCGCGCACGTCGTGGTGGACGACCACTGCTTCACGACCGCGCACGCCCCGGCGATCCTCGACGAACTGCAGCAGTGCGTGGCCGAGCACTTCGACGTCCCCGTCGAGCACTCGACGTTCCAGCTCGAGCCCGCGTCGCACCAGCGGCACGAGCACGAGGTGCACGCCTGACCCGGGCCCGGCCCGGGGACGGTCAGCAGTCGGACTCGTCCGTCGGGTACGCGGTGATGACCCGCTCCGTCGTGGCCGACACGATGACCTTCACGAAACCGTCGGGGCTCGGTGCCGTCCCGTCGTCGAACCGGACGGGCGCAGCGTAGCAGACCTTGCCGTCGCCGGCGTCGACCGGCAGCCCCTTCTGCGGGCTCGTCAGCGCCGTCCGCACCGCGGTCAGCATGGCGTCGTCCCAGTCCCGCTCGGCGGTGTGCCCGGCGAGGACCTCCCGCCAGTCCCCCGTGTGCCGGACCCGGATGTGCTCGTACCCCTGCGCCGAGGTGCCGCACTGCATGACGACCCGGCCGAGCGCCGCGGTCTCGTAGGCGGCGACCGTGGCGCGGGAGTCGCTCGTGCAGCGGTCGAGGACGTCGGCGCCGGGCAAATCGGGCCCGTTCCGGTCGACGACCGCGACGCCGCTGCCGTCCCCGGTGTCACTGCCGCCGTCCGAGTCGCCGGTGCCGCTCGTGTCGCCGCTGCCGGCGGTCGGGGCGCTGCGGTCGGAGGCCGTGGCGGACGGGGCCGCCGAGAGCACCGCGTCGTCGCCGTTCCGCGCGTTCGTCAGCGCGAAGCCGCCGATCACGACGACGGCGGCGAGGGCCGCGGCGACGCCGGTGAGCGTGGAACGCGAGCGCTTCGAGGACATGCGGCCAGTATGCCGGAGGGGGCGGAGCCTCCCGGGCGGCCGGGGCGCGGCGGGGCGGCGGGGACGGGGGCGCGGCGGGGCGCGGCGGGGGCGCGGCGGGGGCGGCCGGGCGGCGGACGCATGACGCCGCTCGGAGCGTGAGACGCCGCCAAACTCGGCGGCGTCTCGTCGTGCGAGCGGCGTTCAAGACGGACGGGGGCGTCTCGCGCAGGCGGGGGCGTCACCCGCGTGGGCGAGGCCCGGCGGTGCCGACACACCTCCGGGCCGGCGAGACGCCGCTCGGAGCGTGAGACGCCGCCGAACTGGGCGGCGTCTCGTCGTGTGAGCGGCGCCCAGGACGGACGGGGGCGTCTCGTGCCGACGGGGGTGTTCTGCCCGGGTCAGGCGCGGGCGGCCAGCCGCGACCCGGCGACGGTCGCGAGGGCCGCGACGAGCACGACGTAGCCGATCAGGACGGGCAGGGTCGGCAGCACCAGCAGGGCGGCACCGACCGCGACGACCGGGACGGTCAGGCCGGCGTAGGCGATGAGGAAGGTCGCCGCGAGGACGCCACCGCGCTCCACCGGGCCGACGAGTGCCCCGGCGCTGCCGATCGAGGCGCGGAAGAGCAGCCCGACCCCCGCACCGGCGACGACACCGCCGCCGATGAACCCGGCCACCTGCAGCACCACGGCCGAGACCGCCAGGACGCCGAGCCCGCCGACGAGCAGGACCCCCCCGAGGCGGATCTGCGTGCGCTGCGGCAGCCTGGCGAACACGATCTGCGACAGCGCGCTCGCGGCGAAGACCCCGAAGGTCGTGGCACCCGCGGCGAGCCGGTCGGTGACGTGGAACGTCGTGCCGAGGAACGTCGGTGCGACCGAGGTGAACAGGCCCTGCACGGCGAGGGCGGCGAACGCCCCGGTGCCGGCGGCCCAGAACGCCGCGCCCTGTCCCTCGGGAGCCCGCAGGCGCTGCGGGTGGTACGGCACCGGCTCGGTCGGACGGTCGACCGTCTCGGGGACGGCGAGGACCACGACGAACGCGATCGCGAGCGCGACGACGAACACCACGTAGGGCACCATGAGCGGCTGTCCGACGAACTCCGCGAGGGCGCCGCCGATCAGCGCACCGAGCGACAGCCCGCCGAGGTTCACCACACCGGCGGCCACGCTCGCACCCTTGGCCGAGGACTCGTCACCCGTCGCACGGACCTTGAGCTCGCCGAGGTGCGCGGTGGCCGTCGCCGTCAGGGTGCCGACGCCCAGGCCGGTGACGAGTCGGGCGACGATGAGGCCGGTGACGTCGTTCCACAGCAGGAACAGCACGGCGGCGACGAGCTCCAGGGCCACGGAGACGAGGATGAGCGGCCGGCGACCGTGCACGTCGCTGAGGTGTCCGGCGAACCAGAGGGAGCCGACGACGCCGAGGCCGTACGCGGCGAAGACGACGGTCGTCGTGAACGTCGGGAAGCCGTCGCGGGCCTGGTAGATGACGTAGAGCGGGGCGGGGACGGTCGCGAAGGCCATCACCGAGGTGAACGCGAAGGCGACGGCCCAGAAGCCGAAGCCGTGGCGACGGCGGGTGTGCGCGCGACGGCCTCGCGGAGCCGGAGCGGTGGCCGGGGTGCCGGTCGCCGGGGTGTCGATGACGGATGACATGCCCTGATCGTCCCACCGGCGGTGCATCGAGTCGAACGGACGTCCTTGATACCTGGCATCGATACCGTCGATGATGGTCGCGTGGAGACCCGCCTGCTCGAACAGTTCGTGACCGTCGCGGCCGAGGGCAGCGTCACGCGCGCCGCCGAACGGCTCTGGGCCGCGCAGTCGACGGTGTCCGCCGGCATCGCGAGCCTGGAGCGGACCCTCGGCGCGCGGTTGTTCGAGCGGGGTGGTCGAAGACTCGTGCTGACGCCGACGGGCGCCGACCTGCTCCCGCACGCGCGCGCGGTGCTCGGGTCGCTGGACCGGATGCGGGACCTGGCGGCGGTGTCCGACGCGGAACTGCGCGGCCGCGTGCGCCTCGGCATCTTCACGAGCATGGACATCGTCGACCTGACCGGGGTCCTGCGGGGGTTCCGGCAGCAGCACCCCCTCGTCGCCGTGGAGCTGATGACCTCGCCGAGCGGGACGACCGGACTCGTGCAGGACCTGGTGGCGGGGCGGCTCGACCTCGCCTACACGGGCCTGCCGAAGACGCCGACCGGGGTGGTGGTGGAGCCGCTGCGCGAGATGCCCTTCCGGGTGTTCGTCGCCGCCGACCACCCACTGGCCGACCGCGCCTCGGTGTCGCTCGGCGAGTTGGCGGACGAGTCGTTCGTCGACACGGCGCACGGGTTCGGCAACCGGATGATCCTCGACGCGACGCTCGAACGGCTGGGGATCCGCCGTCGGGTGGTCGCGGAGATGAACGACATGCCGGCCGTGGTCCGGTTCGCCTCGGCCGGCATCGGGGTGGGGGTCGTCCCGGACTCCGGCGTGCGGTACGACGGCGTGGTGCTGGACCTGGAGGACGAGGTCGAGCCCCTGCGGATCGGCCTGGCGATGCGGAGCGACCCGGAGCCGAACCGGGCGACCCAGGCGCTGGCACGGGCGATCGTCGCCGCGCGGCGCTGACCAGCGGACGCCGGGACGCCGTCGCTGCTCAGCGCACGTCGCGCCCGCGGTGCGTCGTACCCACGGTGCGTCGTGCCCCCGGTGCGTCGAGCCCCCGGTGCGTGGTGCCCGCGATGCGTCGAGCCCGCGGTGCGTTCGAGGTCGCCGGACGCGCAGGTCAGTGGAAGCCGTCGTCCTCGGACTTGCCGGGGGTCTTGTGCCCGCCGAGCATGTCGTTGTCGTCCTGCTCGGTGGTCGAGGTGAGCTGGAGCATCGCCATCACGACGACCACGACGATGAACCCGACGCCGAAGAAGACCAGCGACAGCGTCAGCTCCCGCGTGGACATGAGCACGACGAGCCCGACGACCACCGCGATGACCGCGGAGATTCCGAGGAGTTCGGCCGGACGCAGGCGGTCGCGGCGGGTGGGGGTGGTCATGCGTGTGGTGCTCCGTCCGGGGTGGCCGCCGGGGCAGCCGTCCCCCACTTGTGCGAGAGGCCGGCGATCAGGTGGAAGACCGCCGCGATGGCGAGGTAGGCGCCGAGCAGTCCGACCAGGACGATCGAGGCGTCGAGGGTGCCGGTGACGCGCTCGACGCCGCCGAGCTGCTGGGAGTAGTCGGGCGGCGTCACGAGGAAGGCCACCGCGAGCAGGAGCGTCAGTCCACCGACGGTCGTCCAGTCACGGGCGAACGGCGAGCGCCCCCGGGCGCGGACCCCCTGCGTCAGTTCGAGTGCGCCGGCGAGGACCGCGAAGGCGACGACGATCGAGATGAACGCCGGCAGGCCGATCCCACCGCACGCGATCGCCGCGACGCCCGCGAGGACCGAGAGCACGGCCTGCACGACGCCGGTGCGGCGGGACCGGCCGTCGCCCGGCAGGCGGGAGGCGCTGGCCCACGCCAGGACCGCGCCGTCGACCAGGGCGAAGACGCCGAACAGGACGAGGCCGAAGCCGGCCGAGTGGTTCGGGGAGAACGTGATGACCATCGCGATCACGGCGGCCGGGACTGCCCGGAGGACGGGGACCGGCCAGTACCGCGCGCGCTGCTGGGCGTCGTCCACGGAGTCGGACACAGGACCTCTCTCGGGCTGGCGGTTCGTACGGTCGATCCTACCGCCGCCGTCCCGGGCGTCCGTCCCGCGCGGGTGCCGCCGGTGCCGGAGGGGACCCGCGCGCGGGCCCCCTCCGGCAGGACGCCGGTCCGTCAGCCCCGGTCCACGACCGGGGCCTCGTCCTCGCCCGGCGTGCACCGGCGCCGTCGGACGACCAGCCACGCGCCCGCGCCGACGGCGGCGAGCGCCGCGGCCACCAGGCCGGCGGTCGTCAGACCGGAGGCGCCGGTGTAGGCGAGCGCTCCCGGGGCGGCGGGCCGATCGGCACCGCCTGACGCACCGACCGCGGTCGGACCGGGGACCGGCGCACCCGGCCCGGCGCCCCCGGCCGGTCCGGCCGGTCCGCCAGGACCCTGCGGCCCCTGCGACCCCTGCGGTCCCTGCAGGCCGCCAGGGCCCTGCGGTCCGCCGGGACCTCCGGGACCCTCCGGACCCTCCGGACCCTCCGGACCCTCGGGACCCTCGGGACCCTCGGGACCCTCGGGACCCTCAGGATCCTCAGGACCTTCGGGCCCCGTCGGTCCCTCCGGGTCGACCACGGAGATCGGCACCTCGGGCGACTCCTCGCCCCCGTCGGGGTCCGTGGGCGAGGTCGCCGTCGCCACGTTCACCACGTCGGACCCGTCGCCGCGGTACCCCGGGTCGAGTCGCGCCCGCAGGTGGAAGGCGTGCTCCTGCCCGGGCGCCAGGTCGACGTCCGAGGAACAGGTGACGCGCTGCCCGGCCGCCGAGCAGCCGTCGTCCGACCCCGCGAACGCCAGCTGCGCCGGCAGGTCGTCCACCGCTCCGACGTCGACCGCCGTCGACGGTCCCCCGTTCCGCGCCGTCACGGTGTACTCGACGGTGTCGCCCGGTGCGACCGGGTCCGTCGGCGCCACCGACTTCCCCGTGGTGAGCTGCGCAACCGCGGTGACCGGGGCGGACGCGACGGACCGGTTGTCGGCCTCGTTCGTGTCGGACAGCCCGGGGGCGGTGCGGACGGTCGCGGTGCTCGTGAGCTCCCCGCTCGCACCCGGGTCGAGGGTGCCCTCGATCGTCACGGTCGCGGTGCCATCGCGGTCGAGTCCGACGGCGGTGCGGACGTCGCCCGTGCCGGCAGCGTCCCGACACGTGGAGGGCGCGGTCGCTGCGCAGGACCAGTGCACGTCGCGCACCTCGTCCGGGACGTCGACGTCGAGCGGGCTCGGCGAGGACGCGTTGCTCCCGACGTTGGACGCCGTCACGGTGTACCGCACCCGGTCCCCCGCCACCACCGGTGGCACGTCGTGCTCGACGCGCAGGTCGGCGGGCTGCCGGACGCGCAGGTCGTCGACCTCGTGGAAGCTCTTGTAGGACCCGGTCGCGCCGGTGAACCCGAGCCGCAGGGTCTTCGGCAGTGCGGCCTGCCCGGCACCGTCCAGCGTGACGTGGTCGAGCACGGTCCGCATGCCGTCGGCCGTCTGCATCTGGACGGTCAGGGTGAGCCGGCCGTCCTCGGGCAGGAGCGTGACGCGCATCCGTCGCGCAGCCGAGCTGCCGGTGGCCACCCCCGTCGCGATGGCCGCACGCTGGACGAACCGGTAGCCGGTGACACCGTCGCCGGACCCGCGGACCGTGACGCTGTTGCGCTTGCGACCCGGCCCGCTGTCGTTGAACGGCAGCGAGAAGTTGCCGTACTCGTCGAGGGCGATCGCCGCGAACGCCCCCGGCAGTCCGGGCAGGGTGCAGGGGCCGCCGCCCTGGTTCGTGTCGGAGCGGCAGGCGTACCCGAGGGCGGCGCCGTACGCACCGACCCCGGCCGGCACGGACCCGTCGGCCAGGTAGAGCAGGAGTCCGTCGGCGCCGATCTCGTCCGGCGTCCACATCGCGTAGTCGAACTCGATGTCGAGGCCGAGCGAGGACGGGAAGACGTCGTCCATGGCCCACGCGCCGGCCTGGTTCGGCTGCGCCGCGGTCAGGCGGAGGCGCCCGCCGGTGGTCTTCGCCGATCCGCTGAGGGTGCCACCGGCAGCGTCGTCGAACCCGGTCGACCACGGGAAGGTGAGCTCGCCCGCAGTGGCCGGCGGGGTCGGCAGTGTCGGGACGGTGAGGGCGCCGAGCGTCGCGGCCGTGGCCGCGACCAGGAGCGCCCGGCGCAGTCCGCGTGTCCGTCGCGGTCGCGGCGTGGCCGGGTCCCGGCGTCGGTCGGGAGGCGGTGGTGCGGTGGTCGTGTCGTGTGTCATGCCACCGATGGTCGCGACCCGGCGGCGACCGACCGGCGGTCCGGAGCCGACCTGTGGAAGGCGGCCACGGGCCTCCCGGATGTGCAGGAGAGGCCCGTGGCCGCGGTGGTGTGGGAGCTAGGCCAGCCAGACCGTGGTGCCGCCGGGCAGTTCCCCGTCGCCGAGCTGTCCGGACGTCACGACGACGGCGCCCTCGGGCATCGGGACCGGCTCGGACCCGAAGTTCGTGTACGACCGCCACCCGTCGTGTCGCGCGAAGGCGACCACGTCGGGCGAGGACGTCTCGAGCCAGGTCAGCTCCTCGCCCTGCTGCAGGCGTCGGCGGGCGGACAGCGCCTCGCGGTAGAACGACAGCGTCGACCCGGGCACCCGATCCTGCGCCTCGACGCTGGACGCGCCGAAGTCCACCGGCTGCGGCAGGTGCGGAGCGGCGTCGCCGAAGCCGAAGGACGGCCCGGTCTCCGTCCACGGCAGCGGCACGCGGCAGCCGTCGCGGCCCTTGACCGTGTGGCCGGTGCGCAGCCACTTCGGGTCCTGCAGCTGGTCGTGCGGGATCGCCGGCGCCTCGTGCAGCCCGAGCTCCTCGCCCTGGTAGACGTACGACGAGCCCGGCAGCGCGAGCACCAGCAGGGTGGCTGCCCGGGCGCGCCGCAGGCCGCCCTCGCGGTCGAGTGGCGGCTGCTCGCCGTCCGTCATGAGCCACGCGTCGGTGTCCGTGCCGTCGGGCAGCCCGTACCGGGTCGCGTGCCGGACGACGTCGTGGTTCGAGAGCACCCACGTGCTCGACCCGCCGGACGTCTGCGCGGCGTCGAGGTTCTGCTCGACGAGCGTCCGGAACTCGGTGGCCGCGAAGGGCGCCTCGAGCAGGTCGAAGTTGAACGCCTGGCCGAGCTCGGTCGGACGGGCGTAGAGCACCCGGCGGGGAGCGGCGGCCCAGGCCTCGGCGATCGCGGCTCGGGGCGGGGCGTACTCGTCGAGCACCTTCCGCCACGAGGCGAAGATCTCGTGCACCTCGTCGCGGTCGTACAGCGGGTCGGAGCCGTCGAGCGGCAGGTCGTCCGCGTTCGAGGGCCGGTAGGGCTCGGACAGGTCCTTCGCGAGCCCGTGCGCGACGTCCACCCGGAACCCGTCGACCCCGCGGTCGGACCAGAACCGGAGCGTGTGCTCGAAGTCCTCGTGGACCTCGGGGTTGGTCCAGTCCAGGTCTGGCTGCTCGGGCGCGAAGAGGTGCAGGTACCACTGGCCGTCCGGCACCCGCGTCCAGGCGCTGCCGCCGAAGTTCGACACCCAGTCGCTCGGCGGCTGGTCGCCGTCGGGCCCGGAGCCGTCGCGGAACACGTACCGGGCACGTTCGACGGACCCGGGGGCCGCGGCGAGGGCGGCCCGGAACCACTCGTGCTGGTCGGAGGTGTGGTTCGGCACCAGGTCGACGACGACGCGGAGGTCGTGCTCGTGCGCCGTGTGGATGAGCTCGTCGATCCGGTCGAGCGACCCGAGCTTCGGGTCGACGTCCCGGTAGTCGGCGACGTCGTAGCCGCCGTCGGCGAGCGGTGACGGGTAGAACGGCGACAGCCACAGGGCGTCGACGCCGAGCTCGGCCAGGTAGGGCACGCGGCTGGTCACGCCCGCGATGTCCCCGATCCCGTCGCCGTCGGAGTCGGCGAAGCTCCGGGGGTACACCTGGTAGACGACGGCCTGCCGCCACCAGGCCGGGTCGGTGGTGCGGGGCGTGTCGGTCGGCGTCCGTCTGGGGGTCACACGGCCGACACTACCGACGGCCCCTCCGCGTGGTCGAGGTGTGGTGACACGCCCGCGTGACGGCCACGGAATCCCGCGTGGTGCGGATTGGTTGTCGCTGAAACCATCACGTCCGTCGGTGGTTCACCGCGACCAGAAGGAACGCCATGACCAAGATCGTCGCCCTCGTGGGCAGTCTCCGCGCCGGGTCCACCAACCGCCAGCTCACCGAGGCGGCCGTCCAGCACGCCCCGGAGGGCATCGAGCTCACGGTCTTCGACGGCATCGTCGACCTGCCCTTCTACAACGAGGACCTCGACGGCGAGACGCCGCCGGCGGCCGCCGTCGCATTCCGCCAGGCCGTCGCCGAGGCCGACGGCCTGCTGCTCGTCACGCCCGAGTACAACGGCACGATGCCGGCCGTGCTGAAGAACGCGCTCGACTGGGCCTCGCGCCCCTTCGGCTCCTCCCCCATCTCCGGCAAGCCGGTCGCCGTCATCGGCTCGGCGTTCGGCCAGTACGGCGGCGTCTGGGCCCACGACGAGGCCCGCAAGGCCGCCGGCATCGCCGGTGGCAACGTCCTCGAGGACGTCAAGGTCGCGATCCCGCAGTCCGTGGTCCGGTTCGCCGAGACCCACCCGCGTGAGGACGAGGAGGTCGTCGGGCTCCTCCGCGGCGCCCTGACCGCCCTCGCCGACGCCGCCGGCGAGCCCGTCGCGGCGTAGTCCCGCCGGTCGCGTGACGACGCGACCACGGTACGGACGGGAGGCTCCCACCCAGCCCGGCGGGAGCCTCCCGTCCGTCTGCCGCACGTCGGCCGGATCGCTAGACAGCCTGGCCACCAGACGGACTACCATCATCGGATGACGACGCAGGAGATCACAGAGGCGTCCGGTTACTGGTTCCCGGACGACGACGCGACCCAGCGCGGTGTCGCCGTCCTGAACGCGCTCCGCCGCTACCGTGCCTCCGAGACGGCCATGCGCCGCCGCACCCGCGACTCGATGGGCATGGGCGAGACCGACCTGCTCGCCGTCCGCCACCTGCTGCAGGCGCAGCGGGCCGGCCGGTCGGTCAGCCCGAAGGACCTGTCCGCCTACCTGAAGATCTCGTCCGCGTCGACCACGATCCTCGTCGATCGCCTGGTGAAGAGCGGTCACGTCCGGCGCGAGCCGCACCCGACCGACCGACGCGGGCTCATCATCGTCCCCACCGTCGAGACCGACGCCGAGGTGCGCGCCACGCTCGGCGTCATGCACCGCCGCATGATGGGCATCGCCGAGGGCCTGACCGCGGAGGACGCCCGCGTGGTCGCACTGTTCCTCGAGCAGATGCGGGTCGCCGTCGACCAGGTCGACCCGTCCGCCGTCCAGCACTGATCCGTCCGGGGGACGGTTCCTCGACACCCACTGGGAACGCTCCGGCGCGGAGCGCGTAGACCGGAACGGTCAGCACCGCGAAGAAGGAGTCGTCACATGCACGCATCGGACAAGCTCGCCGCCAACCTGCAGAAGGTCCTCGTGGACCTCATCGACCTGCACCTGCAGGGCAAGCAGGCCCACTGGAACATCCTCGGCACCAACTTCCGCGACCTCCACCTGCAGCTCGACGAGATCGTCGACGCCGCCCGTGAGTTCGCCGACGACACCGCAGAGCGCATGCGTGCCCTGTACGCCGTGCCGGACGGCCGCTCGGCCACCGTCGCCGCCAGCAGCCACCTCGACGCGTTCCCCGAGGGCGAGGTCGCCACGACCGACGCCATCGACCTGGTGACCCTCCGCCTGTACCAGGCCACCGGCACCATGCGCGACGTGCATGACGAGGTCGACGAGGAGGACCCGACGACCGCCGACCTGCTGCACGGCTTCATCGAGCGCCTCGAGCAGCTGGCCTGGATGGTCTCCGCCGAGAACCGCGCGCCCCGCACGCCGCTCGCCGCCGCCACCAGCCCGGCGACCGCCGAAGCGTCCGCGCACTCCTGAGCCGCGGGTCGCACGTGGACCTCGGGATCCAGGGCAAGACCGCACTCGTCTTCGGCGGTGACTCCGGCATCGGCTGGAACACGGCACGCATCCTCCTGGCAGAGGGTGCGACCGTGGTCGTCACCGACCTCGACCAGAGCCGGCTCGACACCAGCGCGGACCAGCTCGAGGCGCCCCTCGGCAAGCTGCACGCCTTCGCGGCGGACGTCCGGAGCGCCGACAGCCTCGCCGCGCTGCACCAGCAGGTGCGGGATGCCGTCGGCGAGATCGACATCCTCGTGCAGTCCTCAGGCGTCACGGGCGCCCAGGGGATGTTCCACGAGATCGACGAGGCCGGCTGGCAGGAGACGCTCGACGTCGACCTGATGGGCCCGGTCCGCATCACGCGCGAGTTCATCGGGGACCTGCGGAACGGCGGCTGGGGTCGCATCGTCTACCTGGTGTCCGAGGACGCCAGCCAGCCGTACGACGACGAGCTCCCCTACTGCGCCGCGAAGGCCGGGGTCCTGTCGTTCGCGAAGGGCCTGTCGCGCTCGTACGCGTCCGAGGGGCTGCTCGTGAACACCGTCTCGCCCGCGTTCATCCACACGCCGATGACCGACGCGATGATGGACAAGCGCGCGAAGGAACTCGGCACCTCGTTCGACGAGGCGGTCACGAGCTTCCTCGACGAGCAGCGCCCCTACATGGAGCTGAAGCGTCGCGGTGAGCCCGAGGAGGTCGCGAATGTCGTCGCGTTCCTCTGCTCGGAGCTCGCCAGCTTCGTGAACGGCTCGAACTACCGGGTCGACTCCGGCTCGGTGGCCACCATCTGACGGAGGAACCTTGACCGACCACCGCTACCTGATCGTCGGCGGCGGGATGGTCGCCGACTCCGCTGCCCGCGGCATCCGCGAGCTCGACCCCGACGGTTCGATCGGGATCATCGGCGAGGACGTCGACCGCCCGTACGCCCGACCCGCCCTGTCCAAGAAGCTCTGGACCGACCCGGACTTCAGCTGGGACGAGAAGGTCGACCTGCACACCGAGGAGACCGGCGCCGAGTTCGTGCTCGGCACCCGCGTCGCGTCCCTCGACCGTGCGGCGAAGACCGTCACCACGGCCGACGGGCAGACCGTCGGCTACGAACGGCTGCTCCTGGCGACCGGCGGCCACCCGCGCGACCTGCCCGGCCTGGCACCCTCCGACCGGGTGCTCGCCTTCCGCAGCGCCGAGGACTACCGCACGCTCCGCCGGCACGCCGACCGGGGCGCGCACGTCGTGGTCGTCGGCGGCAGCTACATCGGCACCGAGATCGCCGCGGGCCTGGTGCAGAACGGCGCCCGCGTGACGCTCGTCACCCGCGACGACGTGCTCGGCGGGCACATGTTCCCCGCCGGACTCGCCTCGGCGTTCCAGCAGCGCTTCGTCGACGCCGGCGTGGAGGTCCGCACGGGTCGCCGCGTCGAGTCCGGGTCCGAGGACGCCGACGGGGTCACGCTCACCCTCGACGACGGGTCGACGATCACGGCCGACGCCGCGGTCGCCGGTCTCGGCATCGACCCCGCCACGCAGCTCGCCGAGGACGCCGGCCTGGCGGTCGACGACGGCGTGTCCGTCTCGGCGACGCTCGTCACCGAGGACCCCGCCGTGTTCGCCGCCGGCGACGTCGCGTCGTACCCGGACCGCCTGCTCGGCACCCGCCGGGTGGAGCACGTCGACAACGCGAAGCAGCAGGGCCGGCAGGCCGGACGCAACCTCGCCGGGGCGGACGAGCCCTACGAGCACACGCCGATGTTCTACTCGAACGTCTTCGACGTCGGGTACGAGGCCGTCGGCGTCGTGTCCTCGTCGCTCCGCACGGTCGAGGACTGGGCCGAGCAGGACGAGCGCGGCGTCGTCTACCACCTGGACGACGACGACCTGGTCGCGGGCGTGCTGCTGTGGAACGTGCCGGGCAGGACCGACGAGGCCCGCAAGGTCCTCGCCGAGGCGCACGCGCTCACGCCCGACGCGTTGCCGGGCACGATCAGCGCCGACTGACGGCTGGCGGGCGAGCGCCCGCCACCAGCGGCACACGGGAGGCCCGTGGCCGGTCCTGCGGGACCGGGCACGGGCCTCCCGTCCGTCGTCCCTCCGGGGTGGCCGGCGGCCCCGTCAGAAGGGGCGGGCCGGCGGCCCCGTCAGAAGGGGCGGCGGTCGCCCCGGCGCTCCGGCGCGACCGTCTCGACGACGGCCTCGCGCTGCTCGGGGTCGACCGGGATGCGGTCGTTGTCCGCCATCGCGACCGCGTGGGCGGACTTGGCTGCCTCGAGCTGCTCGTCGTCGCCCTTGGCCATGCCGGCGAGCTCCATGAAGCGCGACTTCACGACGAGCCAGCGATCGGTGACGCTGAGCCGGTCGAGGTCGGAGGCCGTGGAGTCGTCCCGGACCCGCTGCAGCGACGAGACGCCCCGGTCCGGCAGGCGCCCCTCGACGTGGGCCACCGCGAGCTGGGCGACGGCGTCGGCCTGGGCGTGCATCACCGAGTGGGCGCCGTCGGCGACCTCACGGAGGACCGCGTACGGCAGCGCGCGGGCGAGGCGCCGGACCCAGGCACGCGGCACGAGGGCGTCGTGCTCGCCGCGGACGACGAGCGTGTGCGCCTGCACGTCACCGGCGCGGTCCTCGATCGGGTACGCGATCATCTTCGGCAGCACCTTGCGGAACCAGTGCCAGCCGCAGAGGGCGTACGCGGTTACGGCGTGCCAGCGGACCGCCGACGGTTCGTGCACGGCCGAGCGGAGGAAGCGGAGGGCCGCCTTCGGCACCGTGCGCGCCGCCGGGTCGAGGACGGGGCTGATGAGCACCAGGTCAGAGATCTCCGGACGGCGGGCCGCGACCTCGGTGACGACCTGCGTCCCCATCGAGTGGCCGATGAGCACCGGGTCGTGCAGGCGCAGGTCGTCGATGACCTTCTCGACCGCGTCGGCGTAGCGCTCGATCGACACGCCGCCACGGAAGCGCGGGACCCCGGCGAAGCCCGGCAGGTCGAGCGCGTGCACCGGGCCGTTCTCGTTGAGGTGCGGGGCGAGCCGCTCGTAGTACGTCGACGCGATGCCGAGTCCGGCGACCAGGACGAACGCCCGGTCCCCCGGTGCACCGATCGAGCTGACGCGGACGTGGGTGCCGTCGACGGCGATCCGGTCGACGCGCACCTCGACCTGGGCGTCCTCGGCGTGGGCGAGTTCCCCCGCGGGGTCCGGGGCGCCGGGCGGGACGGGTGCCCCCGGGTGGTGCTCGTCGTTCACTGGTGCTCGTCGTTCACTGGTGCTCCTCGCGCGTGGCTGGCGGTCGCCCAGGCTACCCCGCGAGGCCGTGCGCGGTCGGGCGGCGGGGCCGCGGGTCGTCCGGCGACCCGGCGGTCCGGCGGCCCGGCGGTCCGGCAGTCCGCCAGCCCGGCGACCGAGCCGCGCCGGGTCAGCCGCCGAAGGGGAAGGCCGGGCGGCCGTGCACGCGGGTCGGCACCGCGAAGACTGAGCCCGAGTGCGGCGCCTCCGCCAGCTGCTCGTCGCTCAGCTCCTCGCGCGCGGTCCCGACGAGCAGCAGGGACATGTCGGTGCCCCCGAACGCCACCGAGGTCACGTTCGGCGCGGGGATCTCGACGGTCTCGAGGTGCGTGCCGTCCGGGCCGTACCGCTCCACCCGGGACTCGCCGTAGATCGCGCCCCAGAAGCAGCCCTCGTCGTCGCGGACGAGCCCGTCGTGCGCCGCGCCCTCGATGAACGGGTGCAGGTCGCCGAGCACGCCGTCCGGACCGTACGACCCGCGGTAGACCGTGTTCGTGTCGGTGTCCGTGACGTACATCTCGGAGCCGTCGTCGTTCCACTCCATGCCGTTGGTCGTGCCGAAGCCGTCCCGCACCACCTGCACCGACCCGTCCGGCGAGAAGGCGTACAGCGCGCCCGCGGGCGGCCCGTCGGTGGGGTCCATGCTCCCCACCAGGAAGCGTCCGAACGGGTCGCACTTGCCCTCGTTGAAGCGCATCTCGTCGTTCGCGTGCTGCACGCCGGCCAGCTCGCGCTCGACGTGTCCCGCGGGGTCGGTGAGCACGACGGTGTCGTCCTGCGCGGCGACGAACCCGCCGCCGGCCCGCGGTTGGAAGGACGGCAGCGGCGGGTCGAGCGTCACCGTCTCGAGCACGTTCCCGTCGGCGTCGGCGGTCGTCAGGGTGCCCTGGGGGATGTCGACCCAGCGGGCGACCTGCTGGCCCGGGTCCCAGACGATGCTCTCGGCGAGGGTGGCCCGCACGTCGGAGAACACGGTGGCCGGACCGGTGGTGGCGCTCGTCGTCATGTCGTCCGGTCTACCGGTGTGCGGGTGCCCGGGTGTCCAGCCCCGGCGTCGCCCGTCCCGATCGCGCGCGACCGGGACGGGTGACGGCAGCGGTCACTGCTCGGTCGGGCGGCGCAGGACGAGGAACCGGGAGCCGTACGCGCCGATGCTCAGCGGGAAGCTGCACAGGTCGTCCACGGTGCCGAGTTCGCTGTGGTCGGTCGCGTCGACGACCGTCGCGCCGTGCGGCAGCGACTCGGAGCGGATCGTCCCGTCGAGCGCCGTGTCGGTCATGTTGAGCACGGTGATCTGCACGATCGGCTCGCCCTGCTCGTCGGTGGACTCGAGTTCGTGCACCATCACGAGCATCCCGCGGTGGGCGACCTCGGGCACGTCGACCTGGCGGGCCGAGGCGATGCCGTACTCGGTGCGGACCCGCAGGAGCTCGCTCAGCCGCGACCCGAACGAGTCCGGGTGGGTGAGCTGCTCCGGCAGCGGACCGTAGAGGGAGCGGGCCCGCGGCATGCCGGACGCGGACCGCTCGGTCTCGGGTGCGACGCCGAGCAGGTCGTGCGCGCCGCGCTCGATCCAGCGGGTGTCGCCCTCGGCGATCAGGTCGGTGACCAGGTCCTGAGGGAGCGTCAGCGAGCCGAGCAGGTCCCAGCCGGACAGGGCGAAGACGCCGGGCTGCCAGGCGTTGAAGGCGGCGAGCAGCAGGTGCGCGTCGCGGATCTGCGGGACGTGCTCCTCGGTGATCGCGTCGAGGGTCGTGTGGCCCTGGGTGGCCGCGATGAGCGACGCCGTCGTGCAGGCGATGCCGTTCGTCGTGAACACCAGGTTGTAGTCGGCGGCGTCTCCGGTCAGCGCCTCGGTGAGGTCGGCGCGGATCTGCTCGGCGAGCGCCCCGCCCGTGGTCTCCTCGCCGTGGAACGTGTAGACGTCGTCCTGGTGCAGGGTCGCCCAGTGCACGAGCTCGTAGGTGAGCTCGTCGTGGTTCTGCATGCCGTGCACGAGGCTGACCGGCTCGACCCCGAGCTCGAGCGAGGTGCGCAGCGTCAGGCGGAGGAACTCGGTGTCCCCCGTGGCGAGGGCGTGGTGGTACGCGGGCCGGTTGATGAAGTCGTACGACAGGTCGGCACCGACGGCACCGGTGTCGCGGATGTCCTCGATCGTCAGGTTGAGCTCCTGGAACGTGAAGCCACCGACCTTGCGCACCATGCCTGCGATGACGTGGTTCGCGGCGTGGGACAGCGGGTGGCCCTCGGACCAGCCCGGAGCACCCTCGGCGCTCTTCTCGACGCCGAGGAACCCGTTCGCGTCGAGTCGCAGCGCGCTCGTGCCGAGGTCGCCCAGGGAGTGCAGCGCGTCGCCGATCACCAGGCGCATGCCCGCGAAGGTCGGGTCAAGCCAGTTGACCGAGGGCTGCCCCTCCTTGAAGTAGTGCAGGTACACCCAGCGGCGGGTGACGCCGTCGACGCCGACCACCGGGGCGGTGACGCTCCAGTTGGTCTCCTTGACGCCCGGCTGGTGGAAGATCACGCGCTGCAGCTCGCCGATGATGTAGCCGCGTTCCGCGAGCGCCGACTCGGTCGCCCGGTCCAGGTTCACCGAGTCGCGGTGCTCCGGGACGGTGGGCAGCAGGTGCCACTCCTCCGGCGGGATCTCGACCATGTGGTAGATCCCGGGGTAGTCCTTGAACGCCATCTCGGCGAGCCGGAAGTCCGCGCCCTTGCCGGTGTGCCCCGGCACGATGTCGTCGATGATGCTGCCGCCGTGCTCCTCGGCGACGTCGGTCATCCGCTGGAAGGTCTCCTCGTCGCCGAAGGTCGGGTCGATCTGCGTCCCGATCCGGTCGAAGTGCCCGTCCACGCTCGGGGTCTCCTGCCAGCCGCGGATGCCGCCGGCGCGCTTGACGGGGCCGGTGTGCACGCCGTTGATGCCGACGCGCTCGAACGCCGTCCACAGCTCGGGGTCGGCGAGCGCGGTGAGGAACGACTCACCGTCGCGGGTGATGAGGGAGATCGGGTAGGCCGTGAACCACACGTCCGAGGTCGACACCGCACGTCGGGCGTCGGGTCGTGCGTAGGGGTTCCGCCACATGCTCGGGGTGCCCGAGAGCTGCCGGCTCAGGACGTCGGCGTCCTTGAGCATCGACTGGCGGACGAGCCACTCGATGTAGGCGGGGTTCTCGCCGTTGGCCGCGCGCGGGTCCGAGAAGCGGCGCTGCAGGCTGCCGCCGCGCAGGTTCGCCCGCGGGCGCAGTCGCCGCGGGCGGGCGGGGTAGAGCTGCTCGTCGTAGGTAATCTCCGGCGTCGCCGGGGTCGTGTCCTCGGCGGCCTGGTCGTCGGCGACCTGCTCGTCGTCGGCCCGGTCGACCGGGAGTCGGTCACCGGTCATCTGCTCGTCGGCGACCTGGTCGTCGATCCGGGGTGCTGCGTCGTCCATGTCCACCTGCCCCACGCTAGTCATGGCTCCCCGGGGACGGACGCCGGTTCGTGCCGTCGGGTCACACGGCGCGGTCGGGCTCCGGCGCGGCGTGGGCGCCGTCGGTGTGGCGCCCGCCGGTGCGCGGTCCCCCGTGGGCACCGCCCGTCCGCGGACCGTGGCCGCCGTCGACGTGCGCGCCGCCGCCGGTGCGCGGCCCGCCGTCGGTCCGCGGCCCGCCGTGCGCACCGCTCCCGCGCGCTCCGCCGTCGGTCCCGCCGGTGTGCGGCAAGGGGAACCCCTCACTGGTGTTCCGGAGCGACTCCTGCCGGAGCTCGAGCTGCGTGACCGCCAGCGCCGCGAGGTCGCGCAGGTTCGCCATGTCGGCCTCGTCGGCGGTGCGCGGCCGGGAGTCGAGCACCGCGAGGGTGCCGATGGTCTCACCATCGTGCCGGACCAGGGGCACGCTCGCGTAGAAACGGATGCCGAGCGGCCCGGTGACGAGCGGGCTGTTCTGCATCTCCGGGTGGGTCGACCCGTCCGGGATCACCACGGGGACCGGCACGGGCGCGAAGCCGTTCCGGAACGTGATGCTGCGTGCGGACTTGTCGACGCCGTCGGCCAGGTACGACTGCGACCACTCGCGGTCCTCGTCGAGCACCTCGACGAGGGCGATCGGCGCGTCGAACAACCGCGCGGCCATCGCCGTCGTCCGCTGCAGTGCCTCCTCGGGCAGGACGTCGAGCGTGGTCGGGCCGGCGGGCGCCTCGTCCGCCGACGGTGCCGGTCCGCCGACGCGCTGCGCCGGGTCCGCCGCCACGTCTGCGGGCACCTCGTCGACCGCGGTGTCGGTGATGACCACGTGGCGCAGCAGTGCGACCAGCTCGGCACCGGTCGGCCGGGCCGCCGGGTCCTGCGCGGTCATCGCGGCGAGCGCGTGCTTCCAGTGGTCGGGCAGCGGCTCGGGGACCACCGGGTCGCGGGACAGCCGGGCGAGCGCGGACTCGACCAGCGAGCCGGGGAACTCCCGACGGCGGGTGAAGCACTGCAGCAGCACGAGGCCGAGCGAGTACACGTCGCTGGCGGGTCCCACCTCGGTGCCCCGCGCCTGCTCCGGGCTGAGGTAGGCGGCCGTCCCGGTCGTGACGCCGTCGGCGGTGAGCCGTTCGACCCCGGCGGCGAGGGCGATGCCGAAGTCGGTGAGGCGTGCGCGGGCCCGGTCGGAGCCGTTGCCGTAGTCGACGAGCAGGATGTTCGACGGCTTGATGTCGCGGTGCACGACGCCCTGCGCGTGGATGTAGTCCAGCGCCTCGGCCATGTCGTAGCCGATCTCGGCGATGTGGCGCGAGGCGAGCGGCCCGAGCGAGAGCCGCTCCTCGAGGTCCTGCCCGTGCACGAGCGCCATCACGATGAACCGCTGGAGGGACCCGTGCCGGTCCTCGACGACGCCGGCGTCGAGCAGGCTCACGAGGTTGTGGTGGTCGAGCGAGGCGAGGACGCCCTGCTCGGCCTCCTGTCGGGCGATGTCGACCAGTCCGGGGTGGAAGACCTTCACCGCGACGGGGCGGTCCAGGCTCTCGTCCCAGGCGCGGTGGACGACGGACATGCCGCCCTGGCCGATGACCTGCTCCAGGCGGTACCGGCCCGCCAGGAGCGCGGTGCCCTCCTGGTGTCCCTCCGTCGGAACCATGCTTCCTCGTCTTCGGTGTGGGCGACTCGTGGTCGGCCGCTCCTGGTGGGGGAGCGCGACCGGTCGTCGCGGGTGTCGGGGACCCGCGGTGCGTCGACGCTGGTGTCGAGGACTCGACGATGCATCATCGCATCGCGCGGGGCGCCCTGTCCGCGACCATCCCGAGGACGCGGTCAGATCCGCGCGTACCGGGCCCGGAAGAAGCTGTGCACACCGAACGCGGCGAACCCGAGCCCGACGACGACGAGCACGACCGAGCCTCCCGGCATCGACCGGAGGGCGTCGAACGCCCCGTCGAGGCCGGTGGCCTGGTCGGGGTCGCTCCGGAACGCGGCCACGGCGACGAGCACGCCGACGATGACGACCGCGACGCCCTTCGCGACGTAGCCGAGGGTGGCGAGCACCTGCACGGCCCGGCGCACGGACTGCGGCTGCGGGCGGAGGTGCTTCTTCCACGACCCACGGACGCCGATGACGACGAGCCCCACGCCGACGGCGATCGCGACCGCCGCCACCAGGAGCAGGAGCACGACCCCGCCCGGCGTCGCGAGGGCCGTGGCCGCCGCACTCCGGGTGGACCCCGAGGAGCTCTTCCCGGCACCGAGGGCGTAGCTCGCCGACGAGTACGCGATCGCGCCGTACACCACGGCCTTGCCGACGTTCTTCGCCCGGTTCAGCCAGGCCCGTGCGTCGTCGGTGCGGCCGCCGACGACGGCCTCGACCACGAGCCGGATCGTCAGTGCCGCCGTCCCGACCGCGACGAGCCAGAGGAGGACCACCCCGCCGGGCACCGACGCGATCTGCGCGAGCGCGCCGGACTGGTCGGTGTCGCCGGACCCTGACCCCTGGGCACCGCTGCCGGCCGTGGCGTTCCCGATGCCGAGCAACACCGCGAGGTACCCGATGAGCAGGTGCACGATGCCGCTGCCGACGAAGCCGGCTCGGGCTGTCGTCTCGAACCACCGGCTGTCGGCGGCACGGCGTGCCTGTCGTCCGGTCTCGCGGGCGGCGTCCTGTGCTGCGTCGGTCACCCCACGAGTCTGCCCGCCCCGGCGGACGCTGTCCGGCCCGGAAGGGAGGCCCGTGGTCGGGTCCGCCACGGGCCTCCCGTCCGTCGTCGCCCCGCTCAGTCCCCCTTGACGTTGACGATCTGCCGCAGCGTGTGGCGGACCGTGACGAGGTCGGCGGCGTCCGCCATCACCTGGTCGATCGGCTTGTACGCGGCCGGGATCTCGTCAAGGAACGCGTCGGTGTCGCGGTACTCGATGCCGGCCATCGCCTCGCGCAGCTGCTCGTGGGTGAACGTCCGCCGCGCCGCGGACCGCGAGTACGACCGGCCGGCCCCGTGCGGGGACGACTCGAGCGACGGCTTGTCCCCCCGCCCCTCGACGACGTACGACGCCGTGCCCATCGATCCGGGGATGAGTCCGGGCTGCCCGGCCGCCGCCTGGATCGCGCCCTTGCGGGAGACCCACACCGACTTCCCCCAGTGCGTCTCGCGCTGCGTGAAGTTGTGGTGGCAGTTGATCCGCTCGAGCTCCTGCACGTCGGTGCCGACGACCTCGGCGAGCTGACGGACGACGCGGTCCATCATCTCCTCGCGGTTGAGGAGCGCGAAGTGCTGGGCCCACCGCAGCTCGGCGATGTACCGGTCGAACTCCGGGGTGCCCTCGACGAGGTAGGCGAGGTCGGGCTCGGGCAGGTCGATCCACCAGCGCCGCATCGCCTCCTTCGCGACGGCGATGTGCCGCTGAGCGATCCGGTTGCCGACGCCTCGCGAGCCGGAGTGCAGGAAGAGCCAGACGCGGTCCTCCTCGTCGAGCGACACCTCGATGAAGTGGTTGCCCGACCCCAGGGTGCCGAGCTGGTCCCGCCACCCGACGAGCGACTGGGCGGGGTCGAAGTCGGCCTGCACCGCGAGCGTCTCGAGCTCGGCGATCCGCGGGACGGCCGTCTCGACGACCGTCCGGTTGGTCGCCCCGGCGGACAGCGGGACCGCCCGCTCGATCGCCTCGCGGAGCGGTCGGAGGTCCTCGGGCAGGTCGGCGCGGGAGAACTGCGTCCGGACCGCGATCATCCCGCAGCCGATGTCCACGCCGACGGCTGCGGGCATGACCGCACCGAGGGTGGGGATGACCGACCCGACGGTGGCGCCGAGGCCGAGGTGCGCGTCGGGCATGAGCGCGAGGTGCGGGTACACGAAGGGCATCCGGGACGTCGTGCGGGCCTGCTGCTCGGTGGTCTCCTCGAGCATCGAGGCCCAGGAGAGGAGGCGGTTCGTGATCTTCTGCATGGTCGTGGTGTCCCTGTCGGACGGCGTCGGAGCGACGGTCCGCCCGTCCGGGCAGAACCGAGGAACGTACCGCCTGACGAGGCCCGCGCGCAAGGGCACCCGACGGCAGCCCACCGCCCGACGCCCGGGGTACGTGGTGCGCGCGGCACGCGGAGCCACGGCGGGCACCATGGCGGTATGCCGGAACAGACGCGCGACACCCCCGACGCCACCGACAACGAGGATCGCACCGACGGGTACGTCCCGCTGCGCTCCTACGCGGCGATCGGCGACGGCCGGACCGTGGCCCTCATCGCCCGCGACGGCCGCATCGACTGGCTGCCGATCCCCGCGATGGACTCGCCGCCGGTGTTCGCGAGCATCGTCGACGCCGAGCACGGCGGGCACATCGCCCTCCGCCCGACAGGTGACGCGACGGTCGAGCGTGCGTACGAGCCCGGGACGAACGTCCTCGTGACGACCTGGACCACGGCCTCCGGGGTCGCCACCGTCACCGACGCGATGGTGACGGGAGTCGCCGGCCGGCTGCCGTGGGCGGAGATCGCGCGCTGCGTGCAGGGCGTCGAGGGCGCGGTCGAGATGGAGTGGGCGGTGGTGCCCGGCACGATCCTGCAGACCGCGGAGCCGAAGCGCCTGGACACCGGCAACGGCGCGGTCATCGGCATCGACGGCGTCACGATCGCGATCGTCGAGCGCGGGTTCGACCCGGTGCACGAGGACGGCGCCCGCTTCTCGGGGCGGTTCTCGACGTCGGTCGGGTCGAAGAGCATCCTCACGGTCGTCGGCACCCACGACGAGCCGATCTTCATGCCGGAGCCGGAGCGGAGCCTCGCCGGCGTCGACCGCACGATCGAGAACTGGCAGAACTGGTCGAAGGAGTTCGAGTACGACGGGCCGTGGGCCGACGCGGTGCAGCGCAGCGCGCTCGCCCTGAAGCTGCTCATCTACTCGCCCACCGGCGCCATCGCGGCGGCGCCGACCACGAGCCTCCCGGAGGACCGCACCGGCGGGAAGAACTGGGACTACCGCTTCGCCTGGGTGCGCGACCTGGCGTACACGGTGCATGCGCTCACCCGCTTCGGACTGCGTGAGGAGACCCACGCGGCCGTGTCCTGGGTGATGCGCACCATCGCACAGCACGACGAGACGATGCCGATCTTCTACCGCCTGGACGGGACGAAGACCGACGAGGTCGAGGAGCGCGACGTGCCGGGGTGGAACGGCATCGGGCCGGTGACCGTCGGCAACCGTGCGGGGAACCAGCTGCAGCTCGGTGTCTGGGGGGACGTCTTCGCGATCCTCCGGCAGTACGTGCGGGCCGGGAACGTCCTCGACCGGAAGACCGCGGCCGTGCTCGAGCAACTCGCCGACGACGCCTGCCACCGGTGGGAGGAAGCCGACTCGGGCATGTGGGAGCTCGAGGACGCGCAGCACTACGTCACGAGCAAGATCGGCGCGTGGCAGGCCCTCGACGCCGCGGTCGAGCTGCACGACGCCGGGATGATCGACGGTCCCCGCGACAAGTGGATCGAGAACCGCGAGCTCATCGAGACCTGGGTGTCCGAGAACGGGTGGGACGAGGAGCGCGGCCACTACGTCATGTACCCGGGCAGCGACGCGCTGGACACGTCGATCCTCATCCACGCGATGTCGGGCTTCGACCGGGGGCCGCGGATGCGCTCGACCATCCGGGCGATCGAGGAGCAGCTGCAGCGCGGGCCGCTCGTCTATCGCTACTCCGGCATCGAGGACGAGGAGTCGCCGTTCGTCGCGTGCTCGTTCTGGCTCGTGGCCGCGCTCGCCTGCACCGGACGGCTCGATGAGGCACGGTCCCTCATGGAGGACGTCGTCGACCAGGCGAACGACGTCGGCCTGTTCAGCGAGATGATCAGCGAGGACGGGTCGTTCATGGGGAACGTCCCGCAGGGGCTGTCCCACCTCGCGCTCATCCAGGCGGCGCTGACGATCGAGGAGGTCGCGGCCGAGGGGTCCTGAGCGCGCGGGCAGGCGCCCGAAGGGTGCCGGGCGCGCGGGCAGGCGCCTGCCCGCTCACCCCAGGGTGATCGCCACGAGGCCAGCGATGCCGACCAGGTAGAGCACGACGACCACGAACGAGTCGACGCCCATCCCGGCGATCCGTCGCTGCGGCCGGAACACGAGCCCCACCGCGTACACGAGCGTCAGCACGGCCGCGAGTGCGGTCAGGTAGATGTCGCTCGCGTTCGCCTGCGGCAGCACCGCCTTGCCCGACAGCACCGTGGCGACGAGGAACAGCACCGGCAGGAAGGCGTTGCCGCCGAAGATGTCGGAGACCGCCAGGTTGTCGTCCCCCTGCTTGACGGCCTGGAGGCCCGTGGAGATCTCCGGCAGGCTCGTCGCCAGGGCCAGGACGGTCGCGCCGAACAGCACCCCGGACAGCCCGATCTGGCTCGAGGCGGCGTCCCCGGCGCGCTCGAGCACGACACCCGCGACGAGGGTCGCGAGCGCGGACACGGTGAAGACGACGGCCGCCTTCCGGGTGCTCATCGGCTTCTCGTCCTGCTTGCGGGTGCGGTGGCCGGAGTCGTGCGGACTGGCGTCGGGCGCGTGCCCGCTCTCGTGCCAGGGCAGTCCCTTGCCGGCGCGCTGCACGAGGAAGAGCCCGACGATCCAGATGGCGGCGATGAGCACGACGTCGGGCGTCAACCGGGCGACGACGAGGTCCGGCGGCAACTGGCTGCCGGCGATCACGACCGACAGGACGGCCACGACGACGAGCGCCTCGAGCACCAGCGTGAGCGAGGCCGCGCGGTAGGTGATCGGCCGGACGCCCCTCCCGCGCTTGCCGAACCCGTCGAGCACGGCGATCACGACGGTCTGGATCGCGATCCCGCCGAGGATGTTGCCCGCGGCGACCTCGATCGACCCGGACAGCCCGGCGCTGACGGTGATGGCGATCTCGGGCAGGTTCGTGGCGACGGCCAGGACGATGAGGCCGCCGAGCGCACTGCCCAGGTGCAGGCGGGCGTCGAGCACGTCCGTCGTCTTCGAGAGCTGGATGCCGGCGACCCAGATGACGGCCGCTCCCGCGACGAAGACGAGCGCGAGCAACCAGAGGGGCAGGGATTCCACACCCCGACCATGGACCGCCCCGGCCGTCCTGTCCGCGGACCTGCGCGCAGTGGCTGGACGGCGCCGTCAGGGGTCGGGCGCATCATGGTCGGACGATGAACGACGTCGATGCCAGGATGGACCGCCTGCGGAAGGCCGCACGGTACCGCTACCAGCAGCTCGAGGACGCCGAGGTCGAGCGGGGTTCGCTCGACCCGGACGAGGTCCGCGCCGAGCGTGAGGAGCGCCGGCTGCTCAAGGCCGCCGACGTCGCCGCGCACGCCCGTGCCCAGATCGCCGAGGCCGAGCGCCGCGGCGTGTTCGAGGGCAACCCGTACCACGGCAAGCCGCTGCCCGGGCTCGACCGCGGCCACGACCCGAACTGGTGGATCAAGGCGAAGATCGAGCGCGAGGACATCCGCGGCATCGCACCGCCCGCCCTGTCCCTGCGCACCGAGGACGCCGAGCTCGACGACCACCTGGACGCGCTGTCGGTGGAGTCGGATGTGCGGGACGTCCTGGTCGACTTCAACGCCCGGGTGAAGGAAGCGCGCCGGCAGCTGCTCGGCGGTCCACCGGTCGTCACGCCGATGCGCGACGTCGAGGCCGAGGTGGCCGGGTGGCGCGAGCGCCGGGAGGCCCGGTTCGCCGCCGACGCGACGGCTGCGGCCGACGACGCGGCCGGGACCCGACGGTCCCGCTGGTGGCGCCGGCGCGCCTGAGCCGCGCCGCGCCTCCCGGCCGCCCCGCGGGGTCGCCGCCGTGACGACGGAACGCCGTCCCGCTGGTGCGGGACGGCGTTCTCGTGTGGTGCTGCGTCTGGTGACGCCGGGGGGGTGTTACTTGATCTGGGCGGTGATGGTGGCGGTGCCGACGAGCAGGCCACCCTTGACGGCGTCGGTCTTGAAGGTGTCGTTGAGCAGCTTCGCGGCGTCGTCGGAGACGTGGACCGTGGTGCCGGTCAGGATGGCGTTGTCGCCCTCGAGCTGGAGCGGCTTGAGGGTGCCGCCGTGCAGCGAGAACAGGTACGCGTTCGGCGCGGCGACCTTGCCGTTGACGAGGACGTCACCGTAGAGCTTCGAGGAGCCCGGGTTCACGACGAAGTTCTCGAGCGTGACGGTGGTGTCGCCGGCCTTGAGGGTCAGGCCGGAGTCGTCGTGGTTC
This sequence comes from Curtobacterium sp. L6-1, assembly GCF_018885305.1. Taxonomy (NCBI): domain Bacteria; kingdom Bacillati; phylum Actinomycetota; class Actinomycetes; order Micrococcales; family Microbacteriaceae; genus Curtobacterium; species Curtobacterium aetherium. Next base: position 2,551,515 of record NZ_CP076544.1, read on the forward strand.
AGCAGGCCCTGCACGTAGGGGCGGTAGTTGCCGTCCGGGCTCCAGTACGTGACCGAGCCGGAGGTGATCGGGAACGACACGGCGCCGTCCTCGAGCTTGCCGTCACCCGAGACGCCCGGGGTCAGCTTCAGCGAGGCCAGGGCGTCGGTGAAGCCCTTGTCGAGCGCGACGGACGTGTCGCCGCCGAGGACCTCGGGCACCGAGGCGACCGGGGCGGGGATCTTCGACTCGGAGCTCGAGACGGTGTGCACGGCCGGGGTCGACGCGTTCGCGGCGGTGACACCGAACGCGGCGCCGCCGAGCACGAGGGCACCGGTCGTGGCGAGGGTGATCGAGGTCTTCAGGGACTTGCGCATGTCTTCGTTCCTTTGCTTGTTCGCGCTCGACGCGGTCATTGGATGCGCGCCGAACACACCCCGTGACGGGGTGGAGAACCAGCAACGTGCGGCTGGTGAGCGCTGCGGGTGTTTCCCGGCTTGTGACAGTGATTCGGGGCGGGTCGCAGATCGGATTGGGGAGATTTCTGGATCTTCCGGATCGCCCCTCTCGTAGCGTGTGAGGCATGGCCACGACGCACTCGTCCACCGACCGCATCCGCGCGATCGACGCCTGGTGGCGCGCCGCGAACTACCTCACCGTCGGGCAGATCTACCTGCTCGACGACCCGCTGCTGCAGCGGCCGCTCGAACCCTCCGACATCAAGCCCCGTCTGCTGGGGCACTGGGGGACGTCGCCGGCGCTCAACCTCGTCTACGCGCACCTCAACGCGCAGATCACCGAGACCGACCGCGACGTGCTGTACATCTGCGGTCCCGGTCACGGCGGCCCCGCGATGAACGCGAACGCCTGGCTGGACGGCACGTGGAACGAGCTCTACCCGGACATCACACCGGACCCGGCGGGGCTGCAGCGATTCTTCCGACAGTTCTCGTTCCCCGGCGGCATCCCCTCGCACGCAGCCCCGGAGACGCCCGGCTCGATCAACGAGGGCGGCGAGCTCGGCTACTCGCTGGCGCACGCGTACGGTGCGGCGCTCGACAATCCGGACCTCGTCGTCGCCTGCGTCGTCGGTGACGGGGAGGCCGAGACCGGACCGCTCTCCGCCTCGTGGCAGGCACACACGTTCCTCGACCCGGTGGCGGACGGTGCGGTGCTGCCGATCCTGAACCTCAACGGGTACAAGATCGCGAACCCGACGATCCTCGCCCGCATCCCCGACGAGGACCTGCAGGCGTACTTCCGCGGCCTCGGGTACGAGCCGATCGTGGTGGACTCCGGCCGTGTCGACCACGACCCGTTCGCCGTGCACGCCCTGTTCGACGGTGCGCTCCGCCGCGCCCTCGCGACGATCGACGACATCCAGGCCGCGGCCCGCGCCCAGGCGGCCCGTGCCGCCGCCGGTGAGATGGCCGGCGCCACCGACCTCCGCCCGCGCTGGCCGATGATCGTGCTCCGGACCCCGAAGGGCTGGACCGGGCCGAAGGTCGTCGACGGCGAGCAGGTCGAGGGCACCTTCCGCGCCCACCAGGTGCCGCTGCCGAACGTCCGCGACGACGACGCGCACCTGCGGCAGCTCGAGGAGTGGATGCGCTCCTACCGTCCGGAGGAGCTGTTCGACGAGGACGCGCGCCCGATCGGCATCCTCGAGACCATCCGCCCCACCGGCGACACCCGGATGAGCGCGACCCCGCACGCGAACGGCGGGCGCATCCGCACCGCGCTCGACCGGCCGGGCCTCGAGGAGTTCGGCGTCCCCGTCGGCGAGGACGCCTCGGCGACCGGCACGCTCGGCCCGTGGATCGCCGCGCTCATGCAGCGGAACCAGAGCACCTTCCGGCTGTTCGGACCGGACGAGACCATCTCGAACAAGCTCGACGCGGTCTTCGACGTCACGGACCGCGTCTGGCGGGCCCGACGCGAAGCGGGCGACGAGCACATGGCCGCCCGCGGTCGGGTCATCGAGGTGTTGTCCGAACACCTGCTCGAGGGACTCCTCGAGGGGTACGTGCTGAGCGGTCGCCACGGCCTGTTCAACACCTACGAGGCGTTCGCCCACATCGTCGACTCGATGGTCGGCCAGTACGCGAAGTGGCTCGAGTCCTCGACCGACATCGACTGGCGCGCACCGGTCTCGAACCTGACGATCCTGCTGTCGTCGCACGTCTGGCGGCAGGACCACAACGGCTTCTCGCACCAGGACCCCGGCTTCCTCGACGTGGTCGCGTCGAAGCAGCAGGACCTCGTGCGGATCAAGCTCCCCGCCGACGCGAACACGCTGCTCGCCGTCGCCGCCCACGCCTTCGAGACGACGGACCGCATCGAGGTCATCGTCGCCGGGAAGCACCCCGAGCCGGTGTTCCTGTCGCTCGAGGACGCCGTCGCGCACGCCGCGGCCGGGGTCGGCACCTGGGACTGGGCCGGCACCGAGCAGCAGGTCGGCCGGGTCGACGTCGTGCTCGTCAGCGCCGGGGACGTCCCCACCGTCGAGACCGTCGCCGCCGCGGACATCATCCGCCAGCACGCCCCCGACGTCGGCGTCCGCGTCGTCAACGTCGTCGACCTGCTGTCGATCGGCGACCCGCGCAAGCACGAGCACCCGATCAGCGACGAGCGGTACGACGAGCTCTTCCTGCCCGGGACGCCCGCCGTGTTCGCGTTCCACGGGTACCCGACGCTCGTGCACCAGCTCACCTACCGGCGGCACGGGCACGACGACCTGCACGTGCACGGCTTCCTCGAGCGCGGCACCACGACGTCGCCGTTCGACATGCTCATGCGCAACGAGATGGACCGCTACGCCCTCGCCCACGACGCGCTGACCCGCGTCGCCGACGGGTCCGACCGGTTCGCCGACCTGCTCGCCGCACTCACCGACGCCCGTGCTGCGGCGCAGTCGTACGCCTACACGAACGGCGAGGACCACGAGGCCGTCTCCACGTGGCAGTTCACCGGCTGGCCGCAGGACGAGGCGTCCGACGGCGGCACCGGCGGCGACCCCGGGCAGGGCGAGAGCGAGGGCTCGGCGCCCGGTCGCTGAGCGCACCACGACCGGTCCGGAAGGCGTGCCCGTCAGCGGGCGCCCGGCCGGGCCGGTCTACGCTTGGCCGGTGCAGTCGTTCTCGCTCCGGTCCGTGGTGGAGCACCCCGCCCTCCGGTTCCTGGTCGTCGGCGGGCTCGGCTTCGTCATCACGATGGGCATCAACTACGGGCTGAAGTTCTTCGTCATCCCGCAGCACCCGGTGACGGCGCTGGCGATCGGCATCGTCGTCGCAACGGTCGTCTCGTACTTCCTCAACAAGAAGTGGTCGTTCGGGGACCGCGGCGAGCTGCACACCGGTCACGAGGTCCTGCTCTTCGTCGTCGTCAGCCTGATCGGCGTCGCGCTCAACTCCGCACCGCTGTGGATCTCGCGGTACGTCCTCGGCCTGGCGGTCCCGAACGTCTCGCTCGCCGGTCAGGAACTCGCGGACTTCATCAGCGGGCCGGTCATCGGCACGCTCATCGCGATGTGCTTCCGGTACTGGGCGATGAACCGCTTCGTGTTCCCCGCCCGGCCTGCCACGCTGGACGCGTGACCGACCTCGTCGTCCCGGCCCCGAGCCTCCCGTCCGTCCCGACCGCCACCGGCGGGCGCTTCCCGGTCCGCCGCGTGTACTGCGTCGGCCGCAACTTCGCGGCGCACGCGCGCGAGATGGGCCACGATCCCGACCGCGAGCCGCCGTTCTTCTTCGGCAAGCCCGCGGACGCGGTCGTCGTCGACAGCGCCGACACCCCGTACCCGCCGGGGACGAACCGGCTGGAGCACGAGGTCGAACTCGTGGTCGCCCTCGGCCGCGGTGGCCAGGACGTGTCCGTGGCGGACGCGCTCGGACTCGTCTGGGGGTTCGCGGTCGGCATCGACCTGACCCGCCGTGACCTGCAGGCCGAGGCGAAGCGACTCGGTCGGCCGTGGGACCTGGCGAAGGGGTTCGACCACTCCGCGACGGTCGGGACGGTCGTCCCCGCTGCGGGTGTGGACCCGGCGTCGGGCGCCGTCACGCTGCACGTCGACGGGGAGATGCGGCAGTCGGGCGACCTCGCCGACCAGATCTGGAGCGTCGCCGAGACCATCGCCGCACTGTCGCGGTCCGTCGCCCTCGCGCCCGGCGACCTGCTGTTCACCGGGACGCCCGAGGGGGTCGGGCCCGTCGAGCGGGGCTCGGTGCTGCGCGGGGCGATCGACGGGGTCGGTGTCGTGGAGACGCGCATCGTCTGAGGTCCGCGGCGGACACCCGTGCCCGCTGGGAACGTCCGGAGGCGACCGGCGTAGAACCGACCTCGAACGCCGCACGGGGACGACGCGGCGATCCGCAGGCAGGACGGGCAGCAACCGCAACGGAGCGGTCGGACGCGTCCGGATCATGGAGGTGGTCCTGTGGAGGAACACGACCTGCTCGCCACGTCGTGGACGTGGACCGGGAGCGAACCGGTCCACGAGCGCATCCGCGCCGTCACCCGGGCCGGGTTCGCGGGGCTCTCGCTGTCGCTCGACGACCTGCACGAGGCCCGCGCGACCACCGGCCTCGCCGAGCTCCGGCGGATGCTGGACGACGCCGGCGTGGTCTGGGTGCAGCTCGGCATGCTCGGCGACTGGTGGTCGACGACGAGCCGGAGCGACCAGGAGGCGGACCGCGGCGTGGTCCTGGAGGCCGCCGCGACCCTCCGGGCCTGGCAGGTCGTCGTCCGCGCCGACCACGCCGTGCCAGCCGTGTCCCTCGGGACGATGGCGGAGGCGTGGGACCGGCTCGCCGTGCAGGCCGAGGGCGTCGGTGCCCACCTCGTGCTCGAGCCGGAGCCGTGGTCGAACCTGGGCACGGCGGAACGGGCCGCACGCTTCGTGGCGGCGGGACACCCGAACGGCGGGCTGCTCCTCGACGCGATGCACACACTCCGCGGCGGGTCGACGCTGGCGTCGATCGCGCAGGGCGTCTCCCCCGCGGTCCTCGCCGCGGTCGAGCTGACCGACGGCCTGCTGCACACCCCGAGCGGCATGACCCTGGCCGACGAGTCCCGGGACGGGCGGTACCTGCCGGGCACCGGCGCGTGGGACCTGCCCGGCTTCGTCCGGACCGTGCGTGGTCTCGGCTTCGACGAGCCGTGGGGTGTCGAGGTGCGCACGCCGGCGCTCCGCGCGATGCCGATCGCCGATGCGCTGCGGACGGCCGCGGCAGCGACCCGCGCGGTGCTCGACGCCGCCGACGCGCACGGCGGCCCACCGGCTCCCGCGATGCCGACGAGCACGGCGCCCACCTCGGCCGTCGACTACGAGCAGCCCCGGAGCACGGTCCTCCCGAGTGTGGCGCTGCCCCGCCGGACCGGCCCAGCGACCTCCGCGTACCGTGGTGGGCATGACTGATCAGGCACACCCCGGGAACGACGAAGCGCTGCGGGCATCGCAGGAGGCCATCGACGAGGCGAAGGCCGCCGCGACCGAGGCCGGCGAGGCGGACGAGCGCGAGGCCGCGCGCCAGGACGTGCCGCTCGAGTCCGGTGCGGCGCCCGCGGACGGCCCGGCCCCCGCGGCCTGACACCGAGCCTGTCGGGACCGGCGCGTCAGCGCGTCGGTCCGCGACCCGGTCCGGTCAGTCGTCGACCTGCTCGCCGAGGAAGTCGGCGTAGGTGGCCTCCGGGTCGGTGACACCCCCGGCGTCCACCATCTCCCGTTCGGTCGACCGCCCACCGACGGGTGCGCCTCCGGCGGCGCCCTGCTCGCCACGCGGGTCCCCCAGCGCGTCTCCGCGCTGCCCCTGCGTGAACGGCGGCAGGTACTTGCTCGCGTCCATGTCGCGTCCTTCCGTCCCGAGGAACGTAACAGCCGACACGGGCGTGCCGGGCAGGGGCGGCCGGATCGTCCCCCACCTGCGGTGACAACGGGGGACGGAAGTTCGCCCGGGGCGGACCCGATGCTGCTGCATGCGGATTCCGGAGCCCGTCAGGACGGGTCGTCCCCGTCCTCCGCACGCTCCAGGACGACGTCGTCGGGGGCCTTGTCGCTGCGCCACCCGCGCCACGAGGGCTGACGCAGGCGTCCGTCGCCGGTCCACTCCGCGAACTCGACCTCGGCGACCCGCTCGGGAGCGACCCAGTGCACGTCACGGGCGTCGGCTCTCGGGACGTCGACGAACGGGGAGTCGTCGCGGCCGATGGCGCCGAGCACGTCGGCGATCGCGTCGAGGTCGCGGTCGGTGAAGCCGGTCCCCACCTTCCCGACGTACTCGAGGCCCTCGTCCCCGGGGATGCCGAGCAGCAGCGACCCGATGCCCCCTTCGCGGCGGCCGGCCCCGGGCTTCCACCCGCCGACGACGACCTCCTGCGTGGCGTGGTGCTTGAGCTTCAGCCACGACTCGGAGCGCCGACCCTCGACGTACCGCGACGAGCGCTTCTTCGCCACGACGCCCTCGAGCCCGCGCTCCCGGGACGCCTCGACCGCGGCGGCGAGGTCGCCCGTCGACTCCGGGGGCACCTCGATCGCCCCGCCCGGGTCGACCACCGTGGCCAGCGCCTCCCGACGCGCGGTGTACCCGAGGCGGGTCAGCTCGTGTCCGTCCGCCTCGAGCACGTCGAACAGGAACAGGTGCACCGGGGTCTCCCGTCGCGCCGCCGCCACCTCGCGCGGCTTGGTCAGCCCCATCCGGTCCTGCAGCAGCTGGAACGACGGGCGGCCGCGGGCGTCGAGCGCGACGACCTCGCCGTCGAAGACCCCGTCGACGCCCGCCCGCTCCGCGAGCTCCTGCAGCTCGGGGTACTGGTCGGTGAGGTCGTTGCCGTTCCGGCTGCGGAGGCGCACGGTCCCGTCGCGCACGGTGGCGAGCGCCCGCACACCGTCCCACTTCATCTCGAACGCCCAGTGCTCCGGGTCGAGTGCGGGCTCGCCCGTGCGGAGGGACGCCTGCATGGTGCGGCGCTCGTCGGGTGCGGTCGCCGCGGAGGCCGCCCGGTCGATCCGCGCGGAGGCGTCGGCACGTCCCGACGACCGTCCGAAGCCCCGCCCTGCGGTGGGGCGCTCGTCGGCCCCGCTGTCGGACGCCGTCGGCTGGTCCTTCGTCCGGTGGATGAGCCAGTTCGCCTCGCCCCCCGACCGACCACGACCGCGCGTGTGCAGGAGCGCGAGCCGTCGGACGCCGTTCGTCCGACCGTGCAGGGTGACGATGACCTCCTCGCCCTCGCGCCACTTCTCGAGCTCGTAGGTGCCGTCGTCCCAGATGGTGACCGTGCCGCCGCCGTACTCGCCGGCGGGGATGATCCCCTCGAAGCCGCCGTACTCGAGCGGGTGGTCCTCGGTCTGCACGGCCAGGTGGTTCGCGCCGGGGTCGGTCGGTTCGCCCTTCGGGAGCGCCCAGCTCACCAGCACGCCGTCGTGCTCGAGGCGGAAGTCGTAGTGGTCCCGGGTGGCGTGGTGCTCCTGGATGACGAACGTCGGGGTCCCGTCGGTACGGACGGTCGGCGACGCCTGCGGCACCGGCTCCGGGGTGCGGGTCGCGTCGCGCTTGGCACGGTAGGTGGACAGGCGGTCCTGCATCTCCTGCCGTTCCGCACGCTCCCGCTCGGTGACCTCCTCGGTCCGGGCACCGTCCCAGTGTCCGGCGTCGGCGCGCCCGACGCCGAGCGACGCCGCCGCGACGGGGTGCAGCAGGTCGTTCGTGTCGGGCATGCGCTCGAGGACCTCGTCGAGGGTCAGGTGCGCGAGCCCGGGCTCGGTCAGCTCCCGCCAGGTCCGCGGTGCGGCGACGGTCGGGTGCGGTCGACCGCGCAGCGAGTACGGCGCGATCGTCGTCTTGTTGCCGTTGTTCTGCGACCAGTCGACGAACACCTTCCCGGCGCGCTCGGCGCGGCTCATCGACGACAGGACGAGGTCCGGCATGTCCTGCTCGAGCGCCTTCGCGAGTTCGTGCGCGACCTCGGACACCTGCTGCGCGGTGGCCCGGCCGTCGAGGGCCGCGTACAGGTGGATGCCCTTCGACCCGGAGGTCACCGGGTAGGGCTCCAGGCCCATGCCCTGCAGGACCTCGCGTGCCGCGACCGCCACCTCGACGCACTCCGGCAGCCCGACGCCCTCGCCGGGGTCGAGGTCGAGGACGAGCCGGTCCGGGTCCTGGTGTCCGCCGCGGGGACCGAACCGCCACTGCGGCACGTGCAGCTCGAGGGCCGCCTGCTGCGCCGTCCACACGAGCGTCGGCATCTCGTCGACGACGGGGTACTCGACGTCGTGGTGCTCGTGGTGGATGGTGTGGTGCCGGATCCAGTCCGGCGCGGAGTCCGGCAGGTTCTTCTCGAAGAACACCGCGCCGTCGACGCCGTTCGCCCAGCGCTTCCGGGTCATCGGACGGCCGGTGACGTGCGGGATCATCCACGGGGCGATGCGCTCGTAGTACTCGATCACCCGCCCCTTGGTGGTGCCGGTCTCCGGGTAGAGCACCTTGTCGAGGTTGGTCAGCGCGAGGCGACGGTCACCGACCTGGACCGTCGTCTTCTTCGCCACCGGGCTCACAGCGCCATCCCGGTCGCACCGCCCACCGTCAGCGTCGTCCCCGACGTGTACGACGACTCGGGGCTGGCCAGGTGGACGTAGGCGCTCGCGACCTCCACCGGCTGTGCGGGTCGGCCGAACGGGGTGTCCTGCCCGTAGGCCGCGATCTCGTCGCCGGGGTAGCTGATCGGCTGCAGCGGCGTCCACACCGGCCCGGGCACGACGGTGTTGGCCCGGATGCCCTTCGCCGCGAGCTGCCGCGCGAGACCGTACGTGTACGTGATGATCGCCGCCTTGGTGGCCGCGTAGTCGATCATCCGGTCCTGCGGGGCGTACGCCGAGACCGAGCTCGTCGTGACGATCGCGCTGCCGGGCGCCAGGTGCGGGACCGCCGCCCGGGTGAGCCAGAACAGCGAGTACAGGTTGACCTTCACGGTGCGGTCGAAGTCCTCGGTGCTCTGCTGCGTGATGTCCTCGTGCACCTGCTGGTGACCGGCCACGAGGGTCAGCACGTCGAGTCCCCCGAGCTGGTCGACGGCCGAGCTGACGAGTTCCGCGCAGAAGGACTCGTCCGTCAGGTCACCGGGCAACATCACGGCGGTGCGGCCGAGGTCGGCGATCAGGTCACGGACCTCGGTGAGGTCCTCGAGCTCCTCGGGCAGGCTGGTGAGGGCGACGTCCGCGCCCTCCTTCGCCATCGCGATCGCGGCGGCGCGCCCGATCCCGGAGTCCGCCCCGGTGACGAGGACGCGGAGTCCGCGCATCCGGCCGGTGCCCTGGTAGCTCGTCTCGCCGTGGTCGGCTGGCGGGTCGAGGTCGGCGGCTCGTCCGGAGCCCTCCTGCGTCTGCGCGGGGAACGGCGGACGGGCGTACTGCTCACGAGGGTCCTGCTTGTCGAGCTGGCTCATGGTCCCATCGTGCTCGCGGTCCCGGGTGGCCGGTCCAGGAGGCGCGCGGTCCGTGGCGGACGCGGGTCGCGCCTCCCGGCTGCTGCGGTCCGCCGGCCGGACCTGTCAGCCAGGAGGCACCGGCCCTGTCAGCCAAGAGGCGCCGGCCCGTCAGGCCGCCACCGTCGGCCGCACCGGCGCGTCGAGGAGCCGTCGGACCGCCTGCCGCTGCCCGGACCAGCGTGCTGCGTCGACGACCGAGGCGGCGCCCCACAGGCCGGCGAGCAGCCAGTGCGTCGGGTCGCTCGTGACGGCGGAGACAGCCCAGAGCACGGCGATGCCCGCTGCGGCCCAGGTGCCGACGAGCGCCCGCACCACGTCCTCCTGGTACTGCCGCACCCGCGGACGCCAGACCGCGTCCGGCACCTCGTCCGGCACGCGGCGGTCCTGCACCCAGCCCCGGGTCGCACGGACCGCGACACGACCACCGCGCGCCCACCACCGGCGCAGCTGCACCACCGGCAGGACCACGGCGAGCGCCGCCCCGAGCACGACCACCGTCACCCAGGGGAACGGCCCGTCGACGACCAGACCGACGCCGACTCCCGTCAGCGCCCCGAGGACCGCGTGCGCCGCCAGAGTCCACCACGCGACCGCGTCGAGTCGGTCGTCGTCCGTCCGCTCCGGCTGATCCCCCGTCATGCGACGAGACGGTACGCCTGGGGAGAGCGTTCCGCACCTGCCGATCCCCTCAGAACTGGACGCGCTCCCGCAGCGACACGGGCACGATGTCCCCATGAGGTCGATCTGGAAGGGCTCCATCGCGTTCGGGCTCGTCAACGTGCCGATCAAGGTGTACGCGGCGACCGAGACGCACGACGTCTCCCTGCACCAGATCCACGACGAGGACAAGGCGCGCATCAGGTACAAGCGGGTCTGCGAGCTCGGGCACGAGGTCGAGTACGGCGACATCCAGAAGGCCTACGACGACGGCGAGAAGACCGTGGTGCTCACCTCGGACGACTTCAAGCAGCTGCCGCAGGAACAGTCGCACGAGATCGAGGTGCTCGAGTTCGTGCCCGTCGACCAGGTCGACCCGATGATGTTCGAGAAGACGTACTACCTGGAGCCCGACTCCCGCTCCCCGAAGGCCTACGTGCTGCTCCGGAAGACGCTCGAGCAGACCGACAGGTTGGCGATCGTGCAGTTCACGCTCCGGCAGAAGACTCGGCTCGGGGTCCTCCGCGTGCACGACGACGTGCTGCTGCTGCAGGGGCTCCTGTGGGGCGACGAGGTGCGTGCGGCGGACTTCAAGGCCCTCGACACCTCGGTGAAGGTCAGCGCGAACGAGCTGAAGATGTCGTCCTCGCTCGTGGAGAGCATGTCGACGGACTTCGACCCGGACCGCTACACCGACGAGTACCAGGAGGAGCTGCAGCAGCTCATCGACGCCAAGCTCGAGGCCGGCGACGACGTCGACACGGCGGCCACGTTCGGCGAGGACACGGCCGACGAGGACGACGACACGGGTGGGGACGTCATCGACCTGATGGCTGCGCTGCGCGCATCCGTCGACAAGAAGCGGACGGGAGGCTCGGGGTCGCGTTCGTCCTCCGGCGCTCGGTCCTCGTCCGGGTCGCGGTCGTCGTCGTCCGGGTCGCGGTCGTCGTCGTCCGGTGACGACGCGGACCAGGCCCCCGCGGAGAAGGCACCGGCCGAGAAGGCCCCGGCGAAGAAGACACCGGCGAAGAAGGCCCCGGCGAAGAAGGCACCGGCGAGGAAGACCACCACGGCGAAGGCCTCCGCGAAGGGATCGGCTGCCGAGGAGGCGCCGACGAAGAAGTCGCCCGCTCGGAAGACCGCCGCCGCGCAGAAGCGCGCGGGCTGAGGACCAGCGGCCACTCCGTCGTGCGCGCGGTCCGATCGGCGCTCAGTCCGTCGTGCGGTCGCGCCCCGGCGCGGCCGCCAGGACGCGGAGCCGGTCGAACACGTCGGCGTGCGCCGAGCGGAGTGCTGGCCAGCGGGCCTCCAGGTCGAACCGTGCCGGGTCCGGCACCGCGACCGCGAAGCCGTGCTGCGCCCGTGGGACGGGGTCGCCGGGCAGGCGGAGCTCCTGGATGAACGCTCCGGTGTCACCGTCGAACGTCAGGGTGTGTGCCGCCACGTTGCTGTCCCAGTCGATGGACGGCCACGACATGAACGCGACGTGCCGCAGGGGTCCGGACGGGTCGGTCGCCGAGACGTGGCAGCCGTGGTGGTCCTCGCCGGGCGAGAGGATCTTGTACGTCCCGTTGTCGAGCAGGGCGAGGAGCGCTTCGTCGAAGGGCTTCGGGCCGTACATCGCGGTGTAGCGGAGGGCCAGGACGGCGACGGGGCGGCCGAGCGGGACGGCGACCGTGGCACGGGGGACGTCGGCGGACCGGGCGGTGTCAGTCGGGGTGTGGGTGTGTTCGGTGGGCATGGGGCTCCTCCCTGGGCGGTGGCGGGGTCTCGTGTCCGGGTGGGCCGCCGTCGCGGTGGTCGGCGCTGTGGTCGTCCTCGATCGTGCCGACCTCGCCTGGGACGTCGGTGGAGCGGAGGCGAGGATCTCCTCAGGCCCGTCGGCGACTGCCGGGCGGCCCGGCGTCCCGACGACGGGCGCCTGGTCCCGCCGCCGACATGCGCGTGTAACACGACCGGCGCGACACTGGACGAATGACTCCACAAGAGCCAGGGAGCCTGCAATCGTCACCCGAGACCGCCGGCCCGCCCGTCACCGTGTCCATCACCCGCCTCGTCGAACCCGACCGCATCCCGGAGGTCACCCGCTGGGTGCAGTCCGGCGTGAACCTCGCGAACCGCTACCCGGGATTCCTCGGCTCGGGATGGGTGCGTTCGACCGCGCGGTCACGGGAGTGGCACATGCTCTACCGGTTCGCCGACCACGACTCCCTGACCACGTGGGAGAACTCCGACGACCGGCTGCGGTGGCTCGACCTGGGCCGGGACCTCGTCGTCGAGTCGCGGATCGAGAAGCGCACCGGCATCGAGGGGTGGTTCGACGTCCCGCAGGACGCTCCGGCGTCGACCGCTCCCCCGCGGTGGAAGCAGGCCGTGAGCATCTGGCTCGGGTTCTTCCCGGTGAACCTCGTGTTCACGGTCCTGGTCGGGTGGCTCCTGCCGTCCTTCGCGGGCCTCGCGGCGCTGCCCCGGGTGCTCATCACGACGCTGGTGCTGACGCCGATCATGACCTTCTGGGTGCTGCCGTTCGTCACGAAGCTCATCCGCCCGTGGCTGCTGGCGCCGCCCCGGGCCTGACCCGGGGCCGGCGCAGCCCGGGCGCTCGGCCTCGACGACGGCCCGACCGCGGCGTCCCGGAGGGTCCTACCCGAGCACCGACAGCTGGTCGAGCCGCTCGAGGATGACGCCCTCCCGGAGCGCCCAAGGGCAGATCTCGAGCGACGGCAGGTCGAAGATGTCCAGGCACGCCTCGGCGACGAGCGCTCCCGGCACGACCTGGTGCGCCCGACTCGGGGACACCCCCGGCAGCGTCACGAGCTCGTCGACGCCCATGGTGAGCAGCGACGGCAGCTTCTCGCGCAGGACCGCCCCGTCGAGCACCCGCGGGACGAGCGCCCCGGCCGCGGACGGTGCCGCGCCGCAGATCCGGGCGATCGACCGGAACGTCTTCGAGGTCGCGACCGCCCGGTCCGGCGCCCCGGACCGCAGCAGCCGACCGGCGTCGCGGGCGATCTCCACCCGGATCTCGTGGCGGATGCGCCGGACGTCGTCCTCGGAGGGCGTGCCGGTGGCGGCGAACGAGCGCGCGAGCCGGGCGGCGCCGATCGGCATGGACCACGCGACGTCGGGCGCTTCGTCCGCGCCGCCGGCGATCTCGAGCGATCCGCCGCCGATGTCGAACACGGCGAGGCGTCCGGCGGACCACCCGAACCAGCGGCGGACGGCCAGGAAGGTGAGGCGGGCCTCGTCGGACCCGGAGAGCACGGCGAGTTCGACGCCGGTCCGCTCCTGCACGTGGGCGAGCACGGCGTCGGAGTTGACCGCGTCGCGGACGGCCGAGGTCGCGAAGCCGAGCATGTCCTCGCACCCGCGGTCCTCGGCGACGCGGACGGACTGCGCGACGAAGTCGGTCAGCGCGTCGATCCCGACCTGCGTGACCGAACCCCGGTCGTCCAGGTGCTCGGCGAGCCGCAGCGCCTGCTTGAACGAGGACGCCGGCAGCGGCGCCGCACCCCCGTGGGCGTCGACGACGAGCAGGTGACCGGTGTTCGAACCGATGTCGAGGACTCCGACGCGCATGCCACCACGCTAGTGGCGCTCCCGCGCCGCGTGGAACGGCCGGGAGGCACGGCACACCGCCACTCCGTCGGCCCCGGCCGGTCGGTGGGCCGGCCGGGGTACCGACAGGCCGCTAGTCGTCGCGACGGGCCGTCGGCACGGACCCGGTCGTCGAGCCGACCGGCTCCGCCGGCACCGCGTCCTCCGCGGTCGTCGTGCCGCGCGTCCCGGCACGCTGGGCCCGGTCGAGCTCGTCCGCCTCGGCGCCGCCGACCGCCTCACCACGGGCGACCATGCCGGCCGTGTCGGACAGCGTGATCTGCGGCAGGAACAGCGCGAGCAGGAACGCCACCGCGATGAACGGCAGCAGGTACCAGAACACCGGTGCCAGGGAGTCGGCGTACGCGTCGACGATGCCGTCCTGCACCGCCGGGGGCAGCTTCGCCACGGTCGCGGGGTCGATGCTGCCCGCCGACGATGCCGCGTCGGTTGCCGAGCCGCCGGCTCCGCGGAACACGTCGGTCAGCGACGTCGTGAGTCGCGCGGTGAAGAGCGCACCGAACACGGCTGTCCCGAGGGAGGCACCGACCTCTCGGAAGTAGTTGTTCGTCGAGGTGGCGGTACCGACCTGCTCGGCGGGGACGGCGTTCTGTGCGACGAGCACGACGACCTGCATGATGAGCCCGAGGCCGGCGCCGAAGACGAACAGGTAGGCGCAGATCAGCCAGATCGGGGTGTCCGCTGCGAGCTGTGTCATGGCGAGCATCGCGACGGCGACGAGGACCGTGCCGATGATCGGGAACTTCCGGTAGCGGCCGGTCTTGGTGATGAGGTTGCCGGATGCGATCGAGGTGCCGATCAGGCCCACCATCATCGGCAGCATCAGCAGACCCGAGACCGCGGCCGAGGTGCCGGACGCCATCTGCAGGAACGTCGGGACGAACCCGATCGCGGCGAACATGCCGATGCCGAGCACGAGGCCGATGCCGGTGGCCAGCAGGAAGGTGCGGTTCCGGAAGAACGACAGCGGCAGGACCGGGTCCTGCGCCCGCGACTCGACGACCACGAGGAGCGCGGCGGACACGACGAGGCCCGCGAACCACGCCCAGGTCTCCGGGGCGTCCCAGCCGTGGTCCCTGCTGCCGCCGAACTCCGAGAAGAACACCAGGCACGTGGTGGCCGCCGACATGAACAGCACGCCGAGCACGTCGATGCGCTTGGTCGCCTTCTTGTTCGGCAGCGTGAGCGCGAACCACGCGACGAAGAACGCTGCGATGCCGACCGGGATGTTGATGTAGAACGCCCAGTTCCAGGTGAGGTGGTCGACGAAGAACCCGCCGAGCAGCGGGCCGCCGATGGCCGACAGGCCGAAGATCGCGCCGAGCGGCCCGAGGTACCTGCCACGCTGCGACGCCGGGACGATGTCAGCGATGATCGCCTGCGACAGGATCATCAGGCCACCGCCGCCGAGGCCCTGCATCGCACGGAACACGACGAGCTGGGTGAAGTCACCGGCGAAGGCGCACCCGGCCGACGCGATGGTGAAGAGCGCGATCGCGATGAGGAACAGGTTGCGGCGCCCGAGGACGTCGCCGAACTTGCCGTAGACGGGCATCACGATGGTGGACGCGAGCAGGTACCCCGTCGTCAGCCACGCCTGGTGTGCGACACCGCCGAGCTCGCCGACGATGGTCGGCATCGCGGTCGACACGATGGTCTGGTCGAGGCTGGAGAGCAGCATGCCGGCGATGAGCGCCGAGAAGATGATCCAGATGCGACGCTGCGTGAGGAGCAGCGGGCCGTCGGGCTGCTGACGCCCCCGGCGCGCGGTGCTCGGCGCGGATGCGCTCATAAGGTGCCTTCCTGGTCGGGAGTGGTGATGGCCGCCGTCATCAGGCGGAGGTTGGTGTCGAGGAGTTCGTCGAACCGCGGCCCGGACGTCTCGTCGAAGTCGTCGGCGAAGTACACGCCCGCGCTGACCCGGAGCACGCCCACCGCGGCCTCGGACACGAGTCGGGCGCGCGGGTCCGTCGGGTCGGTCCAGGCGAAGCGCTGGCGGACGGCGTCGGCGACCTTCGCGATCTGCGCGTCGGTGGCGGACAGGAACCGTGCGGTCAGGGCGGGTTCGCGCTCGAAGACCCGGCGCACCAGGGCCTCGTCGGCACGGTCGATGCCGGCGACGTGCAGCTGCTCGATGACGAGCGCGATCACGGACGGCAGCGGAGCCAGTCCTGCGGGCACGACGGCGCCGGCGGCGAAGGCGGCGAGCATGTCGGTGTCGGCGTTGAGCTCGATGCCGAGGACGACGTCCTCCTTCGACGCGAAGTGGTTGAAGAACGTCCGGCGGGACACCCCGACGCGCTCGCAGAGCTTCTCGATCGTGAAGCCCTGCAGCCCTCCGTCGACGACGGCGCGACGGGCCTCGGCTACCATGCGTCGCCGGAGGGCGCGGGTACGTTCAGCGGTGCTCACCGAGCAAGAATTGCACTCCCGAGCGGACAGTGCAATTCAGCGTGGGAGATTCCCAGCGAGGCGACCGGCAGCGGAGTCAGAGCGTCTTCGCGAAGCAGTACGACCAGGGCATCGTCTCGGCGTACGGCTCGTACACGTCGATACGGTCCCACCCGGTCTTCTCGTAGAGCGCGACGGCCTCGGGCTGCTTGTCCCCGGTCTGCAGGATCAACCGCTCGGCACCCTGCTCGCGACCGACCCGGGCGCACTCGTCGAGCAGCGCCGTCGCCGCACCCTTGCCCCGCGCCGCGGCGAGGACGATGAGGCGCTTCAGCTCGATCTCGTCCCCGAGGCGACGGACCGCGATGTGCCCGAGCACCGTGCCGTCCTCGTCCACGGCGAGCAGGGAGGTCACGACGCTCGACGGGTCGACCGCCAGCACGCGGTTGCGCTCGGCGCTCACCTCGGGCGCCTCGCCCGGGTTCCCGTCGCCGTAGCGCTCGTGCATCTCCTCGTCCATGGTGGCGCGGAGCGCGACACCGCGCGGGTCTTCCCAGGGGACGCGTTCGATGGTGATCACGAGGAACCATCTTGGCACTGCCGGGAGCGCTCGGCCTCCGGCAGGGCAGGTTTCAGGACATCGCCGACCCGGCCTCGAGTGCGCCGATCGGGCTGTCGTCGAGGTCGGCGAGCAGTGCCGCCGCGTCGTCGTAGACCGCTGCCGCACCGGCACCGCGGAGCTCGTCGCCGCCGATGCCGCCCGTCATCACGCCGATGCAGGTCACGCCGACACGTCCCGAGGACTCGACGTCCCACATCGCGTCACCGACCATGACCGCGTGGTCGGCGTCGACACCGGCCCGCTCGAGCGCGATCCGGACGATGCCCGGGTCCGGCTTCGCCTGCTCGACGTCCTCGCCGCTCGTCACCACGCTGACCCACTCGTCGGCGTCGAGCAGGTCGAGCAGGCGGTCGAGTTCGTTCTGCGGCGCACTCGTGGCGAGCACGACGGCGTGGCCCCGGGCAGCGACCGCGGCGAGCAGCTCGCGGGCGCCCGGCAGCAGCCGCAGCTGGGGCATGTGCTCCGAGTAGAACGCGGTGTGGAACTGCTTCGCGGTGTCGCGGACCTCGTCGGACGCGTCGGGCAGCAGGTCCTCGAGGAGCATCGACGAGTCCATGCCGATCGCGCGGTGCACCCGCCACGCGTCGACCGACTCCCCCACCGCCCGGAAGGCCCGCCACCAGGCGTCGATGTGGGCGTAGTTCGAGTCGGCGAGCGTGCCGTCGATGTCGAACAGGACGGCGGTGGTGGGGGTGTCGGGCATGCGTCCACCCTGCTCCGCCACCGGCGACCGTCGGTCCAGGGTCACCCTGCGGGGTCGGATCGCGTGGCGACCCCACGACGGACGGGAGGCCCGGTACCAGCTGGTACCGGGCCTCCCGTCCGTCCCGGGGGACGTGGTGCAGGTGCGCGTCAGGCGTTGCGGACGTCGTCCGCGGACGACTGCGCGTGGTCCTTGACGTCGGACGCGGCGCCCTGCGCCTCGTCCTTGACCGTCTGGGCCGCGTCCTGCGCGGTGCCCTTGAGGTCCTGCGCGTGCTCCTTGGCGGCGTCGACGAGCGGGGCGCTGGCCTCCTTGGCCTGCTCCTTCGCCTTGTCGACGAGCGGTGCGGCCTTGTCCTTCAGCTCACCGGCGAGCTCCTCCTCCTTGGTGGAGGACGGCAGGAGCGACGACGCGAGCCAGCCGACACCGAAGGCGGTGAGGCCGACGGCGAGGGGGTTGCCCTTGGCCTTCTCGACCCCGCGCGACGCGGTGTCCTTGACGGAACCGACGGCGTCCGAGCCGGAGCCCGAGACGCTGGAGCGGGCCGAGTCGGCTGCGCCCATGACGGAGTCGCGAGCGCTGCCGGCAGCACCCATCACCGATTCACGGACGTCCTGGAACTTGCCCTTGACCTTCTCGGACTGGCGGTGGGCGATCTGCGACGGGCTCACCTTGTCGGCGAGGGCGTCGACGTCCGAGCCGAGTGCGCCACGGGTGCGCTCGATGTCGGCGCGGATCTCGTCTGGGGTGCTCATCAGTTCCTCCCGGTGTTGGGCTTGAGTGTCTCGGGGACTTCCTTGACGGTCTCGACCGTCTGCGGGGCACCGTTGATCTGCTTGATCTCCTTGCGACCGCGCGAGGCGAGGATCGCGGCGGCGATGGCGTAGACGACGGCGATGATCACTGCGGACCAGGCGTTGCCGATGAGGTAGCCGAGGCCCCACCATGCGGCGATCGACAGGAACAGCAGGGCGAACAGGCCGGTGACGCCGGCCCCGCCGAACATGCCGGCACCCTTGCCCGCCTTCTTCGCGGAGTCGGTCAGCTCGGCCTTGGCGAGCGCGACCTCCTGGCGGAAGAGCGTCGAGAGGTCACGGGACACCTCGGAGAGCAGCTCACCGAGCGGCGTCGTCGCGGCGCGCTCCTGGGGGGTCGGCTGTCCGGGCACCGTCCGACCGGACGCGCCGGGGAACGGATCGGTCATACGAGCGGCCCCGTCCCGGTGGTCCCGGTGCCGGTCGTGCCCGTGGTGCCCGTCGTGCCGAGCCCGGTCGTCCCCGTCGTGCCGAGGCCGGTGGTGTCGTACCCGGTGGTGCTCGTCGGGGCGTCGTGGCCGGTGGTGCCGGAAGTCGCGGTCGCGCTGCGGGCCTCGGCTTCCTTCTCGTGCTTGATCTCCGTCGTGAGCGCCTTGGTGAGACGCCCGGCGAGGATGCCCGCGCCGGCGGCGATCGCGATGAAGGTGCCCGGACGGCGAGCCGCGAACGACTTCACCTCGTCGACGAGCGAACCTGGGTCGCGGCCCTCGAGGTAGCCAGCGAACGAGCCGGCACGGTTCGACAGGTCGCGGACGACCTTCGCCGCCAGGCCCTGCTCGTCGTCGTTGTCGGCCATCTTGCCGAGCTGGTCGCCGATGGTACGGAGACCGCTGGCGGCCTTCTGCTGCTGGTCGGCAGCCTGGTCCTTGACGGTGCCCGACGCCTGGCCGAAGAGCTGGCGAGCGTGGTCGGACACCTCGGAGGCGACGTTCGCAGCCTGCTCCTTGGCGGTGCCGGCGACGTCGGCAGCCTTCTCCTTGGCGTCACCTGCGACGTCCGAGGCGGCACCCTTCGCGGCGTCGGCCTTGGCCTTGCCGCCGCTCGAGTCGGAGCCGGAGTCGGCGTGACCCGCAGAGCTCGTCGAGGTGGCGGACAGGCTGCCGATCGGCGCGGTGCCGGCGGGGAGCTGGGTGTCGGCGGGGATCGCGTCCAGCGGCTCGGCGTCGAGCGGCTCGAGGTCGTCGAAGCCCGAGGGGCGCTCGACGGGGGTCCCGCTCGCGTAGGAGGGCACCGTGACGCCGGGGTGGATCTCGTGACCCTCGGCGGCAGCCGTGGCGTCGTGGATGGGCGTCCCGGAGTCGTTCCCGGGTGGGTTCGTGGTCATGGTCGGCCTTCCGGTCTTCTCGTCGCCACGGGCGGTGCACCTGCGGCGTTGGACTCGAACCTGCGCGGCGCACCCTGTGCCGGGCCCCAGGAACGCCGATCTGCGCGGATGTCGGCCCGACCCTCCGCAGAACGCCAGGACGAGGCTCGATCCGCGCGTCCTCCCAGCCCCGCTCCGGTTGGCTCGGACGATGCCCTCTGTGTCGGTCGTCATCCCCGTCCGGGACGACGCCGACCACCTGCGCCGGTGCCTCGCCGCACTGGAGGCCCAGACCCGGGTGCCCGACGAGGTCGTCGTCGTCGACAACGGCAGCTCGGACGACAGCGCCGCGGTGGCGGCGGCCGCCGGAGCCGTCTTGTGCAGCGAGCCGGAGCGTGGCATCGCACGGGCATCGGCGCGTGGGTTCGACACCGCGCGGGGCGACGTCGTCGTGCGACTGGACGCGGACTCGGTCCCGCCGCCGCACTGGATCGCCACGGCGCTCGCGCTGCTCGAGGACCCGACCGTCGTCGCCGTCACCGGACCCGGTCGGCCGATCGACGCCGGGCCGCTCGTCCGGGCGGCTTGGCCGGTCCTCTACATGCAGCCGTACTTCGTGCTCATGCGCAGTGCACTCGCACGCCCGCCGCTGTTCGGTTCCGCCGCCGCCGTGCGTCGGACGACCTGGCTCGCCGTCCGTCACCGGGTCCACCGCCACGACCCCGAGGTGCACGACGACGTCGACCTCAGCATGCAGCTCGACCCGGCGTGGCGGGTGCTGGCCGACCGGGCGCTCACGGTGGGTGTGTCCTCGCGACCCTTCTCGAGCCTCCCGTCCGCCCTGCTGCGCGCCCGTCGCGCGGGCCACACGTTCCGGGTCAACGGACGCCGGGCCACGCCCGTGCGGCGGTGGGCCCGGCGGTTCCGGGTGGAACTGCGTCGGCACCACGCGCACGCCTGGTGGCGGTCCCGCTGACGTGAGCTGCCCTGACCGCGCACGTCGCGCCGGCGCCGCTCCGTGGACTCACGCGGGGAGGACGACCACCTTGCCGGCGACGCGCCCGCTGCTGGCCTCGGCGTGCAGGGCCGGCAGCTCGGTGAGCGGGATGCGGCGGGTGACCTCGACGTGCAGCGCCCCCTCGTCCACCATCGACACCAGACGCGCCAAGCGTTCGCGGTGCGGCAGGACGAACACGACGGCCGAGCGGACCCCGCGGTCGGCGTCGTCCGGCGCGGGCATCCAGGCCGTCGTGCTCACGACGACCCCACCGTCCCGCACCAGGGTGACGAGGCGGGTGAACGCGTCGGGCTCGATCGGGGCGAGGTTGAGGAGCACGTCCACCTGCTCAGTGACGGCGTCCAGCAGGTCGGTCGTGGTGTGGTCGACGACCTCGTCCGCTCCCGCAGCCCGCACGGCGTCCGCGCTGCGCGGACTCGCGGTCGCCACGACGTGCGCACCGATCCGCGTCGCCAGCTGGACGGCGTACTTGCCGACCACCCCGCCGGCGCCCACGACGAGCAGTCGCTGCCCGGCCTGCAGGCCACCGTCGTCGACCAGGGCCTGCCACGCGGTGAGGGCGACCGAGGGCAGCGCGGCGGCGTCGGCGAGCGGGATGCTCGTCGGTGCGGCCACGAGCGCCTCGGCCGGGGCGACCACGTACTCGGCCGCGCCGCCGTCCCGCTCCATCGGCAGGAACCCGACGACCGCATCGCCGACGGACAGGCCCTGCACGCCGTCGCCGATCGCGTCGACGGTGCCCGAGACGTCGTAACCGGGGACGTGCGGCAGGACCACGGGGATGGGGAGGGAGCCCGCACGCATGCCGCCGTCGGCCGCGTTGAAGGCCGAGGCGGCGACGCGGATGCGCACCGCGCCGGCGGTGGGGACGGGCTGGTCGACCTCGACGTGCCGGAGCACCTCGGGACCGCCGACTTCGGAGAACTGGATGGCCTGCATGGTCGTATCCTCTCGTTGTTGCTTCGAGTTCGAAGCACTGTCGGAACCGTAGCACTGCTTCGAACTCGAAGCAACGGTAGGATCGAGACGTGCCCGAACCCTCCTCGTCCCTGACGTCCGCGCAGCTGGCCGCCTACCTGTCCTTCACCGAGGTGAGCGCGCTGCTGCGGCCCGCCGTCGAGAAGCAGCTCAAGGACGTCGGACAGCTCAGCTACGTGCAGTTCCAGCTGCTGGCACGACTCGGCGACGCCCCGACCGGCAGTCGGAGCATGACCGACCTGGCCGACGGGGTCGTCTACAGCCGGAGCGGGCTCACCTACCAGGCGCAGCTCCTCGACCAGCGAGGCCTGGTGTCGCGGGCGCCGTCACCGGAGGACGAACGCCGTGTCGTCGTGTCGATCACCGACGCCGGCCGTCAGGTCCTCGCCGCCGTGTTCCCCGGGCACATCGCTCTCGTGCAGGAACTCCTGTTCGCGTCGCTGTCGACCGACGAGGTCGACGCGCTCGCTGCCGTGCTCGGCAAGGTCGGCGACCGCCTGCGCGCAGCACCGCCCCGCTCCGCCGCACCACGCCGCCGCCGCACGGTCTGACGGTCAGGAGGCGCGGGTCCAGCCTGACGGCCCGTCCCCGCGGCGGACCCACCGTTCCTCGACCGGGGACACCGTCACGTCGTCGGTGAACCAGGAGGTCTCGTCCGGCGCCCACCCGGCGAGGACCGTCGCGCCGCCGTCGACCTCGAGCGCACGGCCGGCCGCCGCCAGGTACCCCTGCACGGAGACGTGCACGGCGTCGACATCGACCGCCAGGGCCTCGAGGTCGGGGACCAGCCAGTCCGCCTCCAGGCCGGTCGACGGCCACCACGCACCGCGCCGTGCCCAGAGGGCGGGCTTCGGGTACGTCGACACCAACCGGGCCCAGTCCTCGGCCGAGTGCACCTCCCACACGCGCGGCTCCCGATCCGCCGTGACGCGTTGGAGGACGACCTCGTCGTCACCGAACCCGTCCTCCACCAGCTCGAGCGCCCCTGCCCCGAGCGACCCGACCCGGCGTGTACTCGAGATGAACCGCGCGGCGCCGGCGTCCCCGTACGCCAGTGGTGTGGACCACCAGGCGCCGCCCGCGGTCCGGTGCACCGGGACCGCTCGATCCGCCGCCCCGCGCGCCTCGTCGTCCTCGTGGTTCCGTCTCCACCGCGCGACCGTCGCGGCGACACCTCCTCCGGAACCGACCGGCTGGACCTCGCCGTCGCGCACGGGACGCGCCACCCACTGCGCGTCGAGGTCGAGGTCCGTCGCCCACCACGTCGTCGCCGGTGCGGACAGGACCGCCTCCGCCACAGGCGCGAGTGCGGAGCGCACCTCGGGGAAGGCGGTGATCGCCTCCGCGCCGACGATCGGCGGCTGCCAGGGCATCGACGAGTCCACCGTCGCGCCCAGGGCGGGCAGGAAGCGCAGCGGATCCCGCCAGCCCCGGACGTCCGCAAGGTCGACCGCGGCGACGGCGGACGCGAGTCCGGCGACCACGTCCGCGGGCACTCCGACCGCCTCGGGCAGCGCGAAGTCCTGGTCCGCCGCAGCGTCCACCGCCTGGACCGCCTGCTGCACGGCCGCGTCGAGGTCGCTCACCAACGCGAGACAGAGAACGCGGAAACGGGGACCGTCGAGCAGGTCGTGAGTGGAGGAACGCACTCGGGGAGTGTGGCGCGCCGGGGCGTGCTCGGGCAAGCCGCCGAGGACACCCCGGCGGGTACACGACACGGACGACCTTGGACGCGATCCAGGACGGCGGCGTAGCGTTCCGGAAGTCGCCCGGCCGGAAGGCACGCGAGGGACCCTGACCTCGTGGAGCGACGACTCGCGCCTGCCACTCCCGGAGGCACGCGCCGGCCGTGGACGCCCGCCCCTGACCCGAACTGCGGCGGGCGTCCGCGTGTCCACACCGCCACCCACCGGCCGGGAGGCCCACCACCGGTCCGGCACCGCGCCTCCCGTCCGGAGACGGCCGGCACACGCCGTCCGCCGCGGCGGTTCAGCCCGCGGTCGGGTCCGCGAGCAGCGACGCGAAGGCGAGCTCGGCCGCGCCGCGGAACAGGACACTCCCGACCAGCTCGGCGGGCACGATCCGCAGGTCCTCGCCCATCGCGGTCATCGTCTGCGCCCGCACGGCGTCCTCGAGCCGGGTCCCGACGTGCCGGAGCAGGGTGCCGAGGAAGCCGCCGAGCACCACCACGTCGGGGTTGACGGTGTGCACGACGTTCCGGATCGCCACGGCGAGTGCGGTGACCTGGCGCTCCACCACGGCGGCGAGCTCCGACCCCGGACCGGCGGCCAGGACGTCACCGAGCCGGTCGGCCTCGTCGATCCCCAGCCCCGCGGCGTCGAGCAGTGCCGCCTGCGAGGCCTCGGTCTCCAGGCAACCGACGGCGCCGCAGTGGCAGCGGATGCCGTTCGCTGCGACGAAGGTGTGCCCGAGCTCGCCCGCGTACCCGTCCGTCCCGGCCAGGGGTCGGCCCCCGGTGATGATCCCACCGCCGATGCCGCTCGCGCCGCCGTTGACGTAGACGACGTCGGTGGCGCCGCGTCCGGCGCCGTAGAGGAACTCCGCGGTGACGCCGAGGTTCGCGTCGTTCGCGGCCCGCACCGGCAGCCCGGTGCGGTCGGCGAGCGGGGCGGCGAAGGCCTCGTCCCGCCAGGCCAGGTGCGGCGCGTACCGGACGACGCCGTCGCCCACGCGGACGATTCCGGGGACCGAGACGCCGACCCCGACGACCCGGCGACCGGCCACCCGCTGACGCTCGGCCGCGGCGGCGACCAGGTCGGTGGCGATCGCGAGGGCGGCGTCGGGCGTCGAGACGGTGGTGGTGCGGACGGAGCGGCGCTCGTGCTCGGTGCCGTCGAGTCCGGTGACGGCCAGGGTCACGGCGTCGATCTCGGGCACGATCCCGAGGGCGACGACCTCGGCGGACGCCGAGACGGTCGCGCTGGGTCGGCCGACGCCGGTGGCCGGTGCCGCGTCGCCCTCGACGACGAGGCCGAGGTCGACGAGCTCCCCGACGAGCGCAGCGACCGTCGACCGGTTCAGGCCGGTCTCGCGGGTGAGGGCGGAACGGGGCATCGGGCCGCCCTCGTGGACGAGGCGCAGGACGCGGGCGAGGTTGCGTCGCCGGACGACGTCCGTGGTGCGCACCGGACGGGAGGCCGTGCTCGCCTCCGCCATGTCCGCTCCGTTCCGTGGGTCCCGCCAGCGTAGTGCGCCAGCCGCGTGCGGCCCGCGCTGCGCTCGCGCGGCGCTCACGCTGCGCTCACGCTGCGCGAGCTTCGCGGCGAGGGACGGTCCTCGTGGCCACCGCCACGAGGACCGTCGCTCAGCCCGAGGGCGGCCAGCGCACCGGCGCGGTCAGGCGCCGGCGCGGTCAGGCGCCGGCGCCGACCGTGCCGTCGGCCGTGAAGATCACCTCGTGGGTCACCGCTCGACCGTCGGGCGACGTCACCACGACGGACCGGCTGCCGGCCCCGCCCGCACCGGGGAACGCCCGGAACTCGAGGGCCTCGTGGTAGTCGTGGTCCGGCCGGTCCGTGCGGGTGGACAGCGGCAGGACCGCCCCCTCGCGGACCCAGAGCGGCAGGGTGTCGAACCCGTGCTGCTCCCGACGCCAGACCCCACCGGTCACGACCTCGCCGGTGAACCAGTTCGTCCAGGACCCCGCGGGCAGCCAGTACTCGACCTCGCCGGTCGCGCTGAACACCGGCGCGACGAGCAGGTCCGCGCCGAGCATGTACTGCCGGTCGCAGTACGCCGCCGTCGGGTCGTCCGGGAACGCCAGGGGCATCGGCCGCATCACGGGGATGCCCCGCGCCGACGCCTCGAGCCCCGCGGCGTACAGGTACGGCATGAGCCGCAGCTTCAGTTCGGTGAACGCCCGCGTCACCTCGACCGCCTCGTCGTCGAACGCCCACGGCACCCGGTACGAGCTGCTGCCGTGGAACCGGCTGTGCGACGACAGGAGGCCGAACTGCACCCAGCGCTTGAACACCGCCGGGTCCGGGGTGCCCTCGAAGCCACCGATGTCGTGCGACCAGAAGCCGAAGCCGGACAGCGCCAGCGACAGCCCACCGCGGAGCGTCTCGGCCATCGACGGGAACGACGACGTGTTGTCGCCGCCCCAGTGCACGGGCATCTGCTGGCCGCCGGCGGTGGCGGAGCGGGCGAACAGCACGGCGTCGCCCTTCCCGCGGGTCTCCTCGAGCACCTCGAACACGGCCTGGTTGTACAGCTGCGTGTAGAGGTTGTGCATCCGCTCGGGGTCGCTGCCGTCGGCGTAGACCACGTCGAGCGGGATGCGCTCGCCGAAGTCGGTCTTGAAGCAGTCGACGCCCTGCTCGACGAGTGCACGGAGCTTCGCCTGGTACCAGGCGG
Organism: Curtobacterium sp. L6-1; assembly: GCF_018885305.1. Lineage (NCBI taxonomy): Bacteria > Bacillati > Actinomycetota > Actinomycetes > Micrococcales > Microbacteriaceae > Curtobacterium > Curtobacterium aetherium. The sequence goes on from NZ_CP076544.1 coordinate 2,577,453, forward strand.
TGGCCTCCGGGTTCGTGAAGTCGACGAGCCCCATGCCGGCCTGCCACAGGTCCCACTGCCACACCGTGCCGTCGGGGTTCATGACGAGGTAGCCACCCTCGACCGCTTCGTCGAACAGCTTCGAGGCCTGCCCGATGTACGGGTTGATCCACACGCAGACCCGCAGGTCCTTGTCGTGCAGCCGCCCGAGCATGCCGGTGGGGTCCGGGAACACCCGCGGGTCCCACTCGAAGTCGCACCAGGTGAACTCGCGCATCCAGAAGCAGTCGAAGTGGAACACCGAGACGGGCAGCTGTCGGGCGGCCATCTCGTCGACGAACGAGGTCACGGTCGCCTCGTCGTAGTCGGTCGTGAACGAGGTCGACAGCCACAGCCCGTACGACCACGCCGGCACGTGCGCCGGACGGCCGGTGAGCGCCGTGTACCGCTCGAGCACGGCCGACGGGCTGCCGCCCCCGATGACGTGGAACACGAGGGACTCCCCCGGCACCGAGAACTGCACACGCTCGACCGTCTCGGACCCGACCTCGAACGAGACGTGCCCGGGGTGGTCGACGAGCACGCCGTACCCGCGGTTCGTCAGGTAGAACGGGACGTTCTTGTACGCCTGCTCGCTCGACGTGCCACCGTCGGCGTTCCAGATGTCGACGGTCTGCCCGTTCTTCACGAGCGGCCCGAAGCGTTCACCGAGCCCGTAGACGAGCTCCCCGACGCCGAGGTCGAGCTGCGCGTGCACGAAGCGGTCCGCCGTCGGGGCGTCCGCACCCTGCACCCGGGCGTTGCCGACGACGCCGCGGGACACCTCGGCGCCGGGGTCGAGCGTGACGTGGCCGAGCGACTTGTGCCCGGATCCGGTGAGGACGCGGCCCTCCGACAGGAACCGCAGGTCCCAGGGCGCCCCGGGCGTGACGACGGCCGACAGGTCACCGGAGGTGAGGGTCCCGACACCGTCGGCGACCGTGGCGGAGCCGTGCCCCGCCTCCTTCCCGACCAGGTCGAAGGACAGCTCCGGCCGGCGGCCGCGGTGGTGCTCGACCCGGACGGTGACGACGCCCTCCATCGGGCTCGACAGCGAGACGGTCAGCGTCGGACGGTTGAGGGTGTCGCCCCGCGACGCGATGACCTTCGTCGGCGCCGTGACGACCAGGCGGTCCCCGGACGGCGACTGCCGTGCGTCGATGTCGTACGCCTCGGCGGCGTACACGGGGTGGACTCCGGGCCTGAGCTGCCAGAACCCGTCGGTGAACTTCATTACTTGACCGCTCCTGCCGTGATGCCGCGCGCGAGGGTGCGCTGGAAGATGAGGAAGAACACGAGCGTCGGGATGAGGCCGAGCAGGGCCGACGCGCTCGTGGTGGTGACGTCCATGAGCCGGTCGCCCTGCAGCAGGGAGATCGCGACCGGGACGGTCTGGTTGTCGTTGCTGACCAGGAAGGTCAGCGGGATGAGGAACTCGTTCCACGTCCAGATGAAGAAGAAGATGAGCAGGACCGACAGGGTCGGCCGGCTGATCGGGACGATGACCCGCCACAGCACGCGCCAGCGACCGGCGCCGTCGAGCGCGGCGGCCTCGAGGATCTCCTTCGGGAAGGTGCCGTAGACGCTCGAGAGCAGGTAGGTGCCGAACGCCGACTGGATCACCGTGAAGACGATGATGACGCTCCACACGTTGTCGTACAGCCCGACGCCCTTGAACATCATGTAGAGCGGGTAGAGCAGGACCTCCTGCGGCAGCATGTTCGCGAGCATGAAGAGCACGACGATCCAGGTGCGGTAGCGGACCCGGCCGATGCCGATCGCGAACGCGTTGAGGATCGAGATGAGCACCGCGAGCAGCGCCACCATGCCGCTGATGAACACGCTGTTCCAGAGCTTCAGCGGGAAGTCGACCCGGTTCCAGAACGTCGTGATGCCGTCGAACGACAGCTGCGTCGGCCAGGCGAGCGGGCCGCCGGCCGCGTAGTCCGCCGGCGTCTTGAACGAGTTGAGCAGGATGAGCAGGAACGGCGCGGCGATGAGCACCGCGATGACGACGCCGCCGGCGAGCACGACCCAGTCGGCGGGACGCTTGACGCCGCCCTCACCGGGCCGCTTGCGCGGCTTCGCCGTCGGCCGGGAGGCCCGTCCCGCGTCCGCCGTGACGGTCGCCCTGGTGTCGGGTGCGGACACGGTCATCGTGCCTCCTCCTTGCGTTCTGCCCGGTTCTGGGCGGCGATGAAACCGATGGCGACGATGACGATGACGACCGTCAGCGCGGTGGCGATGGTCGCGCCGTACCCGACCTGCTGCGCCTGGAAGAACTGGCTGTACGAGTAGTAGCTCGGCACGATGGTCGCGTTGCCGGGGCCGCCGCCGGTGAGGGCGTAGACGGGCCCGAACACCTTGAGCGCGGCGATCGTGCACGTGAGCACGACGACGAAGATCTCGGGCCGGATGATGTGCACGGTGATGGAGCGGAAGCGCTGGAACCAGTTCGCGCCGTCGAGCTCCGCCGCCTCGTAGAGCTCGGGGTCGACGCGCTGCAGGGCCGCCATGAACACGACGACCGGGTAGCCGATCTGCACCCAGACGAGCACGACGGCGACCGACAGCAGCGCGGTGTCCGGGCTGCCGAGCCAGTTGTGCCGCAGGCCGTCGAGCCCGACCGCACCGAGGACGGCGTTGAGGGCGCCGTTCTCCGGGCGGAGGATCCACCCGATGACGATCGCCGCGATGACCGCGGGCAGGATCTGCGGCAGGTAGTACGTGGCGCGGAGGAAGCTCGCGAGTTTGCCGCCGAACTTCTTGCCGATGACGTCGAACAGCGCGGCGGCGAGGACGAGCCCGAGGCTGGTCGGCACGATCACCATCGCGAGGATCATCACGATGCTGTTCCGGAACGAGATCCAGAACTGGCCGTCGGCCATGAGCCGGCGCCAGTTGTCGAGGCCGGTGAACTGCGGCGGCAGGATCCCCCGGTAGTTCGTGAACGACAGGTACACGTTCCAGCCGAGCGGAACGAGGATGATCGCCGCCAGCAGGACGAACCCGGGCAGCAGGTAGAACCAGTAGCTGCCGCGGCCGGAGGCGGGCATGATCGCGCCGTCGTCGCGACGGCGGGGGCGGGGGACGCGGCCGCGGAGCGGCGCGACGGGAGGACTGGACGCCATCGTCGGGCTTCCCTTCCGGGGAGTGGGGTGGTGCGGGTGAGGGGACCGGGAGGCGCGGTGCGGGTCGGACCCGCACCGCGCCTCCCGGCAGGTGGTCGCGTCAGCGACCGGGGTGGTGGAGTACCGCTGGGTCAGCCGGTGACGGCCTTCACGCCGTCGGCGTACTGCTGGCCGAGCTCCTCGTTGACCTGCTTCGGCGTGCTGCTGCCGTTGAGCACGCTCTGCAGCCCGGCGTTCAGCTGGTCGTAGAACGTCGAGGTGGGCCAGTCCGGGTAGTAGCCGAGGCCGTCACGCTCGGTGAGCGTGTTGAAGTTCGCGATGAGCTCCTTGCTCTTCTCGTCCGTGATGTCGGCCTCGTCGGCTGCGACCGGGACGCCGCCGTTGTTCCCGATGAGCGCCTGCATGTCGGGGCGGAGCGTGATGTCGATGAACTTCTCGGCGAGGGTCTTGTTCTTCGCCTTGGTCGGCACGACCCAGAGGTTGCCCGACGAGCCCGGGGACATCTCGGCGCCCGGGTAGAGGAAGGTGCCCCAGTCCTGCTGCATCTCGGTGGTGAAGCGGCCGTACCACCACGATCCGGAGAAGAACATCGGGTACTTGCCGCTGATGAAGGCGGTCCCGGCGTCCTCGGCCTTCATGCCGGTGGCGTCCGCGGAGATGTAGCCCTTGTCGGTCCAGTCCTTGATCGTCTTCGTCGCGTACGTGATCTGCTCGTCGGAGAAGTCGACCGGGTTCTCGTACAACTGGTAGTCGTCGACCCAGCTGCGGTCCGCCTTCGACAGCGCGAGCTGGTACCAGAGCTGACCGAGCGGGTACTCGGCGGCGGACTCGGCGAGCGGGGTCACGCCCTTCGACTCGAACGTCGCCATGGCCTCCTCGAGGTCGGCCTGGGTCTTCGGGACCTCGACGCCGTACTTCTCGAAGAGCTCCTTGTTGTAGTAGAACTCCACGTACTCGCCGTAGTCGGGCACGCCGTACCAGGAGCCGGAGCCCATCACGCCCTTCTCGTCGTAGCGGGCCGTGGTCTGCAGCGACTTGGCGAGCTTGTCGTCCCAGCCGTACTTCTCCACCGCGTCGTCGAGCGGGCTGAGCAGCCCCTGGCTGGCGAGCAGACCGGCGGTGGCGTTGCCCTTGTTGTACTCGATGAGGTCCGGGGCCTGGTCCGAGTTGAGCGACTGGCTGGCCGTCTTCCGGATCTGTTCGAAGCTCTTCTCCTGGAACTCGACCTTCGCGCCGGTCTCCTTCTCGAAGACCTCGATCGACTCCTTCCAAGCCTTGCCCATGGCGGAGTCCTCGGACTCGAAGTGCCAGAGCTTGAGGGTCTTGCCGTCCTCGTTGCTGCGGTCGTCGGCGCTCCCGCCGGCGGAACAGCCGGTCAGGACGACGGCGGTCGCGGCGAGCCCGGCGAGTGCGCCGAGCAGGCGGAACTTCTTCATGTCGCTACTTCCTCGTAGTGGATGGTGCTGGTGTCGAAGCGCTTCGACGATGCACGGCCGAAGACGCCGGTGGGACGGTGCCGGTCAGGGCACCGGTCGGATGGACCCGCGGTCGATGAACCGCGGCGGGAGGAGTGTGACGCCCGGTTCACGGGCACCGTCGACCTGACGGACGGCGCCCTCCACGGCGCCGCGACACATCTCCTCGAGCGGGAGGGGGATGGTGGACAGGGGGACCTCGAGCGCGTCGGTGTCGTAGCTCGCGCACGCGGCGAGCACGGAGACGTCCTCCGGGACGCGGACGCCCCGGGACACGAGGTGAGCGAGGACGGCCTCGACGACGGGCTCGTTGCAGTGGAACACGAGCGCCGTCATGTCGGGCAGGCCGGCCAGGAGTTCGTCGGCCGCACGACGCTGGTCGGCGCGGTCGAGCGACGGGTACAGCGCGAGCGTGGCGATGCCGGCGGCGCGGCACTCGTCCTCGAACGCGTCGGCGAAGCGGCGGATGAAGCCCGTGTGCCGCTCGACGTAGGTGGCGGGGTGGCCGATGACCCCGATGCTGCGGTGCCCGGCGGCGGCGAGCTGCCGGACCGACGCGCGACCGGCCTCGGCGAAGTCGAGGTCGATGCAGGTCAGGCCGGCGGTGTCGCCCGGGACGCCGACGAACGCGGCCGCGGCACCCGAGCGGCGGACGACCTCGGCCCGTTCGTCGTCCGTGGAGACCCCGAGCACCACGACCCCGTCGACCAGCGAGCTGTCCACCACGCGGCGGATCCCGGTGACCTCGTCGTCGCGGGCGAGCAGGAGCACGTCGTCGTCGTGGGCCCGTGCGGCCTCGACCACCGCGGTGACGAAGCGCATGTGCGTGGGCAGGTGCGCGTCCTCCCGGATGGGCGCGGACAGGGCGAGGATGTTCGTGCGGGCCCCGGCGAGCATGCGGGCGCCGGCGTTCGGCCGGTAGTCGAGCTCGGCGACCGCCTGGTCGATGCGGGCGCGGGTCGTGGCGGAGATCGCGCGCTTGCCGGAGAGGGCGTACGAGACGGTCGAGATCGAGACGCCCGCGGCCTTCGCCACCTCGTGGATCGTCACCATGCGCGCACCTCCTCGTGCTGTTCGTCGCGTGTGCCCTGCGGTCCGTCCGGCGCCTGTGAAGCGCTTCGACGAGCTCGCGACGGCGACGCTAACAGCGTCGAAGCGCTTCGCGCAACCCACTCGTCGGCGGTATCGACGGATGGAGCGCGCCACGGGCCTCCCGTCCGGCCGCCACGGCCGGTGCCGGTCCGGCAGGCGCGGCGCCGGGACCGGACCGCGTGCTACTCGTGGAGTGCCCGCACCGGTGTCCCCCGCACCGCCTGGGCAGCGGGCCCGAGGGCTGCCGCGAGCCCGGTGCCCGCCGCACCCGCGACCACGACGACGAGGAGCCACGCCGGGACCGTCGGACCGACGAGCTGCGCACCGTTCGTGGCACCGAGGAGTGTGTAGGCCCCCGCCCAGCCGTACGCCGTACCGAGGACGACCCCGAGCACGACGGCGATCGCGATGGTCATCGCCGTCTCCACGAGGATCAGCGTGCGGACCTGCCCTCGCGTCGCACCGAGGACCCTGAGGAGCCCCAGTTCACCGGCACGTTGCGCGATCGTCAGGGCCGTCACCGCGACGACGCCCGCCGCGGCGATCACCCCCGCCGCGCCGATGAGGCCGGCGAACATGACCGCGAGCTGGTCGAACTGCGTCTGGATGTCCCGGTAGTAGACGGGGTCGGCCTCGGCCTGCCGTTGCAGCATGCGGGCGTAGGTGGCGAACCCGACCGAGAACGTCGTCATCAAGGTCACCGCGATCACCAGGCCGACGGTCGCGCGGGCCGTGCGCTCGGGAGACCGGAGCGAGTTCCGCGCCGCCATCGAGGGGACGATGCGCTGCGCGGACGCGGCGACGACGACGCGGAGGACGGCCGGCAGGAGGACGGGCGAGGCGATGACGACGCCCGTGAAGGACAGCGCCCCACTGGCAACGGCGAGCAGGAGCGCGTCGACGGTCGAGGCTCCGAGCACGAAGGCCGCACCGATGCCGACGACCCCGACGGTGAAGATCACCGCGGCGACGGCGGTCCGGGGCCCGGTGCGGGTCGCGCCGGCGGGCGGTTCGATCGACGCGTCGAGCGCGCGCAGCGGCGTGATCGACAGGACGTCGCGGGAACCGACGCGGAAGGCGACGGTCGTGATGAGCGTGACGAGGACGGCCACCGGAGCCACCGCGGGCGGGAGGACCCAGCCGAGGGGCGGGAGCACCGACGTGACTGCGGCCAGCCCGAGGACGCCGTTGGTGAACGCGGTGCCCGACACGACGCCGATGACCGAGCCGACGACGCCGCACACGAGGCCGAGACCGGTGATGCGGCGCCGGAGCTGCACGCCCGTGGCGCCGAGGACGCGTTGCAGTGCCAGCGAGCGCGTCTGCCCAGCGATGACCGTGGCGCAGGTGTTCGAGGTGACGACGGCGCTGACGTACAGCGCGATGGCGATGAACACCCACGACACGACCGGCAGGATCGCTGCGACCGTGGCGCTCTCGCCCGTCCGCTCGCCGAGTTCGACGATGCGGTGGGCTGCCTCGGACCCGGTGACCATCAGCGTGCCGAGTCCGGCGGACAGCGCGGCGACGGAGACGGTCGACCGGCTCTCGGCGAGCGCGCGGAGACCCGGACGGGGCCGTCGGGACGGCCGTCCTCCGCGGTGTCGTGACACGGTCAGGACCCGCCGTCGCCGGTGTTCGGCGTCCACGCGACCCACTGCCGCCCGTCGCCGACCAGGGACCAGTCGCCGCACCGGACGACGGTCTTCGCCGCGTACACGTCGGGGGCGCCCTCGACGGTCATGACCGGGGCCGACTTCCTCGGCACCGTCGTGCAGCCCGCCGAGTCCGCGCCCTGCTTGCTCGTGAAGACGACCGTCGTCGGCGCGGCGTCGTCGCCCTTCACCGCCGTGCCGGTCGACGACGAGATGTCGGTCGCGTCCTCGGGCATCCAGGCGGGTGGCGAGCCGAGGTCTGCCCGGGTGTCCGCGTGCCGGGTCACCTGGTGGTGCACCTGGTCCTGCAAGACGGAGCAGCCGCTGAGCGTCAGCGCGCCGAGTGTGAGCGCACCGACGGCGACGACCGTGGCGTACCGGGAGGACAGGCGGGTGAGTTCTGTGTTCACACCCTCATCCCACCGTGCGCGGGGGCCTGCCGGGATCGGTTCGGAGGAGGACTCCCCTGCTCCTCGGGGATGACATCCGGCTCGCAGGTCGACGTCGCGGGGCGATCGGCTCCGCCGGGCCGGGCGTCACGCTCGACACATCACCGCTCGGCGAGCGGCACGGCCGCCGGCCGGGAGGCCCGACTCGCGACCGCCACGACGCCGTGGGTCCGCCCCGCGGTCGCGATCGACTCCATCACGTCGAGCACGTGGAACGCCAGGTCGCCGGAGGCCCGGTGCGGCTCCCCCGAGGCGATCGCCCGTGCCATGTCGGCCAGGCCCACCCCGCGGCCGGCGTCCCGGAACCCGGCGAGTTCCGGGAGCTCGCGGAACGTGCGGTCGTCGGCGGTGGCGATCCGAGTCGGGTCAGAGAAGCGGTTCGGGTCGGCGACCGAGAGCGACCCGGCGGTGCCGTGCACCTCGAACAGCGGGGCATCGGTCGCCCACACCTCGAAGGACAGCGTCACGGTGGAGACGACGCCGCCCTCGTGCTCGAGGACCGCGACGACGTGCGTGTCGACGTCGACCGGCAAGACCCGGCCGGCGTCCGGGCCGGTGGCGACGGTGCGCTCCCGGGTCGACCGGGTCGTGCTGCCGCTCACCCGCACAACGGAGCCGAAGAACGTGACGAGGCTCGTCAGGTAGTACGGGCCCATGTCGAGCAGCGGGCCGCCGCCCGGCTGGTAGTAGAAGCCGGGCGCCGGGTGCCAGAGCTCGTGCCCCGGCGCACTCCAGGACACCGCGGCGGCGACCGGCGTCCCGATGCGGCCCTCGTCGAGCGCGGCCCGGGCGGTCTGCACGCCGGTGCCGAGCACGGTGTCCGGTGCGCTGCCGACCCGGAGACCCGCGGCCTCGGCGGCGGCCAGGACGGGTGCGGCCTCGGCGGTGCTCAGCGCGAGCGGCTTCTCCCCGTAGACGTGCTTGCCCGCGGCGAGCGCCCGGGTGGCGACGTCGGCGTGGGCGGCCGGGATCGTCAGGTTGAGGACGACGTCGACGTCCGGGGACGCCAGCAGGTCGTCGACGCCGAGCGCCTGGACGCCCTGCTCGTCGGCGACGGCCGCGGCGCGGGACGTGTCGAGGTCGGCGACCGCGGTCAGCCGGAGGTCCGGCAGCGACGGGAACTGCTCGAGGTACTGCCTGCTGATGTTCCCGACGCCGACCATCCCGACGCGCAGTGGAGCGGCGCCACGAGCACCGGACGCGGCGCTCATCGTGCAGCCCACAGCATGCCGCGCTCGATGATGGTGCGGACCGGCTGCGACTCGACGATCTCGATGCGGTGCCCGGGTGCCGAGACGAAGATGCGGCCCTTCCCCCACTGCCGGGTCCAGATCGCGGGCGAGGTGACGGGACGGTTCCAGGCGTCCCAGGCACGGGCCTCCTGGGTGGTGGTGGCGAGGACGTCGTCGTACTCGTCGCTGAGCACCCAGTACTGCTCGCTGACCAGGTCGAAATCGTCGATCCCCTGCGTGATCGGGTGCTCGCGGCCGAGGTCGGTGACGTGCACCGTGTACGGGATGTAGTTGTCGGACTGCTCGCCCACGCGCTCGTCCGGGTGCTTGCCCGCGTGGTGGGCGAACTGGCCGCCGATCATGTGCAGGTAGTCGGCGTTGTCCCGGTACGAGTCCGCGATGCCGCCGTGCCAGCCGGCCATCCCCGTCCCGGCGAGGACCGCGCGCTGCAGGCCGTCGAACTCCTCCTTCGCGATGGTGGACATCGTGTTGACCTGCACGACGAGGTCGACGGCGTCCATCACCGAGGCGTCGGCGTACACGGCGGTGCCCTCCTCGACACGGACGTCGAAGCCGTTGTCGCGGAGGAAGGGGATGAAGAGCTCGGTGGTCTCGACGGGCATGTGCCCGTCCCAACCGCCGCGGACGACGAGTGCCTGGCGTTGCACGGGAGGTGCTCCTTGCGGATCGGGGGAAGGGTCGGTCATCGGGCGGGGATCGTGGTCCAGGCGCTGCCGTCGGCCGCGCTCCGCTGCACGGCGTCGAGGACGTCCTGCACGTGCAGCCCCACGGCGAAGGACGGCTCGGGCTGCTGGCCGGTGGTGATCGCGGTGACGAAGTCGACGACCTCGTGCACGAAGGTGTGCTCGTAGCCGATCGTGTGCCCGGTCGGCCACCAGTGCGCCATGTACGGGTGCTCCGGCTCGGTGACGAGGATCCGGCGGAAGCCCTGCTCCCCTGCCGGCGCGGCCGTCTCGTACAGGCGGAGCTCGTTCATGGCCTCGAGGTCGAAGGCGATCGCGCCCGTCGAGCCGCTGATCTCGATGGTCAGGCCGTTCTTCCGCCCGGTCGCGTACCGGGTGGCCTCGAACGAGGCGAGGGTCCCACCGGGGCGGGCCGCGCCTCCCGTCAGTCGGCCGAGGAACCAGGCGGCGTCGTCGACGGTGACCAGTCCGCGCTCGTCCGATGCCGTGCCGGACAGGCCGACGCCGTCGGCCAACAGCGGCCGCTCGTGCACGAACGTCTCGAGCGTCCCGCTCACCGTGCCGATCGTGGCGCCGGTGACGTACTCGACGAGGTCCACGGCGTGTGCGCCGATGTCACCGAGCGATCCGGAGCCGGCGAGTGCGGCGTCGAGCCGCCAGGTCATCGGCCCCTCGGCGTCGGTGAGCCAGTCCTGCAGGTACAGCGCGCGGGCCTGACGGACCTCGCCGATGCGGCCGGCCTGCACGAGCTGCCGGGCGAACGCGAGTGCGGGGACGCGGCGGTAGCTGAAGCCGACCATCGAGCGCACCCCGCGTGCGGCGGCGGCCGTGGCGGCGGCGACCATGGCCTCCGCCTCGGCCACCGTGTTGGCGAGCGGCTTCTCGCAGAGGACGTGCTTGCCGGCCTCGAGCGCGGCGATCGCGACCTCGACGTGCGACGACCCCGGCGAGCAGACGTCGACGACGTCGACGTCCGGGTCCTCGACCACGCGACGCCAGTCGGTCTCGGCGCGCTGCCAGCCGAAGCGGGCGCGCGCGGCCTCGGTGCGCTCGGGGTCGCGGCCGACGACGACCGTCATCTCCGGCTCGCGCTCGAGGGGGAAGAAGCGCGGGGCGACCCGCCAGGCCTGCGAGTGCGCGGCCCCCATGAAGCCGTGTCCCACCATCGCGACCCGCAACCGGTCGTCCGTCATCGCATGCTCCCTCGCATTCGCGTCCGCCGTCGACGCTACGGACCGGCGGGTGGCCGGGACAAGCCGGACGGGAGGATCGGAAAACTTTCGCGGGGACCGTCGCGCAGGGAGGTGGCGAGGCTGCTCAGTGGCGCGTCGCGCCCCGCTCGGCCCCGGTGTCGACGGGCTCCGCGCCCGCTGTGGGGACCAGGCCGACGATGTCCTCGACGAGGCGGACGACGACCGTGATCGTGTCGGGGCGCGGTCCGGGCTCGGCGTCGACCACGGAGCGGATGCGTTCGCCGACCTCGCGCACCGTGTCCGTCGCCGGCCGTGCACCGTCGACCGCGACCTCGGCGGTGATCCGCACGGCCCCGCCCGGGCGGACCGGATTCGTGACGGAACCCCCGCTGCACACGTCCAACAAGGGGACCGCACGACGAGAGAGCAGACGATGCACGACCGACCGACCATCCACCCGCACCCCGCGACACCCGCCGGCCGCCCGGGAGCCGTCGGCGACGAGCGCTGCCCGGGCCGCTTCGACCGCTGGCACTGCGGTCGGGAGCGGGGACACGGCGGCCTGCACGCCGCAGAGGAGCAGGAGGGTCGGACGACCTGGAACGACACCGCCGACGGCCGGGCGCTCGCCGACCTCTGACCACGCCGTCCGTCGACGTCGGCGTCCGGCGTGAGCCGCTTCCCGAACGCCGGGACGGGACGGCAGGGAACCGGGGGACAGGAGCCCGGTCGATCCACGCACTTCCTGGAACGGTGCTGGACGTCGTCACGAGGCCGTGACGAACGTCTCCTCCAGCCGGTCTCATCCGTGAACAGCAACCGCTGGGAACGCCCGGCGGGTCATCGGAAGGACCCGGGCGACGACGACGAGGACGAGAAGGACTCGCGGGTCGAGTGACCCGCCGTGGGGCGGCACCGTGACGGTGCTGCTCCCGAGCCGTTCAGTCGGCGCGAGCTGCCCGGGCCCGGTCCCTGATGCCGGCGAGCACCTCGGTCTTCGCGTCCGCGTAGTCGTTCATGTCGTCCCACCGCTGGGCGAGCAGGGTCCGCTTCGTCTGCTCGTACAGCGCGCGGTCACCGGCGTCGGTGCGCAGGCGGTCGCGGAGGAGCAGGTAGTCCTGGACCGCCGCCGCCCCGTGTCCGTACACGTGGACGTGGACGTCCCGCTCCGGCGTCCGCACGAGGCGGTGGCCGGGTTCCCGCACGCGCAGCACGTACCCGGTGTCGAGCAGCGCGTCCAGGTACTCCGACTCGGCCGTGACGTCGGGCACGACGACGACCAGGTCCACGATCGGCTTCGCCGCGAGCCCGGGCACGGACGTCGACCCGATGTGCTCGATGCGCACGTCCAGGGGTGCGAGCGCCGCCGCGATCCGTGCACGGTGCGCCGCGAAGACGTCCGGCCACCGAGCGTCGTACTCGTGCAGCCCGACCACCAGTGCCTCGGGTCCGCCGACGATCTCGACGCTCGTGACCTCCGGACGGCTCGGCTCGCGCTGCTCGCTCATGCCGTCATCCTCGCAGGGCCGGCGGCTCACGCCCGCCGGTCGGCCACCGGGTGCGACCGGACGGGAGGCCCGACCTCCGCCCCGACGCCGGGTGCGGCCGTCGAGTCGCGCACCACGAGCGACGTGGCGAGCTCCACCCGGGCGGGATCGGCCGCGCCGTCGCCGGCGCCGTGTTGCCGGAGCGCCATCCGGGTCGCCTGCGCCGCCATCTCCTGGAGCGGCTGCCGGACCGTGGTGAGCGCCGGTCGCGCCCACCGGGCGGGCGCCACGTCGTCGAACCCCACGACCGACAGGTCCTGCGGTACCCGCAGTCCGACCGCGGCTGCGGCGTCGAGCACCCCGAGCGCCTGCAGGTCGTTGCCGGTCACGATCGCGGTCGGCCGGGGGTCCGCGGTGAGCAGGACGCGGGCGGCCCGCTCCCCGTCCGCGCGGCTGAAGCGGGCCACCACGACGGAGCCGGGGCGCGCCTCCAGTCCGGCCGCGGCGAGCGCCGCACGGTGCCCCGCCGACCGGTCGACGGCGCACCGCATGTCGAGCGGTCCGGCGACGGCGGCGATCCGGCGGTGTCCGAGGTCGAGCAGGTGCCGGGTGGCTGCCGCTCCCCCGGCGGTGTTCGTCGCGCCGACCACCGGGACGTCCGCGGGTGGGTCGCCGACCGGGTCGACCACGGTGAAGGGGATGCCACGGGCGCGGAGCTGGTCGCGTCGACCCGCGGTCAGCGCGGAGAACTGCAGGACGATCGCGGCGGGGCGTCGGTGCAGCACACCGGTGATCCAGTCCTCGCCGACGGCGTGGTCGGGGCCGAGGGCGGACAGGGACAGCGCGTAGCCGTGTGCCCGGGCGACGGCCTCGACCCCGCGGACGATCTCGATCGACCACTCGCTGGCCAGGTCCTCGACGACGAGCTCGACGAGCGATCCGGGCTCGGGCGGACGGTCCCGCTGCGCGTAGCCGGAGGCGGCGAGCAGCCGTTCGACGCGCTCCCGTGTCGGTCCGGAGACGCCCGCACGACCGTTGAGGACCTTCGACACGGTGGCGAGCGAGACCGAGGCCTGGCGGGCGATCGCGTCGAGGGTCGGCCGGGGTCCGGTCCGGTCCGTCGCGCCGCTGCCCATCGGCCCAGTGTCGCAGGCCCCGGCTGCACCGCTGCACGGTCCGGTGCGCTCCGGTGCGGTCCGGTCCCGTGCGGGTGTGGCGGTGACCCGACACGAGCGCGTGAGCGCCCGGCCCGCGGCGGGGCTGGGCGCTCGGGCCTGGGCGCTCGGGGCTGGGCGCTCGGGGCTGAGCGCTCGGCGTTCGCGCTCGGCGCTCGGGCCTGCGCTGACCGGATCGCCGGCGGGTCAGTGGTGTGCGGCCGCCGTGCTGGTCCGTGTCGCGGTCCGGAGTCCGAGCCAGACGAGGGCGGCGGTGCCGACCAGCGCGACGACCGCCGCGAACCGGAAGTCGACGGCGATGCCCGCGGCCGCCACGGCGACGCCACCGAGGCTGGAGCCGACGGCGAGGGCGACCTGGATCGTGGTGACGAACATCGCGAGGCCCGCCTCGGCGCCCTGGGGCGTGGCCTGGACCATCCACGTCTGCAGGCCCAGCGGTAGGCCGCCCCACACCACCCCCCAGACGACGAGCAGGGCGAAGACCGCCACGGGGAGGTGCGCGACGAGCGGCAGCAGGGCGACGGCGGCTGCCAGGGTGACGCCGAGGCCGGTGAGCGTGCCGAGGACGGACCGGTCGAGCGCGGCGCTGGTCGCGAAGTTCCCGATGATGCCGGAGACGCCGAACACCAGCAGTGCGACCGAGACGACGTCCGGGCGCACCCTCGCCACGTCCTGCAGGAACGGGCTGACGTAGGTGTAGGCGGCAAACTGCGCGGCGAACAGGAACGCGGCGACGAGCAGGCCGACGCGGGCGCGCGGGACGCCGAACAGGCCCGTGAGTGCGGCCGGGCGCACCCGCTGCTGCGACGGGACCGCGGGGAGGGTGAGCAGCTGCAGCACGAGGGCGACGAGCCCGACGGCCCCGCCGATGACGAACGCCACCCGCCAGTTCGCGGTCGCCGCGACGAACGCGCCGAGGGGCAGGCTGACGACGGTCGCGATCGAGATCCCCGCGGTGATGAGTGACGTCGCGCGGATCGTCTGGTCCTCGGCGACGAGCCGGCCCGCGATCCCGGCCCCGATCGCCCAGAAGCCGCCGAGCGCCACACCGAGCAGGACCCGCGCCACCAGGAGCACGGGGAAGGCCGGGGCCAGGGCGGCCACGGCGTCCGAGACCACGAGCACCGCGCTGAGCCCGACGAGGACGATCCGACGGTCGAGTCGCAAGGTGGCCACCGTGACCACCGGGGCGGCCACCGCGGCGGCGAGCCCGGTGACGACGACCATCAGCCCGGCGGTCGCGATCCGGACGCCGAGGTCGGACGCGATCGACGGGAGGAGCCCGATGGGGAGGAACTCCGAGAGCACCGTCCCGAACGACCCCACCGCCACGGACGAGACGCTGAGCCATCCACTGTGCCGCAGACGAGACATGATCCTTCTCCTTCTCTTCTCTGTCTCTTCGCCCGGACGCTCAGCCGAGTCGTCCGCCGCCGTCGACGTGCAGGGTGGTGCCGGTCACGAACGTGTTGTCGACGGCGAGGAGCACGGCAGCGACGACGTCGTCCGGGGTGCCGACGCGCCCTGCGGGGTTCGCGGCCGCGGTCGCCGCGAAGAAGTCGCGCTTGCCGTCCTCGCCCATGGAGTCCCACAGGCCGGAGTCGACGATGCCGGGCGACACCGCGACCGCTCGGACCGGTGCGAGCTCCACGGCGAGCGCCTCCGCCATGAAGGACACGGCGCCGTTGACGGTCGCCATCACGCTGAGCCCGGGTGCCGGCTTCCAGGCCGCGACACCCGACGAGAAGACGAACACGCCGCCGGGCCGCATCGACCCGGTGAGGTGCTTCGCCAGGAGCATCGGACCGACGACCTTGGCGTCGAACGCGTCGTGGATCGCCGCCCGGTCGAAGGACGCCGCCGGCCCGTTCGCCGAAGCCGCGGCCAGGGAGACGACCGCGTCGAAGGGTCCCGCGGTGGTGAGGGCCTCGATGGTGGCCTCGTCGGCGAGGTCGGCGTGCACGATCGGCACGTCCCGGAGCGGCGCCGAGAGGATCGCTGCCGTGCGTTCCGGGTCCCGTGCGCCGATCACGGGCTGGTCGCCGCGGTCGAGCAGTGCCGACGCGACGGCGTGGCCGATGCCCGAGCCGCCGCCGATGAGGAGGACGCGCTTCTGGTCGTCGTGGGTGGTCATGGTGGGTTCCTTCCGTGGTGCTGGTGCTGGTGGTGTTCTGGTGCTGGTGGGTGTCGACGGGGACGGGGTCAGACGATCGTGCTGCCGCCGTCGACCGCGAGCTCGCTGCCGGTCATCCCGGAGCTCTGGTCGGAGACGAGGAACAGCACTGCGGCCGCGACCTCCTCGGGGAGGAGCACCCGGCCGAAGGGCAGCTTGCTGGCGATGGCCTCGAGGAGCGCGTCCGGGTCGTGCGGCGCGAGCCCCTTCAGTCCGGGCGTCTCGGTCGGGCCGGGGACGACGGTGTTGATCCGCACGCCACGCGGGGCGAGCTCGGCGGCCCACGTCCGGGTGAGCGTCGCGACGGCCGCCTTCGATGCGCCGTACAGACCGAACGACGGCTCGGTCCCGGAGGCCGACGACGACCCTGTGACGACGATCGCTGCGCCGTGCCGGAGGAACGGCAGCGCGCCCTGCACCGTCAGCGTCGTCGCGCGGACGTTCGTCCCGAAGGTCGCGTCGATGTCCTCGGCGGTGACCTCGGCGAGGGGCTTGAACTCCCCGACCCCGGCGTTGACGTGCACCGCGTCGAGTCCGGCGCCGCGCTCCGCGACCGCGCGGTAGACCGCCTCGATCCCCTGCGGCTCCGTGGCGTCGGCCCGGATCGGCGTGACGGCGTCGCCGAACTCGACGCGCAGTGCATCGAGCGCCTCCTGCCGGCGTCCGGTGACGAAGACGTGTGCGCCTTCCTCGACGAATCGGCGGACGACCGCCAGGCCGATGCCCGACGTGCCGCCCGAGACGAGCGCGGTCTTGCCGGTGAGTGCTGCAGTCATGGTGTCCTCCCAGACCTCGTTTGTGACTGAATGATCCAGAACGCTAAGGCATAATGGACGGATCAGTCAACAAAGGTTCCTGAGGAGTCACAGATGCCACGACCACGCATGTTCGACGAGGCGGACGTCATCGAACGCGCCCGCCGCACGTTCGCCGAGACCGGCTTCGCCGGCACGTCGCTCGACGACCTGCTCGAGGCGACGGGCCTGGCCCGACAGAGCCTGTACAACGCGTTCGGCGGCAAGAAGGAGCTGTTCATGCGCGCCTTCCTCAGCGACACCGCCGAGGCGACGGACGCGGTGAGGACGATCCTGCAGAGTGCGGAGGACCCGATCGTCCGGATCCGCACGCAGCTCGTGACGGCCGCGGTCGAGCACGGTGCCGGCCAGGCCGCGCCGTCACTGTTCCTCCGGGCCGCCGTGGAACTCTCGAGCCGCGACCCCGAGGTGGCGACGACCGTCGCGAGTGCGTTCGACGCCATCCGTGCCGACTACACGGCGTGCATCGTCGACGCGCAGGAGGCCGGTGAGATCGACCCCGGCGCCGACGCCGAGGCGCTCGGGACGTACTTCTGCGCGCTCATCGAGGGCATGTCGACCCTCGGACGCGTCGGCGTCCCGCGAGCGACGCTCCTGCAGATCGGGCTCACCAGCCTCGCCGCCGTCCCGATCACGCCCCTCGGCTGGGAGCACCTCGGCACGGACGACGGCGACTGGACCTGATCGCCCGGGGCCCACGCGGCACGGAGGGTCGTGTCCCGAGGACTGGGGCGGGCGGCGGAGAGCACCGGCTCGTGAGACTGGGGTGCACCGCCCCGTCCACCCTCGGGGCACGACCAGACGAACCGAGGCTGCGATGACCACCGATGCCCGCTCCGCCGACCACCCGACCGAGGACGACCCCGCGGCCCGGACCGAGACCGAACCCGACACCGACACCGCGCCCGACGACCCGCTCGCCCACGCCCGGGTCCGCCGTCACATCGCCGAGGCCGCCATCGAGCTCATCCGCACCGGCGACACGCTGACCCCCGACAGTGGCGCGGTCGCGACGGCGGCGGACGTCGACCCCGTCCTGCTCCAGCAACACTTCCCGACCTGGGAGAGCCTGGTCGCGGTCGCGGTGATGCACTGGCACGAGACCCGACTGGCCCGCCTGCTCGAGGACGCCGACGACGTGGGGGCGGTCGCCTTCCTCGAGGGGCTCATCGAGGCGAACCGCGCGGACCCCCGGATGATGCGCCTGCTGGTGAGCACGCTGACGGCCGGCACGGACGCGTCCAACCCGGTGGCGCCGTTCTACCGCAACCAGTACGAGCTGTTCCACCGCACGGTGCGACGGCTGCTCGAGCAGGACGTGGCGACGGGACGGGAGCCCGCGGCTCTCGACCCGAAGCGCGCCGCGGTGCAGCTGCTCGCCCTCTACGAGGGACTGCAGTTGCAGGGGCTGCTGCGGGACGGCCTCGACGTGCTGGCCGCCTTCCGCGACGCGACGAGCCGCCTGCGGCGCGGCTGGACGGCCCGGCCCGCCGTCGAGCCGGAGGCGGCCGACGGCGTCTACGACCTCTGACCGACCGCGGTCGGGAGGCGCGGGGCGGGCCGCGGGCTCGCCTCCCGTCCGGTCGGGGGTTGCGCTCAGGGCACGGCAGCGCATATGTTCTCGCTGACAACAAATCCGCTCGACGACGATCGGCAGACCCCCATGGCAGTGCAGCCCACCCGCGACGACAAGTTCTCCTTCGGTCTCTGGACCATCGGCTACAACGGCACGGACCCCTTCGGCGGTCCGACCCGCCCCCAGCTCGACGTGGTCGAGGCGGTCGAGAAGCTCGACGAGCTCGGCGCCTACGGCCTCACCTTCCACGACGACGACCTCTTCGCGTTCGGGTCGACCGACGCCGAGCGCCAGACGCAGATCGACCGCCTCAAGGGCGCGCTCGAGGCGACCGGCGTCGTCGTGCCGATGGTGACCACGAACCTCTTCTCGGCCCCGGTCTTCAAGGACGGCGGCTTCACCTCGAACGACCGCGACGTGCGCCGCTTCGCGCTCCGCAAGGTCCTCCGCAACATCGACCTCGCCGCCGAGCTCGGCGCCGAGACGTTCGTCATGTGGGGTGGCCGCGAGGGTGCCGAGTACGACGCCGCCAAGGACGTGCAGGCCGCCCTCGAGCGCTACCGCGAGGCCGTCAACCTCCTCGCGCAGTACACGACCGACAAGGGCTACGGCCTGAAGTTCGCGATCGAGCCGAAGCCGAACGAGCCCCGCGGCGACATCCTGCTGCCGACGCTCGGCCACGCGATCGCGTTCATCGACACCCTCGAGCGCCCCGAGCTCTTCGGCGTGAACCCCGAGGTCGGGCACGAGCAGATGGCCGGCCTGAACTTCACCGCCGGCATCGCGCAGGCGCTGTACCAGGGCAAGCTGTTCCACATCGACCTCAACGGTCAGCGCGGCATCAAGTACGACCAGGACCTCGTCTTCGGCCACGGCGACCTGCAGAACGCGTTCTCGCTCGTCGACCTGCTCGAGCACGGCGCCCCGCAGGGCGGCCGCGCGTACGACGGCCCGCGTCACTTCGACTACAAGCCGTCCCGCACCGAGGACATCACCGGCGTCTGGGACTCGGCCGCCGCGAACATGCGCATGTACCTGCTCCTCAAGGAGCGCGCGCAGGCGTTCCGCGCCGACCCCGAGGTGCAGGCAGCGCTCGAGACCGCCAAGGTCGCCGAGCTGTCGAAGCCGACGCTGAACGAGGGCGAGACGTACGACGCCCTCCTCGCCGACACCTCGGCGTACGAGGACTTCGACGCCGACGCCTACCTCGGCGGCAAGGGCTTCGGCTTCGTCAAGCTGCAGCAGCTGGCCCTCGAGCACCTCATGGGCGCTCGTGGCTGATCTCGCCTCCAGCGCGACCGACCCCGGTGACGTCCTCGTCGCCGGGGTCGACTCGTCCACGCAGTCCTGCAAGGTCGTCGTCCGCCGCGCCACGACCGGCGAGGTCGTCCGCAGCGGCCGCGCCTCCCACCCGGACGGCACCGAGGTCGACCCCGCCGCCTGGTGGGACGCGCTCGGCACCGCGGTCGCCGACGCCGGTGGCCTCGACGACGTCGCCGCGATCGGCATCGGCGGGCAGCAGCACGGCATGGTCGCGCTCGACGCCGAGGGCCGGGTGATCCGCCCGGCCCTGCTCTGGAACGACGTCCGCAGCGCGGCCGCCGCCGCCGCCATGGTCGAGGAACTCGGCCGGGAGGCGTGGGTCGCCCGCACGGGACTGGTCCCGGTGGCCTCGTTCACGGCGACGAAGCTGCGCTGGCTCCGCGACGCGGAGCCGGAGCACGCGGCCCGCGTCGCGGCCGTCGCGCTCCCACACGACTGGCTGTCCTGGCGCCTCCGTGGCTACGGCCCGGCGGACGAGAGCCCGCTCGGCCCCGACCTGGACGCCCTGGCGACCGACGGCTCGGACGCCAGCGGGACCGCCTACTGGGACCCGGCGCGACGCGAGTACGACCCGGAGCTGTTCGAGCTCGCCCTGGGCCGTCCGCTGCGGGGCGCCGAGACCGGTGACGACGGCGACGCGGTCGTCGTCCCGCGGGTCGTCGGCCCGTCCGAGGCGATGGGCACGCTCGAGCAGGCGGTCCCGCTGCCCGGCGGGGCCTCCGCGCCGTCGGGACTCGTCGTCGCTCCGGGTGCCGGGGACAACGCGGGCGCGGCGCTCGGACTCGGGCTCGCCGCGGGCGACGTCGCGGTGTCCCTCGGCACGAGCGGCACAGTCTTCGGGGTGACCGACACGGCGATCGAGGACCCGACCGGCACCGTCGCCGGGTTCGCGGACGCCACCGGTGCCCGCCTGCCGATCGTCACGACGCTCAACGCGGCCCGCGTGCTCGAGGTGATCGGCGGCCTGCTCGGCGTCGACCACGCCGAGCTCGGTCGGCTCGCGCTCGAGGCCCCGGCCGGTGCCGACGGGCTCGTCCTCGTGCCGTACTTCGTCGGCGAGCGCACCCCGAACCGACCGGACGCCACCGCGTCGCTGCTCGGCATGACGCCCGGGACGACCGACCGCGCGCACCTGGCCCGCGCGGCCGTCGAGGGCATGCTCTGCGCTCTCGCCGACGGCCTCGCGGCGGTCGAGCGCACGGGTGTGACGGTCGAGCGACTCCTGCTCATCGGCGGTGCCGCGCAGAACGAGGCCGTCCGGGTCGTCGCCGCGCAGGTGTTCGGCCGCGAGGTCCTCGTGCCCGAACCCGGCGAGTACGTCGCCGCCGGCGCTGCCCGTCAGGCCGCGTGGGTGCACGCGGGCGAGCTCCCCGGCTGGTCGATCCCGACCACGTCGATCCCGGCCGACCCGCACCCCGAGGTGCTCGAGCAGTACCGGGCAGCGGTCGGCTGACCGGACGACAGCACGACGCACCACGGGCGGTGTCGGTCGACCACGAGGGTCGTCGACACCGCCCGCGGTGTGTGCGGACCGCAGCACGGTCACGGGAGTCCGCCGTGCCCGATCCCGTCCCGGACGCGGGGAGTACGACCGCCCTCAGCGCACCACGGGCCGGGACCGGACGTGTGCGCGCTCCCCCTGCGGGCCGAACAGGCACAGGATCTCGGTGACCTGGTCGGTGACGTTGCCCATCCAGTGCGGCGTGTGCGTGTCGAACTCCACGACCTCCCCCGGGCCGAGGTCGTGGTCGTGCTCGCCGAGCAGCAGGCGCAACCGCCCGGACAGGACGTAGAGCCACTCGTAGCCCTCGTGCGTCTGCTGCACGGGCTCACCCGGCGGGTCGTGCGGTGGGATGAGCTGCTTGAACGACCGCACACCCCCGGTCCGTCTGGTCAGCGGGATCACCACGCGGCTGCCGTGCCGCTCGGGCTTGAGGTGGACGCGCGGATCGCCGGTCGCCGGCGCGCCCACCAGGTCGTCGAGCGGCACCTGGTACGCACGGGCCAGCGGCAACAGCAGCTCGAGCGTGGGCCGGCGCTGTCCGGACTCGAGGCGCGAGAGCGTGCTCACCGAGATGCCGGTGCGCTCGGCGAGCACCGCGAGGGTCGTGTCACGTCGTGCCCGGAGCGCGCGGAGGCGCGGGCCGACCGCGTCGACGACGTCAGCCGTCGTCGCGTCGGTGGGGCGGGCCTCCCGATCGGTCGTCATGACGGCCAGCTTGCCACAACGGCAACGGGACTTGCTGTTCGTGCGGCCGGAGTCGCAAGCTCGGCACATGTCGCAACCACATGACGTCATCGTCGTCGGCGGCGGGGCCGCCGGCCTCTCCGCAGCGCTCATCCTGGGGCGTTCGCGCCGCTCCGTCCTCGTCGTCGACGCGGGTGCACCCCGCAACGCGCCAGCCGAGGGCGTCCACAACTACCTGGGCCAGGAGGGCACGAACCCGCTCGAACTCCTCCGCACCGGCCGGGCGGAGGTCGCTCGGTACGGTGTCACCGTCACGGACGACCGCGTCGTCGCCGCGACCGCCGAACCCGTCTCCGACGACGACCCGGTCGGCTTCCGTCTCACCCTCGCGTCCGGGGAGGTCGTCAGCGGCCGCCGCGTCGTCGTGGCCGCGGGCGCGGTCGACGTGCTGCCAGACGTGCCGGGCCTCGCCGAGCACTGGGGCCGCGGAGTCGTGCACTGCCCGTTCTGCCACGGGTGGGAGGTGCGGGACCGCCGGATCGGGGTCCTCGTCGCGTCACCCGTCGGCGCCCACCAGGTGCAGATGTTCCGCGCCCTCAGCGATGACGTGACCGCCTTCGTCGCGGATCCCACGCTGCTCAGCGACACCGTGCTCGCCGGTTTCGAGGCCCGCGGTGTCAGGGTCGTGCAGGCGCCGATCGCCCGCGTGTGCTCCGAGGGCGACGCCCTGTCCGGCGTCGAGCTGGCGGACGGCACGGTCGTCCCGCTCGACGCGCTGGCCGCCGCGAGCCGGGTGGAGGCCCGGGTCGACTGGGCCGCGGGACTCGGACTGACCCCGGTCGACCAGGAGGCCAACGGCGTGGTCTTCGGGCAGGTCCTGCCGGTCGACGGCGGCGGCGCCACGCCCGTGCCCGGCGTGTGGGCCGCGGGCAACGTGGCGAACGCAATGCTGACGGTGATCGGGTCGGCTGCGGCGGGGTCGCAGGTCGGGGCCGCGGTGCACGGAGACCTGCTGCAGGCGGACCTGGCGGCGGCGCTGCGCTGACCCTCCCGCTGCCGGCGGCCGTCGTCGTGTCCTCCTGCGTCGGTGTCGGATGATGGGTCGGTGAACCGGACCGATCGTCTCTACGGCCTCGTGGAGGAACTGCGAGCCGTGTCGCCACGCCCACGGAGCGCGCGTCGTCTCGCCGAACGCTTCGAGGTGTCCGTGCGGACCATCGAGCGGGACCTCGCGGCGTTGCAGCAGTCGGGCCTGCCGATCTGGGCGGAGCCCGGCCGGACCGGTGGGTACGTCATCGACGCGTCGGCGACGCTCGGTCCGGCGGGGTTCACGCTGGACGAAGCCCTCGCGGTGCTGATCGGGCTCGGCGCGCTCCGCCACAGCCCGTTCCGGCAGTCTGCGCGGACCGCTGCCCGGAAGATGCTCGCGGTCATGCCGGACCGGGACGCGGCACGTGCCAGCGCGTTCGCGTCCCGGGTGCACTTCCTGGAGAGCGACGAGCACACGACCGCGCCGGTCGAGTTCGCTGAGGCTCTCCGCGCAGACCGTGTCGTGCAGCTGCGCTACCAGGACGCCGGCGGTGCGGAGTCCACCCGTGACGTCGAACCCTTGGGGTCGATCGAAAAGGACGGGCAGTGGTACCTGATCGCCTGGTGTCGGCTCCGGGACGGCGTGCGGGCGTTCCGCGGCGACCGGATGCTCTCGGTCAGGGTCACCGACGAACGGCCGCCGGTGCGCACGCTCCGCGCCGAGGACCTCGCGATCCAGTACGGACGGCTCCGCTCGGTCGTCGACGACTGATCGGCAGCCGACGTCTTCGGAGAAACACCGACAGGACGGTGTCGCGACGACCGGTGACACTGGTGCTCCCACCTCACCAGCACCACTGAAGGAGCCCCGTGTCGTTCGCATCCATCCGCATCGTCACCGACGACCTCGACGGTCTCGTCTCGTTCTACGAGCGGGTCACCGGCCAGCAGGCCGAGCGCCCCGCCCCGGTCTTCGCGCAGTTCAGCGGCCCCGGCGCGACCCTCGCGATCGCGAGCACCGCGACCGTGACGATGCTCAGCGGCGCGCTCGTCCCTGCGACGAACCGGTCCGTGTTCGTCGAGTTCGAGGTCGCCGACGTCGACAACGCGTTCGCCGAACTCGAGCCCGCGCGCGAGGACGTCGTCCTCGAACCGACCACGATGCCCTGGGGCAACCGCTCCGCGCTGGTCCGCGATCCCGACGGCAACGTCGTCAACCTGTTCAGCACGCCCACCAGCCACTGACCGGAGGGCCTCGCGGTGACCTCCGCCGCGGCGGCGCGGTGCCGGAGGCGCGTCAGTCTGCCGGTGTGAGCACGCTCTCGAGCACCAGGTCCTTGGCCGGACCACGGGCCTCCCACCGGACCGTCCACCGACGCCGCCCACCGTCGAGGACCCCGGCGTAGTCGTCCGGCGCGCAGGCGTGTCGAACCCGTCCGCCCCACACCCAGTCGTGGAAGGGCCGGCCGTCCTCGAAGTGCACGCGCCACCGGCCGTCCGCTCCGTACCGGACCGTCAGGGTGCGCCAGACCGGCGTCGCACGGTCGGCGAGGACCATCGTGCCGGCCTCGTGCCACCGCACGGTACCGGCCTCGACGAGGGTCAGTTCGGTGGTGCCCGCCACGGTGCCGGTCACCCCGGCGAGCCGGTCGTGCACGGTCCGGTGCAGGACCCACCGGCCCAGCAGGTCGGTCGGCAGCAGGGGCGCCGGGTCCGTCACTCGACCCGGTACCCGGCCTGTGCGGCGAACAGCGGCGCGAGCGCGTACAGCTGGTCGCCGCCGATCGTCGCACCGCGGAGCCCGTCGAGCCGCTCGACCCGGTCCAGGTCCGCGCCGCGCAGGTCGACGTCCTCGATGCGGGTGTTCGTGCCGGCGACCTCACGGACGGTGCTGCCGACGAAGGACACCCGCCGGAGTCGCGCGTCGGCGATGTCGAGCTCGTCGATGACGCAGTCGCGGAAGACCACGTCGGTGAGGGTCGAGCCGCGCAGGTTGACGAAACCGAGCTTCATGCCGGCGAACTCGACGACGGAGAAGGAGCCGCCGTGCAGTTCGGCCGAACCGATGCGACCCCCGTCGACGCGGACGTCCCGCCAGTCCCCGCTGGGCGCCCGGAGGACCGGGGCGTCGAGGACCTCGACGACGGAGTCACGCACCCGGAGCCCGCGGAGGTCGGCGTCCCCGGCGCGCAGGGTCTCGACGACGCACTCCTCGATCTCCAGGTCGGGGAGCCGCTCGTCGCGGAGGTCGAGCACCGCGATGCGCTTGCCCTCGATCCGGTCGCCGGTGAGCACGTCGCCCGGCCCCGGCGCCCAGGGTTCGAGGTCGCTCGGGGCGGTCGTGGTGGGGCGGGGCGCCTCGACGCCGGTCTTCCGTGCCATGGCCCCAGTCTGCCGGGCCGCACCGACGCGCCCACGCACCACGCGCCTCCAGGACGGAGCGCGCCGGATGGCGACGCCGGGCGGGATCAGCGCCCAGCGGCGTCACACGGCGGGTTCAGCGCCCAGCGGCGTAGCGGTTCGCGACCTGCGTCTGCGAGAGCACCGAGCTGTAGACCGCCGCGAACCGCATGGAGCCGGCGAAGGAGTAGTTGCCCGCGCCCGGCCACCCGGTGATCGTGTCGTAGCCGACGCGGAAGTACCCGGTGGCGTTCTCCGGCGCCGTGAAGGACGCGTTCGACGCGACGAGCACCCCGTCGGCGTAGAGCCGCATGCCCGTGGTGGGCGACATCGTCGACACGACGTGGTGCCACGCGCCGTCGTTGTACGCCTTCGGGGACGTGACGACCTGGGTGGTGTTGTTGTAGGTGCCGAAGACGAGCCGGCCGCTGGTGTCCAGGTACACCTGTCGGTCGTGCTGACCGGACGTCGTGACCTGGTTGCTGCCGAAGCCGATGAGCAGGCCGCCGGCGACGGTGGTGCGGAACCAGACCTCCTCGCTGAAGGTGGTCGGGTTGCGGTACGCGGTCGGCGTCGACACGAAGCTCGTCGAGCCGTTCAGGACGTACGCGGTGCCGCTGTCGCGCGGGCAGGCCATCGGTGCTGCCGCCGTCGTCGCCATCGACCCCTGGTAGGTGCCGTTCGCACCCTTGCCGGAGTCGTCGACGGCCGTGCGGGCGCCCGCCGCCTCGGCGAGCTTGTAGGTGAAGAGGGCGGAGGCGTTGTCCGCGTCGACGGCGCTCGAGCAGTCGAAGTAGGTGGCGGTGCCGGCGGTGTTGCTGCCGTTCGTCAGCTTCGCCGAGAAGGCCGAGCGGGTCGGGGCGAAGTGCACGGCCAGGACGACCACGGCGAGGGCGACGACGAGGAGGAGGGCGACGACCTTGCCGTCGCGGAGGCGGTGGAGGTTCACGAGGCGTGCACCGCCTCGACGCGGCCGATGGCGAGGCAGAGGAGGAGCGGCACCAGGCAGCCGGCGACGAGGACGGCCCAGCCGGTCGGGTCGAGGTCGATGTTCGACAGCAGCTGGTAGTGCCCGTGGCGGGAGAGCTCGGTGATGGTGAGGCGGCCGACCTCACCGTCGACGAGGTGCACGCTGTTGCCGCCGACGGCGTCGACGCGGACGGGGAAGATGCCGGACGAGACGACAGTCGCCTCGACGGACCCGGGCGAGGTGGCGTTCGAGATCGTCGTGACGTTGACGAAGGGCTTGAACAGGAAGGCCGCGTACGAGACCGTGAGCGAGCCACCCGCGATGCGCAGGCTGCTCCGGGTGACCTGGTCCGTGAAGGCGCTGGTCAGACCCCAGATGAGGAGCGTCCCGACCAGGAGGACCGGGGCGGCCTTGAAGAGCCAGCCCAGGTGCGGGACGAGCAGGACCGGGGCGCCGACCAGGTCGTCCTGGGTCAGGGTCCACGGGTCGACCGCGCCGTTCACGTCGCCACGCGCACGGATGCCGCCGTCGGGGTCGATCTCGACGATGCGGTGCGTGTAGACGACGTCGGGGTTCGCGGCGACGCTGTACGAGACGATGTCGCCGACGCGGAGGGACGAGGCCTGCACCGGCATGTCGAGCACGAGCGTGCCGACCGGGGCGGCTTCACCCATCGACGGCGTCTCGACGACGAACCAGCGGCCGCCGTTGGTGAGGAACAGCACCGCGGCGGTCAGGAGGACCGCAGCGATGACGGCGACGGACCAGGCGAGGACGGACTCGGAGCGGCTGAACGTCCGCCCGCGGAGGAGCGGCCGTGGCAGGGTCCCGCTGAGCGGGATGGCCGAGGTCTGGCTCATGTGCTGCTCCGTCCTGGTCGGTGTCGGTCACAGGTGATGGCGACGCTCGACCGTAGGGGGGTCGGTCGAGCGTCGCCGGTCTGGGCGGGGCGGATCAGGCCGTGAAGGTCCAGGTCATCGGGACCGAGGCGGCCAGGCCCTGGTAGGTGTTGCCGGCCGAGGAGTCGAGCGTCACGGCGAAGTTGAAGGGGACGCTGGCGCCGGCGGCGGGGGCGGTCGGCAGGGAGATCGCGGCGCCGCCCTTGAAGCTGGCGAGGGTGCCGGAGAAGACCGTGGTGGAACCCGAGGTGATGACGAGGTTCATCTTCGAGCAGAGGTCGGTCGCGGTGCCGTTCGACGGGCCGTTCGCGGTCTGCGTGCAGGTCGACCCCGGGGTCAGCGTGAAGGTGCTGGCGGCGGAGGTACCGGTGTTCTTGATCGTGATCGGGGTGTCGACCTTGGTGCCCGGGGTCATCGTGGTGCTGCCGCCGAACTTGTTGATGGTCGAGCAGGTCGCGGAGTTGGTGGAGACCGAACCGCCGTCGGTGCTGAGACAGGTGACGGACGCGTTGGCGTTCTGCTCCTGCATGATCAGCGTGCCGCTGGCGGCCGTGTTGCTGCTGTTCGTGATGCTCGCGGCGAACCCGGAGAGGGTGCCGGTGAGCGACAGGGAGAGGAGCACGGCGGCGAAGATGCCCGCGAGGAGCGCCACGGGGGCGAAGCGGATGCGCTTCAGCGGAGAGGTGCGGAGCTGGTTGGACACGGGGTACCTCGATGTTCGTCTGGCGGTCGGGATCGCAATGCTTCGGGGAGGAGATTGCTCAACCATTAAGATAGTCATGGCTTGAGCAAATGGGTACTTCGCATCCGCCCCCAGAGCGGGGGGCGCGATCGGTCAGGAGGCGCAGGGCCGCCCGGAGCGGCCGTGCGGGCCCGGTACTCTTCCGCAACGAGAGACACGGAGCCCAGTGGTGACGCAGCAGCAGGACGAGGACGGCGCGGCCGACCTGATGGCCGCCTTCGACGCGGTCGTCCGCGCGAACGCGAGCCTGGTCGGGCAGCTCAGCGCCCGTGCCGGCGTGCACGAGAGCGGGCTCCGCGCACTCGTGCTCGTCAGCGACACCGGCTACTCGACCCCGACGGAGGTCGCGGGCTTCCTCGGCCTGACCTCGGGCGCCGTGACGAACATGGTCGACCGGCTCACCGCCGCCGGCCTGCTCGAACGGACCCCGAACCCGTCCGACCGCCGCGGGTCCCTGCTGCGGCTCCGCCCCGAGGGCGAGGACGTCGTCCGCGACTACCGCGAGCGGTACGCCGCCATGCTCCGCGCCGTCGACGCCGGCCACCGCGGGGACCTGCACGCGGTGCTCAACGACCTGGCGACGGGGCTGTACGGGCAGGCGGCGGACGCGGCACCGACGGAGGACCCGGCGCCCTGACCGCGCGCCGGCCGCCAGGGCGGGACGGCGGGCTGGCAGGCCGGCAGGACGCCGACGGCGGGACGCCGCGGCCGAGCAGCCACGGCGTCCCGCCGGTCGGTGCGCGCGGTCAGACGCCCGCGGTGCTCCGGATCCACGAGGCCGACTGGGCGAGCAGGGCGTAGTTCGACCCCGCGGTCGTGTTCGCCCCCGGGTCAGCGCTGTCACCGGTCGAGCAGACGCCGACGACCTTGCCGTTCACGAGCAGGGGGCCGCCGGAGTCACCGTGGTTCGACGCCCCCGTGACGCCGGTGACGTGCTGGGCCCGGCCGCGGTAGGCGTCGGTGCTCGACCCGGTCAGGGACACGGTCGCCTGGTACAGCCCGTCGGACTGCACGGCGTTCGCGCGCAGACCGTAGCCCTGGATCGTGCCGGTGCCGCTCGTCTTCGCGGTCGCGGCGAGGTCGAGCTGCGCGTAGGACGACAGGGCGTACGACGTCCGGAGGTGCACGAGGGCGATGTCCCCGGCCGGGGCGGCGGTGACCCGGTCGACGGCGACGGGGGTGCCGCGGTTCGCGGTGGAGTTCGAGTGGTAGACGTTCATCGCGCCGATGCCGTCGATGCAGTGCCGGGCGGTGAGGACCCACGACGGCGAGACCTGTTCACCCGTGCACGTGCTGACGTAGCCGGCGGGGATGTCACCGCCGGAGGCCTCGAGCTGCACGATCGACGAGGTGGCGGGGGCCTTCTCGCCGCCGACGACCTTCGTCGAGGCGGTGAGGGCGGATGCGGGGGCTGCGGCGAACAGCCCGGCGGCGATGACGGTGGCCGCGGCGACGGCTGCGATGGACTTCTGCATGACGACTCCTCTGTCGATGAAGCACCTGTCGGTTGCACTGTGCAACTGACAGGTATCCTCACCCCCGTCCGAGGGGTCCCACCAGTCCGCTCTTCGGCGGACCGGTCGACACGCGCGCACCACGACGGACCGGCCGGCACGCGCGCACCACGGCGGACCAGCCGGCGGACCGACCGGCGGCCAGCCGCCTGCGGCCCGCCGCGCCCTCAGCCGCGCAGCGGCGGCGACTCCGGCACACCGTGCTCGTCCGCGAAGCCGGCCACCAGGGCGCGCATCGCGTCCTCGGCACTGTGCCGCGCCTCCCACCCGAGCACCTCGCGGGCACGGTCCGTCCGCATGACGGGCACGCCGGCCGCGATGTCGACCCATCCCGCGTCCGTCGGCTGCAGCCGGAGGCGCCACGTCACCGTCACGAGTCCGCGCACGAGTGCGAGTGGCACCCGGACCGCGCCGAGCATGCCGAGCACCCGTGCCATCCGCGGCGGTGTCAGGACCGGGGACGCGGCGATGTTGAAGGCGCCCGCGGCCCGCCGGTGGATGGCCCGCCAGTAGGCGTCCGCCAGGTCGTCGGCGTGCACGGCCTGGAAGACGAACGGGTACGGCAGCGGGAGCACGGCCCACCGCACCCAGCGGACGACTCGCATCGGGACGAGGTGCCCGAGGAAGAGTCCGCGGATCTCCGCCGCGGCGTCGCGCTGGAAGACCAGCCCCGGGCGCATCCGGGTCACGACGACCTCGGGGTGCGCGGCCGCGAAGACGTCCATCGCCCGCTCGTTCTCGGCCTTGTGGCGGGAGTACGTCGCGGTCGGGATGCCGTCCGTCGGCCAGCTCTCGTCCACGGGGGTGCGCTTGCCGTCGACGTCGACGCCGCGGTAGGTGCCCACCGAGGACGCGACGACGACCTGCGGCACCCCGGCGGCGGCCACGGCGGCGAGGACGTTGGCGGTCCCCGTGACGTCGGTCCGGTACTGCGCCGGGATGTCGTGCGTCGGCTGCAGCGCCCACGCCAGGTGCACGACGGCGTCGGCGCCGCGGAACACGGCGGTCAGCCGGTCCACGGCGTCCGGGGCGCCGACGTCCACGGCGTGCCAGAGCGCGGCGTCGTACGGGGTGGCCTGCAGGTCGGGCAGGCGGCGGGCGACGCCGATCAGGTCGGCGCCGGCGTCCCGGAAGCGTCGGAGCAGTGCCGTCCCGACGTTCCCGGTCGCGCCGACGACCACGACCCTGGTCATGCGGAGGCCGTGGAACCAGCAGCCATCGCGGGGTCGAGGACGACCTTGATGCAGTCGTCCTGCTTCTTCTGGAAGACCTCGTACATGTGCGGGGCATCCTCGAGCGAGGTCCGGTGCGTGGTGAGGTCGAGCGTGCCGAGCGGGTCCGACGGGTCCTCGACGAGCGGCATGATGTCGTCGATCCAGCGCTTCACGTTGCACTGTCCTTCGCGCACGGTGATCTGCTTGTCGAACATCGTCATCATCGGCATCGGGTCGGCCATGCCGCCGTAGACACCGCTGAGCGAGACGGTGCCGCCGCGGCGGACCAGGTCGATCGCGGTGTGCACGGCGTCCAGGCGGTCGACACCCGCGGTCTCGATCGCCTTCTGCGCGAGCTTGTCGGGCAGCAGCCCGGCCGCGCGCTGGGCGAACCCGGCGACGGGGTTGCCGTGCGCCTCCATGCCGACGCCGTCGACGACGGCGTCCGGGCCGCGGCCGTCGGTCAGGTCGACGAGCTCCGAGACCAGGTCCTTCGACAGGTCGAAGGTCTCGACGCCGTACTTCGCCGCCAGGTCGCGGCGGACCTGCTCCGGCTCGACGGCGAGGACGCGGTAGCCCAGGTGCTTGCCGATGCGGGCGGCGAACTGCCCGACCGGGCCGAGGCCGAGCACCGCGAGCGTGCCGCCCTCGGGGACGTCGGCGTACTGCACGGCCTGCCAGGCGGTCGGCAGGATGTCGCTCATGAACAGCCACTGGTCGTCCGCGCCGGTGTGCGGCACCTTGATGGGCCCGTAGTCGGCGTGCGGCACGCGGAGGTACTCGGCCTGGCCACCGGGGACCTGCCCGTACATCTTCGTGTAGCCGAACAGGGCGGCGCCGCTGCCGTACTCGGTCACCTGGGTGGTCTCGCACTGCGACTGCAGCCCGCGCTGGCACATGTAGCAGTGCCCGCAGGAGATGTTGAAGGGGACGACGACGCGGTCGCCGACCTTGAGGTTCGTGACGGCGGAGCCGACCTCCTCGACGATGCCCATCGGCTCGTGACCGAGGACGTCGCCCTTGTCGATGTAGGGGCCGAGCACGCGGTACAGGTGCAGGTCGGAGCCGCAGATCGCCGTGGAGGTGATCCGCACGATCGCGTCGGTCGGCTCCTGGATCGTCGGGTCGGGGACGGTCTCGACGGACACCTTCTCGGTGCCCTGCCAGGTCAGTGCGCGCATGTGTGCGTTCCTCTCGTCGCCGTCGCGCCGGACGGGAGCCCCGGCACGCGTCCTCCCATCGGTACGCCTCCGCCAGGACGCGGCCTCCCAGGCTGAGCCCGTCAGCGCACCGTCGGCGGAGCGCCCCGCCGGGCGGGGACGCGGGTCAGGCGACGGGTGCGCCGTCGGTGGGGCGCGCCTCCTGGCCGGCACCGGTGGGCGCGGCGGAACGGGCCGCGGCCGCCGAACGGAGGTCCTGTTCCTCACGTGCGGCGCGGGCGTCGCGCCGCCGCTCGGTCGCCACGACCGCGCCGAGCGCGACGGCGTACAGGACAGCACCGACCGCGAGCGCGACCGCCGAGGACGGGACCTGCTCGGCGGCGATCCCGGGCACGCCGCCGACGGCCATCAGGACGGCCTCGGCGCAGAGGACCGCCGTCGCCAGCACGAGCACGGCCACCCGCAGCCAGCGCGGGCTGCGCCGGATGCCCGCCGAGACGCCGACCACCCCGGCGGTCAGGAGCAGGCCGACCAGCAGGAAGCCGATCATCACGACGGAGTGCAGCGCCGGGTCGCGGGTCGAGTCCGCCGCGGTGGTGCCGGTGTAGAGCAGCCACGAGGCGCCGACGGCCAGGACCCCGGCGACCACCGGGAACGCGAGCGCCGCCGTCAGCGGGTTGCCCGCCAGCCGACCGAGACGCTGCAGCGGGACTGGCTCGAGCGTGCGGCGGGCGAGGGTCACCGGGGACCCGAGGACGAGCAGCACCGGGGCGAGCATGCCGATCACGACGTGCCCGAGGACGTGCGTGGTGAGGTCGTGGTTGCCGGCGTGGCCGAGCGGCCCGACGAGCACCGCGGCCACGGCGAGCAGGCCCGCGATCCACGAGACCGTCCGGGCGAGCGGCCACGTCGGGTGCCCGCGGCGCCGCTGACCGGCCGCACCGACGATGTACACCGCGCCGGCGAGGGTGAGGGCGATGAGGGTGAAGGTCCCGAGCATGCCGCCGTGAGAGTGCACCAGAGGGCTCCTGTCGTCGTCGGTCCATCCTGTCGGAGACCGGTGGGTGGTGTTCGGTGCGGTGCGTTCCCGCGACTGGTCGGCGGCGGGCGGGGTCAGGCGCGCAGTCGGTCCCGCTCGGCGGCGGGCAGGTGCTCGGTCGCCGTCTCGAGCGCGGCGCGACCGAGGAACCGGCCCTGCTGCTCGAGGAACGCCACGAGCGACGCCTGCGACGCCCGCTTCCCCGTCTCGCGCAGCACCCACCCGAGTGCTGACTGGACCACCTCGCCCCGCTCCCGGACGAGTCGGCCGGCGACCGCGAGCGGGACCTCGGCGTCGCCCTGCTTGACGAACGCCAGGGTCGCGACGACCGCCGTCCGCCGGACGAGCGCCACGTCGGACTTCGCGAGGGCGAACAGCGGCCCGGTCGAGCCGCCGAGCAGCGGGACGCCGACGAGCTCCTCGGCGGCCAGGTCGACCAGCGCCGGGTCGTCGAGCCGTTCGGCCCGCAGCGCCGCCAGGTACTCGTCGGTCAGGTCGGGGTCCGGGTGGGTCCGGGCGGCCTGCACGAGGAGCACGACCGCGACGAGCCGACCGCCGGGGTCCTCGCTCCACAGCAGCGCCGACCGCTCCCCCGGGTCGAGGTCAGCGAACCGCCGCGCGGTCCGGCGGGCGGCGCCGACGTCGCCGGGGGTGCGGGCGAACGCGGCGAGGACGTCCTCGGCGGTGGCCGTCACGCCGACTCCGGCGGTGCGGCGGAGGGCCCCGGACCGGGATCGGCAGCGCGTGACATCCCGTCCACCCTACGACCGGGCGTGCACCCCGGGCGACCGTCCCGTCAGCGGAACGCCAGGATCGTCAGCGGGTCCTTGAGGGTGCCGCTGACCCGCGTCTCGACGTGCACGTGCGGCCCGGTCGACTGCCCGGTGTTGCCGGACTTGCCGATCTCCTTGCCGAGCGTGACGACCTGGTCCTTCGACACCGAGATGGAGCTGAGGTGCGCGGTGAGCACCGTGGTCAGCCCGTAGGTCACGATGACGTAGTTGCCGTACGACGCGTTGTTCCGCACGACCGTGGTGACGCGGCCGCTCCCCGACGCGTAGACCGGCGTGCCCACCTTCACCGGGGCGTCGGTCCCCTGGTGGTAGCGCGGGACGTGCCCGGCACCGCGGTCGTCGCCGAAGCGGCCCGTGATCGTCGTCCCGTTCACCGGCCAGCGGAGGCCCGTGACCGACTGCGTCGACCACACGCGGGTGTCCGACTTGCCGTACAGGACGACGTTCGAGTCGAGCTGCACGAGCAGCTGCCCGGGGCCCTTGCCGGCGGTGGCCGTCGACCAGAGCGCCCGGCCGCCGCCCTTCGGGAAGACGACGAGGTTGCCGTCGGCCTGCAGTGCCGCGGTCGCGCCCGGGCGGTTGAACGTGCCCGACGACCAGGTCGCCGTGCCGTTGACGTACTGCACGAGGTTGCCGTCGCTCTGCATGGTGAGCGTCTGCTGCCGACCGGAGCCGGAGCGGAGCACCGAGCCCGGCAGGATCGTCGTGCCGGTGGCCAGGCGGTTCTGGAACGTCTGGAGGCGCCAGGTCTGCTTGCCGGCGGTGTCGAGGATCCGCAGGGTGCCGTCCGGCCGCACACCGAGGCTCTTCGTCGCCGACTTCGCCGGTCCCCACTGCGCGACGGTCCGGCCGTTCCTGACGATGGCGAGCGGCCCCGTCTTCTGCACCACCGCGACGGCACCGGGCTGGTTCGACGTGTTCGACGCCCAGAGCACCGTGTTGCCGATGCCGTACTCGACGAGGTTGCCGTCGCCCTGCATCACCAGGCGGAACTGGCCGTTCGACGAGGTGAGCTGGTCACCCGGGTAGATGGTGGTCCCGGCGGCGACGGTGCCGCGGAACGTGGTCGCTGCCTGCGCCGGTGCTGCGATCGCGACGAGTCCCGCGGCCGCGATCGCGACGGCGGTGACGGCGGCGGTGAGGCGCGCTCGTGCCCTGATCATGCGTGGGTCCCTGCTCGTGGTGCCGACCACCGCGGGCGATCGCCGGCGCGGTGCGTGTCCTGGTCCGGCGCGTCCCTGATCGCGCCGAAGGACAAGCCTCGCAGGCCGGGCCCGCGCGGGGTATCCCCGAGAACGGGGGCGTGCCCGACGAGGACGGGTGTGCAAGCGGTCAGCGGTCCCGGGCACCGCGGACCAGGATGGAGCGATGCGCAGCCGACCCGACCCCGCCTTCGTCCCGCCCGCGACCGACAGGACCCGGCCGGACCTGCTCGGCACGTTCGGGATGTCGGCCTCGACGCACTGGCTCGCGACGGCGACGGCGCAGTCGGTGCTCGAGCGCGGGGGCAACGCCTTCGACGCTGCGGTGGCCGGCGCCTTCGTGCTGCACGTCGTGGAGCCGCACCTGAACGGGCCCGGTGGCGACCTCACCGCGGTGTTCGCGACCGCCGACGACCCCACCCCCGTGGTGCTCGTCGGCCAGGGGCCCGCCCCGACCGGCGCGACGGTCGAGCACTTCCGCGCCGAGGGACTGGACCTCGTGCCCGGCGCCGGCGCCCTCGCAGCGGCCGTGCCGGGAGCGGTCGACGCCCTGCTCCTGCTCCTCCGCGACCACGGCACGTGGGAACTCGCCGACGTGCTCGCGCCGGCGATCGGGTACGCCCGCGACGGCCACCCGGTCACAGCGGGCGTGGTCCGGACGATCGGGGCGGTCGCCGACCTGTTCCGGCAGCACTGGCCGACCTCCGCCGACCGGTGGCTGCCGGGAGGTGCGGCACCGGCCGTCGGGGACGTCGTGCGCAACGAGGCGCTCGCCTCGGTCCTCGACCGGCTCGTCGCGGCCGGCAGCGCGGACACGGCCAGCACGGACACGGCCAGCGCGGACGCGACCGACGGGGCGGACGCGGGACGGGCCTCCCGGATCGACGCCGCACGCCGCGAGTGGGCGGAGGGGTTCGTCGCGACCACGGTCGACGCGTTCGTCAGGGCGCCGCACCGCCACTCGTCCGGCACCGACCACGCCGGGGTGCTCCGCGCGGAGGACCTCGCCGACTTCCGCGCGTCCTACGAGCCGGCGACCACCGCCGAGTTCCGCGGCCACACGATCGCGAAGACCGGGCCCTGGGGGCAGGGGCCGGCGCTCCTGCAGGCACTGCGGATGCTCGAGCCCCTCGACGACGCACGGCTCGACCCGTCCTCCGAGCTCGGTGCGCACACCGTCGTCGAGGCGCTGAAGCTCGCCCTCGCCGACCGCGACGCGTACTACGGGGACGGCGACGTGCCGCTCGACGTCCTGCTGTCGGACGCCTACACGGACGACCGGCGCACCTGCATCGGGGATCGCGCCTCGGCGACCTTCCGTCCCGGTCGCGTGTCGGGCGTCGAACCGGTGCTGCCGCCACTGCGGACGAGCGTCGACACGACCGGGGTCGCCGGGGTCGGCGAGCCCACCGTCCCCGGAGCCCGTCGCGGCCCGGTGGACGAGCGGGCCGAGGTCCCCGTCGAGGACCGCGGCGAACCGTTCGTCGCACCGGACGGCGACACGCGTGGTGACACGTGCCACATCGACGTCGTCGACCGCTGGGGCAACATCGTCAGCGCGACCCCGTCCGGCGGCTGGCTGCAGTCGTCCCCGACGATCCCGGAGCTCGGCTTCTGCCTGGGTACCCGGCTGCAGATGACCTGGCTCGAGGCCGGCACGTCCTCCACCCTCCGGCCCGGAGCGCGCCCGAGGACGACCCTCACCCCCACGCTCGTCCTGCGCGACGGCGTCCCGGTCGCGGCCCTCGGATCGCCGGGTGGGGACCAGCAGGACCAGTGGCAGCTGCTGTTCCTGCTGCGGTGGATCGTCGGCGGCTACAGCCCGCAGCAGGCGATCGACGCGCCGGCCCTGCACACGACCGCGTTCCCCGGGTCGTTCTGGCCCCGCACGTGGGAGCCGGCCGGGCTGGTCGTCGAGGACCGGGTGGGAGACGCGGTGATCGCCGGTCTCGAGGGCAGGGGGCACGTGGTCACACGCGCGGGCGACTGGACCCTCGGCCGGCTGTCGTGCGTCACGCGTGACCCCGCGACCGGCGTCCTCGGGGCGGCCGCGAACCCGCGTGGGGCACAGGGGTACGCGGCGGGGCGCTGAGCCGAGCCGGACACGCGACCCGAGCCCGACTCGCGTGTCCCGGGCCCGTCGGACCCGGCCGACCGCCGCGACGCCCTAGCCTGGGGGCCCGACCGGCCCCACGTCGCCCCGGCGACACCGGGCCCCGGTCCCGGTTCTCCCGACGGTACGGAGCGCGATCGTGTCCCTTCCCCACCCGAGCGACGCGGGCCGACGCGTGCGCCTCGGTGTCATCGTCCCCGCCTGGAACGAGGCCCGGCTGATCGGCAGCCTGCTCGACGCGCTCCGGACGCAGGACGACACCGACTTCACCGTCGTCGTCTGCGACAACGGCTCGACCGACGGCACGGGGCAGATCGTCGCCGACCACGTCCGCCGGTACGGGCTCCCCTGGCACGTCGTCGTCGAGCACCAGAAGGGCACCGGCGCCGCTGCCGACACGGCCGCCCGCGCCGCGATCGCCGCCGGCTGCACGCACCTCGCGCGGACCGACGCCGACTGCCTGCCGGCCGCGGACTGGACGGCCACCGTGAAGCGCCTGTTCACCGAGACGGACGACCAGTTCGTCGGCGGGCTCACGCTGCCGCGGCGGGACGACATCGCCGTCGGGCCGGTCCGCTACCGGTTCCTCTGCGCCGTCAACGAGTTCGCGATCTGGTGCGGCCGGTTCCTGCCGGAGAACCGGGGCCCGCAGTACCGGGGGCCGTACGTGATGGTGGCGGGGAACAACCTCGCCATCGCGTCCGAGCTGTACGAGCGGGTCGGCGGGTTCCCGCGGAAGGCGATCGAGGACACCCACGAGGACCGCGACCTGACGAACGCCGTCCGCCGGGTCACCGACCGGTACGGGCTGCACCGCTCGATGGTCGTGTCGATGTCGGTCCGCCGCATCCAGGTGTGGGGTCTCGTCCGGTCGCTCGCCTGGTACGCCGGCCACCGGTACCGGCCGGGAGCCGGCAGCGCCGTGGACGTGCGGCCGTGACGGCCGTCGACGCCCGGGCCGCGCGCCGGGCCACCCGCGAGGACCGCCGCGTCGTCCTGCACGCGCACCGGGCCGGCTACCTGGCGCTGCGCGGCATCACGCGCCTGGGCCGGGTGGTGCGGGTGCCGGGGGTCGGGGTCGTCGTGAGCGACGCCGCACGCATGCGCCAGATCCTGCTCGACCCCACCACGTACTCGAAGGTCGGGCCGGGAGGCTCGGACCAGCTCTGGACGCCGATCATCGGTCCGCGCGGCCTGCTCAACATGGACGGGGAGGAGCACGCGCACCTGCGGCGGAAGCTCACCCCGCTGTTCTCCCAGCGGTTCCTCCGCAGCATCGTGGACGAGGTCCTGACGCCGGAGATGGCCCGCTTCGAGGCCGCCCTGGCCCGGCACGAGGACGTCGACGTCGTGGCGGTCATCGAACGGGCCGCGGCGCGCATCATCTGTCGACTGACCGGCTACCCGGAGGCCGACGCCGCCGCGCAGCTCGCCCGGGCGCGGGAGATCCTGGGCTTCGTGACGCTGACGACGAAGCAGTTCTCGGACGCGCAGCTCGCGGTCGTGCACGACAAGCTCGCCGTCCTGAACGAGAGCACCCGCGCGGCCTACCGGAGTGCCGCCCCCGGCACGGTCCCTGCGCTCATGCGAGCCGAGGGGATCACCGAGGACGACACCGTCTCGGTCGTCACGGCGATGATCGTCGCGGGGACGGAGACCATCGTCAGCTTCGCCCCGCGCTTCACGAACCTGGTGGTCGAGTCCGGGCACCTCGCACACCTGGCCCAGCACCCCGAGGACGTCCCGACCGCCGTCGCCGAGGCGATGCGCGTGACCGTCCCGTCCCCCGTGATGATCCGGAGCGTCCTCCGCGACCACCGTGTCGACGGCGTCCGGGTCCGTGCCGGCGAGCGGATGGTCCTGGCGAACATCTTCGCGTGCGCCCGGGCCGGCGACTTCGACCCGTTCCGCCCCGTGCCGAAGGAGATGCGGCAGCTCTGGTTCGGTGCCGGTGCGCACTTCTGCATCGGGATGCCGCTGGCGACCCTCGAGGCCGAGGTCTTCGCCGCCGCCCTCGCCCGGGCCGCGGCAGCCGGACCGATCCGCGTCGTCACCCGCGTCCGGAAGCAGCGCACGATGGCGGCCTCGTACCGTCGGCTCGTCATCCGCTCCGAGGCGGCCGCCCGGTGACGACCGTCGCGGTGACCGGGGGGAGCGGGTTCATCGGCGGGCACGTCATCGCGGCCCTGCGACGGGACGGCCACCGGGTCGTCGACGTCGGCCGTCGTCCGGGCCGGGGTGGTGCCGACGAGCACGTGCACGTCGACCTCGCCGCCGGGCGTGCGGGGGTGCCACGGCTCGGGGACGTCCCGCTCGTGCACTGCGCCGCCGAGGTGCGCGACGGCTTCGAGCGGGGCGTGCTCGAGCGGAACCTCCGGATCATGGACGCCGCGCTCGGCCTCACGACCGGGCGGCTCGTGCACGTCAGCTCGTCGTCGGTCTACGACCTCGCGCGTCCCTCGGTCGATGCACGACCCGCCGAGGCGACCGGACGGTACCGCTGGTTCGGCACCTACGGCGAGGCGAAGTACGCGAACGAGCGGCAGCTCGTGGAGGCGCGGCGCGAGTCCGCCGTCATCCTCCGGCCCCACGCCGTGTACGGCCCCGGCGACGGCACGCTGCTCCCGCGGGTGCTGCACGCCTCCCGTCGCGGGGTCCTGCCCCTCCCGCTCCGCGGGCGGGCACCGCACGCGCTCACCTGGGTCGACAACCTCGCCGGCGCCGTGCTCGCCGCGCTCCGGACGGACACCGCCGGCACGCACGCGCTGAACGTCACGGACGGTGACCCGGTGCCGATCGGAGACGCGTTCCGCGCGGTGGTCGGCCGACCGTTGCGGGTCCTGCACGTGCCGATGCGGACGGCGCGCCACGTCGCCGTGGTCACCCGTGGGCGGTTCGGGATCTCGCCGTACTCGGTGCGGCAGCTCGGCCTCGAGCGGACCTACGACCTCACCGCCACGACCGAGCTGCTCGGCTGGGTCCCCGAGCCGGGGACGGTCGATCGGCTCGCGACCCTGCACCCGCCGACCCCCGAGGCCTGAGCCCGGGCCCGGGCCCGGCCCGGTCCGGAGGTCCGGAGGCCCGGCCCAGAGGCTCCGGACGACTAGAGCGTCGGGACGACCACCGCGCGACCGGACAGCTCGCCGGCCTCGAGCTTCCGGTAGGCCTCGAGCGCGTCGCCGAGGGCGTACCGCTCGACGTCCGGCACGATCTGCCCGGCGCGGTACATCGCCACGACGTCGTGCAGGTCCTCGATGGTGCCCCAGTAGGTGTTCGTGATCGTCGACTCGTACGGCGTCGCGAAGAAGTTCCACTCGGTGGTGCCGCCGGCGATGCCGACGACCGTGAACCGTCCGCCGACGGCCATCGACCCCTGCGCCAGGCGGATGGTCGGGGTCGCGCCGACGAAGTCGAACGCCGCGTCGACGCCCTTCCCGCCGGTGATCTCGCGGATGCGCGCCGCCTGGTCCGGGCCGCCCGGGACGGTGACCGCACCACGTTCGGCAGCGCGGGCCATGGCGTCCTCCTTCATGTCCGTCGCGATGACGGTCGCGCCGGTCAGGGCGGTGAGGATCTGCACGGCGATCTGCCCGAGGCCGCCGAGGCCGACGACGAGGGCGTACTTGCCGCCGCCGGCCAGGTTCGGCAGAGAGTTCTTGACCGCGTGGTACGGCGTGAGGGCCGCGTCGCTGAGGGGCGCGGCCGCGATCGGGTCGGCGTCGCCGAGGGGGACGAGGTTGCGTGCGGGGACGGTCACGTACTCCGCCATCCCGCCGTCGCGCCCGAGACCGATGCCCATGTACGGGTTCGTGGCCGCGTTCTCGCAGTAGGTGTCCTGGCCCTTGGAGCAGTACCGGCAGTGGCCGCACCCGACGGGACCGTAGACGAGGTGGGCATCGCCCTCGGCGAACCCGGTCACGCCGTCGCCGACGGACTCGACCCAGCCGGAGTTCTCGTGGCCGAGCACGAAACCGGGGCGCTGGGCACCGGGCTGCCCCTCCTGGAACTCGCGGTACACGGCGACGTCGGAGTGGCACGCACCCGCACCGGCGACCTTGAGGAGCACCTCCCCGGGCCCGGGTGTGGGCTTCTCGACCTCGGTAAGGGAGGGGAACGTCTGGTACTGCTCGAACACGACTGCACGCATGCCATCAAAACTACACCTGTCGTCCATCTCGGACCAGGCCCCGGGCGACGGGTGGACCGGCGGCACGGTCAGGCCGCCGCACCCTGCGTACTCGCCGGGAACGGGTTGCGAGAACGAGCGTTCTCCGGTTGACTCGACCCAGGGCCAGCGAGGCCCGCACCCCCATGACGAAAGGAGCGGTCATGCCCACGCGCACCGCACGCACCGCCTGGAACGGCGGCCTCAACGACGGCTCCGGCCAGGTCGAACTGTCCAGCTCGAAGGTCGGCACCTACGACGTGTCCTTCCCGAAGCGCGCCGCCGACGAGGCCGGTGGCACCACCAGCCCCGAGGAGCTCATCGCCGCAGCGCACTCCGCCTGCTACGCCATGCAGTTCTCCGCCGTGCTCGGCGAGGCCGGCGGCACCGTCGAGGCGCTCGACGTCAAGGCCGACGTCTCCCTCGGCCCGGACTCGGCCGGCGGCTTCAAGCTCACCGGCATCGTCCTCACCGTCCACGGCGAGGTCTCCGGCATCGACGAGGCGGCCTTCCTCGAGGCGGCCGACGTGGCCAAGGCGACCTGCCCGGTCAGCAAGGCCCTCACCGGCGTCGAGATCACGCTGAACGCGACGCTCGAGCAGTAGGCGCTCGCGCACCACGACGCGCAGCAGCTGACGGGAGGCCCCCCACCGGACCGGTGGGGGGCCTCCCGTCCGTCTCCCGGTCGCGGCATGCAGAATGGTCCGATGGCCGACCAGCACCTCCCCGGCCCGCGGCCGGGCCGTCCGCCCCGACCGCGCCCGAAGGCGCGGAGCGTCGCCCAGCACGACATGCGGGACATCCGGGCCCGCCTCCGCGGCACGATCTACGAGCACGTGACGCCGGACACCCGGTCGCTGCGTGAGCAGTACTCGGCCCGGCAGATCGTCGACTTCTGCCTCGACCTGGCCGAGGTGATGCTCGCCTCCGGTGCCGACACCCGGAGCGTCGAGACCGCCGTGATCGCGGTCGCCACGAAGTGGAACCTGGCACCGCTCGACCTCGACTTCTCCGGCAGTGCCGTGACGATCCAGTACTCCCCCACCGAGGGTCCGCCGCTCGTCAAGGTCCGCAGCACCCGGTCCGACGGCGCCGACCTGGCCCGGCTGGCCTGGGCGAACCAGATCGTCGACGACGTCATCCACGACGACCGCGACATGACCAGCGCCGTGAGCGCCCTCGTGGCCGTGCTCCGGATGCCGCCACGGTGGCCGACGTGGCTCGCGGACGTCGGGCTGTCGATCCTCGGCACCTCGATCGCGGTGCAGGCCGGCGGCGGGTGGCGGGCCGGCCTCGGCGCGTTCGTCCTCATGCTCGGGATCATCGTCTCCGGCCGGTGGCTGACCGGTCGGGGCTACCCGCAGTTCTTCGTCTCCGGGGCGCAGGGTGCCGTCGCCTCGGTGATCGGCACGCTCGCCATCTGGGCGGGCGTGCTCACCCCGACCGGGGCCGCGACGATGGTGGCCGCGCTCGTGGTGCTCCTGCTCCCGCACGTGCAGCTCGTCACGTGGGCGCAGGACGCGATCTCCGGGTTCCGCGCCATGGCGGTCGCCCGGGCCTTCACGATCGGCATGCTCATCGCCGCCATCGTGGTCGGGGTGCCGGCCGGCATCGCGGTGACGCACTGGCTCCGGCTCGAGGTCGATCCGTCCGGCATCGTCACGCAGACCCTGCCGCTCTGGGCGTCCCTGTCGCTGACCGTGGTCTCGGCGGGGGCGAACTGCTTCGTGCAGCAGGCGAGCGCCCGGGTGATCCCGTACGCGGTCGTGCTCTCCGTGGTGGCCGGGGCGGCGCTCTGGCAGCTCAAGGCGTTCGGGCTCCCGCTGCTCGGCGCGACCTTCGTGGCCTCGGTGCTGCTCGGTGTCCTGTCCACCTACGCGGCGGTGCGGGTGCGCACGGCCGTGGCGGCGATCGCGGTCCCGGCGTTCTGCGGGGCCCTGCTGCCCGGTGTCGCGGTGTCGAACGCGCTGCTCAACGTCATGAGCGGGAAGTCGAGCTCGGTGCTGGACTTCGGGTCGGCGGTGACCGTGGCGCTGGCGATCGGCGCCGGCCTGGTGCTCGGCGGGTTGTTCGCGACGCCGGGTGCCCGCCGCGCCCTGCGCCGTGGTCGTCGCATCGAGGTGCACTCGGTCCACAACGACACGACCGCGCTCCCGGTCATCCGCGACTCCGGCTACGACCCGGGCAACGGCTCCGTCCCGCGCTGGTGACCGCGGCACCCGGCCGCGGGGCCCGGACGCGGGTGCCCAGCCGCCGCGGATGCCCAGCCGCCGCGGGTGCCGTCGCGCGGCTGCCCGGACGCAGGACTCGCGCCGAGCGACACGACGCGGCCGGCTGGCTGCGTGTCCTGTCGCCCGGCGCGAGTCCGGTGGAGGCCCGTGCCTCAGTTCGCGTCGGTGACGGCGCTGGAGACGGCGGTCGGGGCGTCGTACTCGCCCTCCGGGATCGCCCGGAGCGCCTCGAGCACGTCGTCGGGCGCGTTCTCGCCCTCGGCGGTCGACACGATGTCGTCCTTCGAGGCCGGGTAGTCGATGCCGCTCAGGTACTTCTGGATCTGGATGGGGTTCGGTGCTGCCACGATCGTTCCTTCCGTTGGACCTCCCGGCGTACCCGGTCGGCCCTCGGCACCGGCCCAGCGGGTGCGGTCCGTGGCCAGCACCCGGTCGAGAGGCGCAGCACGCCCGCCCTCCGCACGAGCGCGCGGGAGCCCGTCGGGCCTGCGGTCAGAGCGACCAGCTGTCGTCGTCCGACCAGGACACGTCCGACCACGTCGACAGCCGGCGCTGGGCGGCGGCCTCGTACCGTTCCATCCAGCCGCGCTCGAGCCGCGCGACCGCCCGGTCGAAGGCCGCGACGAGGTCGAGGTCCGTGCGCAGGAGCGCCTGCAGCTGGAGCCCCTCGTACAGGGCGATGAGCTGCTCGGCCCCACGGCGCGGGTCCATCGTGTGCGGTGCGCGACCGACCGCGACGTCGTGCTCGAGGCCGCGCTTCACCTGCGCGAAGAAGAGCTGGTAGCGGGACCGGAGGTACGCCGACATCGGGTGGTCGGGGTTGCCGGCGACGCTGAGCAGCGCCACGAGCAGGCGCATGAGGGCCGGGTCCTCGGCGTTCGACGAGACGATCGCGCGGAGGAGCTCGACCGTGCTGCCGTCGCCGACCTCACGCGCGACCTCGTCCATCCTCGCGCCGTTCCAGCGGTCGACGGCGGCCAGGACGAGACCGTCCCACGACGGGAAGTGCTGGTGCAGCTCGTCGGTCGAGATGTCGAGCCGCTCGGCGACGTGCTCGACGCGGGCCTCGTGGAAGGGGACGTCACGGAGCAGGTCGACGGTCGCCCCCACGATCCTGATCCGCAGGTGCAGGGTTGCCGCGGCGGCGGCTGCCGCCATCGTGTCGGCGCTGGTGTCCTCGAGCATCGTGCCCTCCGTGTCCGGGACGAGCGGTCGTCATGGGACCGACACGTCCGGGGGTGCGGACGTCCTGTCCGCAGGATGATCCTCCCGCACATCGCGGGGGACGAGCATCCCCGGTACGGGGGTCGGCAACATGGGGGACAGCGATCCGGTGCGTCCGGCGGCTCGGACGGGCGTGTCCCCGGCCGCGTGTGTGACGAT
This sequence comes from Curtobacterium sp. L6-1, assembly GCF_018885305.1. Lineage (NCBI taxonomy): Bacteria > Bacillati > Actinomycetota > Actinomycetes > Micrococcales > Microbacteriaceae > Curtobacterium > Curtobacterium aetherium. Next base: position 2,621,994 of record NZ_CP076544.1, read on the forward strand.
GCCGGGATGTCCCCGAACGACCAGACCGCCCAGGGCCTCGCGACCATGGCGTCCGCGGGCTTCGAGTTCGGCAGCACCCCGGAGCAGGTCGCACACGACGTCCTGGCGATGTGGGAGCACCTCGGCCGTCCCGAGGGCGCATTCGAGGCCGCGGCCGCCGCGATCGCCGTCCTGCCGCAACGCCCCGAGGTGCCCGTCGACCTGCAGGCCCGACGCCGGGAGTTCGAGCAGGCCGTCGGCATCAACCCGGTCGAGGTCGAGCTCGCCGCCGCCCTCGCCGCCCGCGAGCTCCTCGAGTCCGTGGCCCGCACCTGCGGCACGCGCTGACCGCGGACGCGGTCGGGCCGCGCCCCGCACACGACGGGAGGCCCGTGGCTGCGCAGCCACGGGCCTCCCGTCGTGTGCGGCGTCGCCGCGGGACCGACTACGGCGTCGGCATGCCGCCGTCGACGTGCAGCGTCTCGCCCACGACGTAGGACGACTCGCCGCTGGCGAGGAACACGAACGCCGGCGCGAGCTCGGCGGGCTGGCCCCAGCGACCGAGGTAGGTCTGCTCACCCGCGGACGGCAGGGCGTCGGACGGCTGGCCACCGGCCGGCTGCAGCGGGGTCCAGATCGGGCCCGGTGCGACGGCGTTGACGCGGATGCCCTTCGGCGCGAGCTGCGCGGCGAGGCCCTTCGCCAGGTTGTTCACGGTCGCCTTGGTGGCGGCGTAGTGCACCAGGTGCGGGGACGGCGCGTACGCCTGGATCGACGTCGTGTTGATGATCGTCGAACCCGGCTTCAGGTGCGGCACGGCGGCCTTCGTGATGCGGAACGTCGCGTAGGCGTTCGTCTTGAAGGTCTCGTCGAACTCCTCGTCGGAGATCTTCGTGATGTCGTCGACGTTCTGCTGCTTGCCGGCGTTGTTCACGAGGATGTCGAGCCCACCGAGCTGCTCCACCGCGTCGGCGACGAGCTGCTCGCAGAACGCCAGGTCCTTGATGTCACCGGGGAGCGCGACGGCCTTGCGACCGGCGGCCTCGATGAGGGCGACGATGCGGTCGGCGTCCTCCTGCTCCTCCGGGAGGTAGCCGATGGCGACGTCCGCGCCTTCACGGGCGTAGGCGATCGCGACGGCGGCGCCGATGCCGGAGTCGCCACCGGTGATGAGCGCCTTGCGGCCCGCGAGGCGACCGGAGCCGCGGTAGGTGTCCTCGCCGTGGTCGGCGGGCACGTTCTCCGCCATCTCGGCGTCGGTGCCGGCACCCTCGAGGTACTGCTCGTCCGGCTTCTTGTCGGCGTAGAGCTTCGTCGGGTCCTGCATGGTGTACTGGTCGATCTGCTGGTCCGTCATGGCGCCGACGCTACGCACCGAGGCACCCTGTCCCGTTCAGGAGGCCGTCCCCCGCCGCGCAGTCCGGCTGTCCCCCGCCACATGGCCGGGTCGGGGCGCGCGCGGCTGCGTCGGCGCGCGCGGCCGGATCGGTGCGCGCGCGTGGCCGTGCCGGTGCGCGCGCGTCAGGTGGGCGCGCGGTCAGGTCGGTGCGCACGTGGCCGGGTCGGCGCGGACCCGCGTCGCGGTCAGGCGGGGCGGTAGACCGAGATCGGCGGGGCGTCGTCGCCCTGGTCCTCGGCATCCCCGGTGCGCACCCAGGTCCGACCGTCGTGCTCGATCGTGTCCGGCAGGTCGCCGTGCACGATCATCCGCACGGGAGGCTGGTCCCCGTCGACGAGGTCGACGCCGTGCGCCGCGTTGTCACCCGTGCTGTCCACCACGTACTCCGCCATGCAGCCGACCGTACCCGCGGCCCGGTGCGCGTCCGCCCGGTGGGTGTCCGCTCGTGCGCGTCCGCCCGGTGGGTGTCCGCTCGTGCACGTCCGCCCGGTGGGTGTCCGCTCGTGCGTGTCCGCCCGGTGGGTGTCCGCTCGGTGGTCGTCCGGCCGGTCCGCGTGCGCCCGGTGCTCCCCCGCAGGACGCCGGGCGTCGGCCAGCCGGAGGAGTCCGGTCGGTCCCCCGCGGCACCGTGTCGGCCCGCGCAGGAATGTCACGGTCCGGTGACGGTGCGGCTCCGTTTCGGTAACACCCGTCGTCCAGCCGGGCGGTGGCGGCTACGGTCGAGCGAGTGAACCCCAGGACCGTGACGGCGATCGGCGCCGTGGTGCTCGCCCTCGTGGCCGGCAGCACGTCGTTCGACCGACTGCCGGGGCAGGACGCGGACCGTGCCGCCGCGGCCGAGGCGCGTGCGACCTCCACCCGGACCGCCACGCCGAGCCCCGCGCCGACCTGGCGCCCCGTCTCGGCCGCGGCTCTGCGCACCGTCGACGCCGTCGAGCTCGGCGCCGAGACGCTCACCCTCCGCGCCGAGGACCGCACCGTCTCCGTCGTGTCGATGCGCGACGGCAAGCACACCGTCGGCCTGCTGAACCGTCTGCTCGGCACCCCCGCCCGGACCCGGACGGCCGCCGGCGACGCCGGACGCTGCGTCCCGGCGAGCACGACCTCGACCTGGGGCGGCGCGCTCCGGGTGGCCGCACTGGCCGAACCCGCCCCCGCCGGCAACCGCGTCGAGATCCGGGTGCTGCGCGACCACGTGCGGTCCCGGCTCGGTGAGGTGATCGACCTCACCGGTCCCGACGGCGTGCAGGTCGGCGACGACGTCCGACCGCAGCTCCGGGACTCCCGACGCAGCGAGCGGGAGTCGCTCGGCTCCGACGACGCCGAGGCATGGCAGCTGCTGCTCGAGCCCGGCTGGCGGTCGGACCGCAAGGGTGCCGGGCGCAACGGCGTCTCGGTGCTGACCGACGACACCACGGTCACGGTCATCGGCTCCCCGATGCCGGTCCGCGCGACGTCGCGGCGCTGCTGACCGCCCGGTCACGCACCCGACGGACCTGCACCGGCACCCGAAGCCGGCGGTGCGGGCCCGACCACCCGCAGCCGCACCCGCACCCGCACCCGCGCGGAGTACGTCCTCCTGACGGGAGCGGCGAACCGCACGGGCGGCGCAGCGCGGGCACCCCGACGGGCACCCGCGGCCGCCGGCTCAGACGCGGATGGTGGCGACCACCGGGAAGTGGTCGCTCGCGAACCAGGTCTCCGGCCCGTCGTGGTCGATCAGCACGCGGTCGACCCCGGCCACCCCGCGGGTGAGCACCCAGTCGATGCGCTCCCCGCTCGGCACCGGCGGCTGCCACTCGTTGAAGGACGCCGTCCGGTCGTCGGGGTCACCGGCCACCGTCCAGGCGTCGGCGTACCCGGCCTCGGCGAACACCCGCGAGGCCTCGCCGGACCCGGCGGGCTCGTTGCAGTCACCGGCGAAGACCACCGGGCCGTCCACGACGGACAGGCGCTGCACGATGAGGGCGGCGCTGCGTCCGCGGACCTCGTCGCCGTGCGGGCCCTGCTCGTGGTCCAGGTGCGTCGTGAGCAGCGTGAACGAGGGCCCTTCGGCGTCGAGGAAGGCGACGTGGTTCGCGATCCGCGGGTACAGGCTGTCCCAGGTGTTCGAGACCGGCTCGTCCGGGGTGTCCGACAGCCAGAACGACCCGGAGTCGGCCGGCCGGAAGCGGTCGCGGCGGTAGAACACGGCGGCGTGCTCCCCCGCGGTGCCGCCCTCGCGACCCTGCCCGATGTCGGCGTGGTCGGGCAGCCCGGCGCGGAGGTCGTCCATCTGGTGGTCGAACGCCTCCTGCACGCAGACGATGTCCGGGTCGTGGCGGCGGATGACGTCGAGGACGACCGGGCACCGAGCGGGCCAGTCGTGCGCCGGGTCGGGGTTCTTGATGTTGTAGGTCATGAGGGTGATCGGGCGCGAGGTGCTGGTCACCCGTCGAACCTACCCGGGCGGACCCCGGCGTCACCCACGCTGCCGGCACCGGTGCGCGCCAGGGTCCTCCGGAGTGCCGTCACCCCGTCGCGCGCCCGGGTCTTCGCCGTGCCGGTCGGGACGCCCAGCGCCCGCCCGAGCTCGGGTCCGGACAGGTCCGCGAGGTAGCGGAGGACGACCGCCTGCCGCTGCCGGTCCGGGAGCGGCACGAGCGCCCGGCGCAGGGCGACCCGGTCGAGGACGGCCTCCGCCCGGTCCACCGAACCGTGGTCGACGGGCTCGTGGTCGCGCATCCCGATCCGACGGTCCCGATCCCGGTCCGCCTGGGCCTTGCGCACCCGGTCGATCGCGCGCCGGGTGGCGATCGTGCGGATCCAGGTGACCGGCGGGTGTGCCGGGTCGTACCGGTGCGCCCGACGCCAGACCTCGAGCATGACGTCCTGCGCGACGTCCTCGGCCAGCCACGGATCGCCCGTCACCCGTCCGGCGACCTGGAGCACGAACGGGCGGAACCGCTCGTCGAGGCGTCGGAACGCCGTCCGGTCCCCCGCGGCCACGCGGAGGAGCAGGTCGCGTTCCTCGTCTCGTCGTCGGAGCAGCTCGTCGTCCACGTCCCAGAATGTGACATGCCAGCCTGGACGCGAGCGGCGAGCGTCAGTTGATGCAGACGCCTTCCTGGCCGTACTCGTGGACGGCGGTCGACGACGGCTCGGGCTCGGACGGCTTCGCCGGCTCGGGCGCCGCGGCCTCCTGCGACGGCTGCGCCTCGGCGGGCTGCGACGCCCCGGCGTCCGGCTGCGCCGGCGGCGTCGGCGTCTTCCCGTCCGTGCCGAGGACCAGGGTGACCCCCTGGACCGCGGTGCTCTGGACCGGCACCGCGCCGGGCACGACGGACGCGAGGGCCTTGGCCTGCGCCTCCATGCCGGCCGGGTACTGCACCATCGTCGCGGCCGTGGTCGGGGAGGAGCCGGGCGCCGCCACCTGGAACCCGCGGGCCGTCAGGACCTCGCTCGCCGCCGCGGCGGCACCGGTCGCACCGCTGCCGTTCGTGACCGTCACGGTGACGGACGCCGGGTCCGCGGCCTTCGCCTTCGTGTACGCCGGCGGCTCGCCGACCAGGCCCTGCACGAACGCGGGCATGCCGGCGGTGTCCACCTCGACGATGGAGAGCGCCGAGCCGTTCGGGTAGATGGTCGGGGTGCCGAGGATCGGGATCGTGGCCGACTTGATGTTCGACGGGCGCAGGTTGCTCATCTGCCCGGCGAGCGACAGCAGGTCGAGGCCCTGGTCGGTCTCGACGGAGCTGCCGATGGCGTCGATGATCCGCGTCGTCTTCAGCGGGTTGAGCAGGGTGCCGGCGGACAGGATCTTGCGGGCCTCCTGCGACAGGAAGTACTGCTGCCGGACCTGGCGGTCGAGGTCGCCGTTCGGCAGGCCGTGGCGCTGCCGGACGAACGCGAGCGCCTGCGACGGGGTGAGCTCGGAGACCCCGGCGGGCAGGTCGACCCCGGAGTACGAGTCCTTGGCCGGCTGGTTGAGGCAGACGTTCACCGGGCCAAGCTCCTTGACGATCTCGTAGAACCCGAGCAGCGAGACGCGGACGTAGTGGTCGATCGTCAGCCCACTGAGGCCCTGGATCGTCGCGATGAGCTTCTTCGCGCCGCCGGTGTCTCCGCCGCCGTCCATGGTGCCGTACGAGAAGGCGCTGTTCAGCTTGCCCTTGCCCACGCCGGGGATGTCGACGTACGAGTCACGGGGGAAGGAGATCATCGTCGCGCTGCGGCCGTCGGCGGCGATGTGCAGCACGATCATCGTGTCCGTGTTCGTGGCCCCGCCGTCGGACTGGGTGTTCAGCTCCGCCATCTGCTCCTGCGTGGCGCCGTCCGGCCGGTGGTCGTCACCGACGAGCAGGATGTTCATCGCGCGGCCGTCGACGTCGTCCTTCGCGGGCGGGGCGCTGCCGATCGCGTCGACCTTGGTCACGCTGCCAGCCAGACGGTTGTACGCGTACACCCCGTACCCGCCGCTCAGCAGCACGGCCATGGTGAGGACCCCGGCCACCGCGGGGAACACGGCCCCCCAGTGGCGCTTTCGGCGCCCGTGGCGGGGCGGCACGGCGCGGTCGGTACGGCGCGGCCTGGTCTCCTCCGGTGCGTTCGTCACGGGGAGAACCATAACCGTGGGGCGCGCAGATGACATGGATACCTGCTGGGCGACCTGTACGCACCGTCCCGCGGCCCCGCCGGGAGGCCCGTCCCGCGGCCGCCCCGCCACCCCGGTCCGTCCATGGTCGGCCCCGTAGGGTCGGAGGGTGCTCCTGACCGTCTTCGCCGTCTGCTGCGCCGTGGTCGCCGCGGCCCTGGTCGCGAACGGGGTCCGCGCCCTGCGGCGGGGAGCGCGGAGCCTCACGAGCCTGCTCGCGCTCGTCGCCGGGATCGCGGTCCTGGCGCTCGACGTCCTCGTCGTCGTGCTCGCGGTGGTGGGCACCCCGGTCAGTTCGGCACTGCTCGTGCTCGTCCTGGCGGTCGCCGGCTACGGCGCGGTCGCCTTCCTGGTGTTCCTCGGGGCGGCGCTCGTCCACGGGCACGTCCGGGTCACCGAGGAGGCCGAGGCGCTCGTGGTCCTCGGCTGCGGACTGGTGCACGGGCAGGTCTCGCCGATGCTGCGCTCCCGCCTCGACCGCACGATCGCGGTCTTCCACCACTCGGCCGCCGCCGGACGCACGCCCGTGGTGGTGGCGTCGGGCGGCCAGGGCGAGGACGAGGACCGCACCGAGGCCGACGCGATGGCCGAGTACCTCGTCGACCACGGTGTCCCGTCGGGGCTCGTGCACCGCGAGGCACGGTCCCGGAACACCCGCGAGAACCTCCGCTTCTCGGGCGAGCTGCTCCGCGACGCCGCGGTCGACGGCCGGACGCTCGTCGTGACGAACGACTACCACGTGCTGCGGACGGCGATCACGGCGCGGCGGACGGGCCTCGACGCCCACGTGCTCGGGGCGCCGACGTCCCGGCAGGCGATCCCGAGCGCCTTCCTGCGCGAGTTCGCCGCCGTGCTCGTCATGCACGGCTGGTGGCACCTCGGGGCCGTCGCGGCGGTCGTCGTGCTCTGGGCCGTCGCGCTCGGCACCGGGCTGCTGCCGGCCTGAGCACGCCCGCCGTCAGCTGCGCGCGGGCAGCAGGTGTGCGGCCTCCATGGCGAGCTCGGCGGCGATCGGGTCCGCTGCGGCGACGGCGTCGCGGAGTTCCCGGATGCGGGGCGCGACGACCTCGGTCGGCACGACCTCGGCGATCTCGGGCACCCGGAGCTTGAACGCCAGGCCGTCCGTGGTCGAGCGGCACAGTCGTGCGAGCGCCGCGTTGCCGCAGGCCTCGACCCACATCGAGTAGATGTCGGCTCCGTCGCGGGCGACCGCGGCCTGCTGGCCGTCGTCGAGCCGGGCGAGCACGTCGTCGAGCGTCCGCACGACCGCCCGGCGCTCGGCGTCGGTGAAGCGCGGGACCGCGAGCCGGACGACACCCCCGTAGATCACGCCGAGGGTCTGGTAGGCGTCGAGCAGTTCGGCGGCTGAGGGCGCGGCGACCTTGGTGTACCGGTTCGGCGCCATCTCGACGAGTCCGGCGCGGGCGAGCTCGGCCAGCGCCTCACGGATGGGCGTGCGGGAGACCCCGAGCCAGGCGATGAGGTCGTCGTCGTTCAGGCGTTCCCCGGGCTCGAGCGTGCCGTCCATGATCGCGTTCCGGATCTTGTCCTGCACGGTGTCGCGGAGCAGCGTGCGCTCGGCTGCGGGCTGGGTCGAGGGGACTGGCATGCGGTCAGCGTGTCACATGTCACGGGGTCGGCGCGAGAGGCGCGACGGCCACCACGCCCGTCGGTCCAGGTCGAGCACGAGGGCCGGGACGAGCAGGGAGCGGACGACGACGGTGTCGAGCAGCACGCCGAACGCGACGACGAAGGCGATCTGCACGAGGAACAGGATCGGGATGACCCCGAGGGCGGCGAAGGTCGCGGCGAGCACGACCCCGGCCGAGGTGATCACGCCCCCGGTCGCGCCGAGCCCGCGGAGCACGCCCTCGCGCGGGCCGTGTCGGAGGGTCTCCTCCCGTACCCGGGTCATGAGGAAGATGTTGTAGTCGACGCCGAGCGCCACGAGGAACACGAACGAGTACAGCGGCACGGCGGGGTCCGCCCCGGGGAAGCCGAGCACGTGGTCGAACACGAGCGCTCCCACCCCGAGTGCGGCCGCGAAGGACACGATGACGCTGCCGATGAGCACGAGGGGTGCCACCACGCTCCGGAGCAGCAGCACGAGGATGAGCAGGATCACGCCGAGCACGACCGGGATGATCAGGGTGCGGTCGCGGATGCCGGTGTCGTCCGTGTCGATCGCCGTGGCCGTGACGCCGCCGACGAGCGCGCCCGGGTCGACCCGTTCGACGGTGGAGCGGAGCTCGCGGACGGTGCGCTCGGCGGCCGCCGAGTCGGCCGGGTCGGCGAGCGTCGCCTCGAGCAGGACCTGACCGCGGGACACCGTCGGGTCGGCGACGGGCGCACCGCCCCGGGGACCGTCGCCGACCGGGACCGTGCCGGCCGGTGCCTCCTCCGCCGCCGCGACCACGGCCTCCACCCCGTCGACGCCGGCGACGGCGTCCGCCAGCTCGTCGGTGCGGTCCGCGTCGCCGAGCACGAGCGCCGGGCTGCCCGAGCCGCCGGGGAAGTGGTCCGCCAGGACCGCCTGCCCGTCCCGCGCCTGGGACTGCCCGACGACCAGGTCGCTCTGCGGGACGCCGTCGGCCCGGAGCCCGAGGAGCCCGGTGCCCATGACGAGCAGCGCGAGCGTGCTGACGACCCAGACCGTCCGCGGGCGTCGACCGACCAGCCGTCCGACGCGGGCCCAGGCGCCGCGAGCCTCGGGCCCGGTGAGCACCGGGTGGGCGCTGCCGTGCACCGGGCGGAGGGGCCAGTAGGCGGCCCGGCGGAAGCAGAGGAGCAGCGCGGGCAGGAGGGTCAGCGCGGCGAGGACGCTGGCGGCGATGCCGATGGCCGCGACCGGGCCGAGCGCCTTGTTCGAGTCGAGGTCCGACAGCAGCAGGCAGAGCACCCCGACGACGACCGTGCCGCCCGAGGCGACGATCGGCTCGAGGCTCCCCCGTAGCGCGGCCTTCGTGGCGTCCCAGCCCGTGCGGTGGTCGCGGAGGGCCTCGCGGTAGCGGGACGTGTAGAGGAGCGCGTAGTCCGTGGCGGCGCCGATGACCAGGATCGACAGGATGCCCTGCACCTGCCCGTTCACGGTGACCACGCCCGCGTCCGCGAGGGCCCAGACCACGAGGATCGACGCCGTGAGCGCGGACACCGCCGTGGTGAGCACCAGGAGGGGCAGCAGTGGCGAGCGGTACACGACCACGAGGATCACGAGCACCGCGACGAGCGCGACCCCGAGCAGCAGGCCGTCGATGCCCGCGAACGCCGCGGTCAGGTCGGCCGTGAAGCCCGCCGGGCCGGTGACGTACGCGCGGAGCCCGTCCGGCAGGGCATCCGCGACGACGGCCCGGACGGCCTCGACCGCGTCCCCGGTGTCGGCGGAGGCGGTCAGCGTCGCGACGATCTCCAGCGCGTCGCCGTCCTCGCTCGGGATCACGGGGCTGACCGCGTCGACGTCCTGCCGGTCCGCGAGCCGGTCGACGATGCCCGCGGCGGCGGTCGTGTCGGCGTCGTCGAGTCCGCCGTCGCGCTCGAGGACGACGACGGCGGGCACCCCGGTCGCGTCGCGGAAGTCGCGGCTGCGCTCCTGCACGGCGGTCGCATCGGCCGACGCCGGCAGGAACGCGGTCGGGTCGTTCGTCGAGACCTCGGCGATGCGGCCGGAGAAGGGACCGCCGATCGCGGCGACGGTCAACCAGACGAGGACCACGAGGGCGGGGAGCACGATGCGCAGGGAGCGGGGCACGACGGCGAGCGTACACCGATCGTCAGCATGCTGAACACTTCGTCGCGCGGGGCGTCGGGGCCCCCACCGTAGACTCGGGGCATGGAGGACGAGCCCGCGCAGTGGCCGATCGGGCGCCTGCTCGCCGCGGCCGCCCGGGCCGTCGAACGCGAGTGGGACGAACGGCTCCGCGCGGTCGGACTGCAGCACGCAGCGCTCATCGCCCTCGACATCGCCCTGCGCAACGGGCCGACCGGTGCCGACGTCATCGCCCGGACCGCCCGCGTGCAACCGCAGACGATGTCGCGCACCCTCGAGCGGCTCGAGCGCGACGGCATGATCGAGCGCGGCCCGCACCCCGACGACGGACGACGTCGGGTGGTCACGGTCACCGAGCACGGTCGGACGATGTGGGACACCGCGAAGCACATCGAGCGCGACCTGCTGCCGGACGACCCGGAGCTCCGCCGCCACCTGACGGCCGTCCTCGTCGCCGCCCGCGCCCCGCGTCGACGATCGTGACGCTTGCGACTGATATGTGAGATGTGAGACGCTGGACGGGTCGGCGCCAGGGCCGACCCGTCTCCAGGGAGTCCCATGTCCGGCCGTCGCGTCGCCGTCCGCCCCCTCCGCCGTCGACGCCCGCTGCTGGCGGCACTCGTCGCCACGGGCGGCGCACTGACGGCGGTCGCCACCGTGCTCGCCGTCGTCGCGAGCGTCTTCGTCGGCGGGCTGGCCCAGCGCTACGACGCCGGACGCTCCGTGCTCCACGACCCGTTCCCCACCGGTGACCGGCCGTCCGACAGCAGCGGTGCCCTCGACGTCCTGCTCATCGGCTCGGACTCGCGGGCACGGCTCGACCCCGGCGACGACCGGGCGACCGGGGGCCGGTCGGACACGCTGATGGTGGCGCACGTCTCGGGCGACCGACGGCACGTCTCGCTCGTGTCGATCCTCCGCGACTCGTGGGTCGACGTCCCGGGCCACGGCACCGCGAAGATCAACGCCGCGTACTCCTGGGGCGGCGTCCCCCTCACGGTGCGGACGGTCGAACAGCTGCTCGGCGTCCGGATCGACCACGTCGCCGAGATCGACCTCGCGGACTTCGCCGGCATGACCGACGCCCTCGGTGGGGTCACCGTGCAGTCACCCTCGGCCTTCGACACGGGCGGCCACCACTTCGTCGCCGGGGCGAACGAGCTCGACGGGGCCGCGGTGCTCGCCTTCGTCCGCGAGCGGCACTCCTTCGCCGACGCCGACCACACCCGCGTCCGGAACCAGCAGGCGTTCGTGCGCGGACTCGTCGACCGGCTGACGTCGCGGGACACGCTGACGGATCCCGGCGCCGTGCAGCGGTTCGTGTCATCGACGAGCGAGTACCTGACGGTCGACCCGGGACTGACGTCCTCGACGCTGGCGGGGCTCGGGTGGTCCCTCCGCGGCCTCCGCCCGGGGGACCTCGACACGTTCACGCTCCCGACCGCGGGCGGTGGGACGAGCCCGGACGGGCAGAGCTACGTCCGGGTCGACGAGGCCCAGCTGGCCGAGCTGGCGATCGCCCTCCGCTCTGACGACGTCTCGGGGTGGCGCGCCACGCACCCGGGCGCCTGACCCGACGAGTGCGGTGCGCACGACGAGTCCGACCCGACGAGTCCGGCCCGCACGAGTCCGACCCGCACGAGTCCGGCCCGCACGACGCACCCGCCGCACACGACGAAGCGCCCCACGACCGAGGTCGTGGGGCGCTTCCGATCGGCTGCGCGACGCTGGTGCGTCAGGCCGGGAGCTGCAGGGTCTGCCCCGCGTAGATGAGGTTGGCGTCGTCGATGGTCGACGTGTTCGCCGCCCACAGCTGCTTCCAGCCACCCTCGATGCCGAGCTTCGTGGCGATCGTGTCGAGCGTGTCGCCCGACGCGATCTTGTACGTCTTGCCGCTCGTCTCGACCGCGGCCGGCTTGCTCGAGGTTGCCGACGGAGCCGGCGTGCTCGGTGCCGCCTTCGGGGCGGTCGCCGCCTTCGGGGCGGGAGCCGCCTGCTGCGCGGGGGCCTGCTGCGCCGGGGCCTGCGGCGCGGGAGCCGCCGGGGCGGGGGCCGCGGGCTGCGCGACCGGAGCCGGGGCTGCACCGGACGTGCCGCTCAGGCCGAGCTTCGCCGAGCACGCGGGCCAGGCGCCCCAGCCCTGCGAGGCGAGGACGTTCTCGGCCACGGCGATCTGCGTCTCGCGGCTGGCGCCGGCCGGGCTGCCGGAGCCACCGTTGGCGGCCCAGGTGCTCTGCGTGAACTGCAGACCGCCGTAGTAGCCGTTGCCGGTGTTCGCGGCCCAGTTGCCGCTGGACTCGCAGGCTGCCAGGGCATCCCAGGTCGAGCCGCTGGCCGCGCTGGCCGGTGCAGCTGCGAGACCGACGCCCGTCGCGGCGATGCCGGCGAAGGCGAGTCCGCCGACGAGGGCGCGGGTTCGGGTGTGGTTCTTCATGTCGTTGCTCCACCGGGGCCGCATCGTCGTTGCCGACGCAGGCTGCCCACCCCGACCGATCGCGGTCAGTCTGATGGCGTCACCGGGGGCAGCCTCCGCGCCGGTGTCACGGTGGGCCACCATAGGAAACTCCGGCTCGTTATCAAACCGAGACACAACGTTCTGCCCGAGGATGGTATGTACCCCTCGTCGCCGGCTGAGCGTCCCGATCGCCGCGCCTGCGGTGATCGGGGTGTACCCGGGTACACGACCTTCCGAGTTCCCTGGCAATCGCGGGACGGCCGCACCGAGCGGCCGACGGGAGGCCCGTGGCGGGCCCGCGCCGCGCCTCCCGTCCGTCAGTCCCGCGAGAGCAACGTGACGGCCTCGAGGTGCCCGGTCTGCGGGAACATGTCGAGCACGCGCGCACGACGCAGGCGGAAGGACGGCATCGCCGCCAGGTCCCGCGCGAGGGTGACCGGGTTGCAGCTCGAGTACACGACGTGCCGGACGTCCGAGGTCTCGAACCAGCCGGCCAGCTCGCCACCGATCCCCCGTCGTGGCGGGTTCACGACCACGAGCTCCGGGGTGCTGCCGGGTCGGGCGCGGAGGGCGTGGGCGGTGGCGTCGTCGGCCGCGAACCGGACGTCGGACAGCCCGGCCTCGCGCGCGGACTGCTTCGCGGAGACGATCGCCTCACGACTCGTCTCGATGCCGGTGACCGCGCGACCGGGACGTGCCGCGTGCAGGGCGAAGCCGCCGACGCCGCAGTACAGGTCCCACATCGAGGACGGGTCGACCTCGTCGATCCACGCCGACGCCTGCGCGTACAACTGCGTCGCGACGGCGGTGTTCGTCTGGAAGAAGCTCTGCGGACGCAGGTGCATGGTGACCGGGCCGAGCCGCATCGGCAGCGTCTGCTGCTCGGTGAGGACGACCTCCCGCTCGCCCTCGGTGACGGCCTTGTGCTCCGGCAGCAGGTTCGCCGTCACGACGACCGCCCGTGGCACGGCCAGGCGGAGGGCGTCGAGGTGCTCGCGGAGCCGTGGGAGCTGCCCCTCGGAGCGGAGGACGAACCGCACCATGAGGTCGCCGTCCGGGGACTCGGTGACGAGCACGAACTTGAGCTCGCCGCGGCGCTGCGCCACGTCGTACGGGATGAGCCCGGCGGACGAGACGAACGCGGCGAGCGCCGGGAGCGCCTGCCGGATGCCCGGGGTGCAGATGCCGCAGTGGCGGAGGTCGACCCCGCGCTGTCGGTCGTCGAGGATGCCGACGGTCGGGTGCTGGACCGATCCGCCGACGACCATCTTCGCCTTGTTCCGGTACCCCGACTCGGGGCTCGTCACTGCCGGCAGCCACTCGACGGCACCCGGACCACCGGCCGCCTCGACGGCGTCGTGCAGGAGCTCACGCGTGCGGAGTTCCTTGTCGAGGACCTGGTCCCCGTAGGGCTGGCCCATGAGCGTGCACGACCGGCACACCCCGCGGTCGAAGTAGTCGCACTGCATGGCCGAGCCAGGATACGTCAGCGCCGGGCGGCGTCCCTCGTGGTGGTGCGGATGCGGCGGAGCGAGGTGGTCGCCGTGACGAAGAGGGTCCTGCCGTCGTCCCCACCGAAGCAGAGGTTCGCGACGACCTCGGGGACGGGGATCGTCCCGATGCGGGTGCCGTCCGGCTCGTGCACGAGGACCCCGATCGCCGAGGACGACCAGATCCGCCCCCGGATGCCGTCCGGGACGCCCTCGCCGGGGCCGAAGCACACGAGGTCGCGGCCGCCCTTCACCCGCACCGGGCGCACGTCGGTCGCGTCGGCGCCGTCGGCGGCGGGCTCGGTCGACACGTCGTAGGCCCGGATCACCGGTCGGTCGCCGTCCGAGCTCGCCACGTACAGGACCCGTTCGTCCGGCGAGAACGCGAGGCCGTTCGGCTCGTCGACGTCGACCACCACCGGCCGGAGGTCCTGGCCGTCCGGGCCGCAGCGGAACACCCAGTGGTCGCCGTACTCGCGCACGCCGGGGTGCCCCTCGCGCGGCTGCGTGATGCCGTACGCGGGGTCGGTGAACCACACGCTGCCGTCCCGCGCGACGACGACGTCGTTCGGGGAGTTGTAGCGGACGGCACCCCAGCTCGTGGTGATCGGCGTGACGGCGCCGTCCCGGTCGCGCTCGACCCGCCGGAGCCCGTGCGAGCACTGCACCACCGAGCCGTCCGGGTCGAGGGTGCGGCCGTTGGTGAACTCGACCCCCGTGGCGTACTCCGAGACGGCGCCGTCCGCCGCCGACCACTGCAGGACGCGGTCCCCGGGGATGTCGGACCAGCGGAGCGTCCGGGTGGCGGGGATCCAGCACGGTCCCTCCGCCCACGTGCTGCCGGCGTCGAGCGTCTCGAGCGCGGTCGGGTCGGGGACGAGGTCGGTGAGGCTCGGCGCGGGCACGGGTTCTCCTTCGAACGCGGACGGTACCGCCACCGTACGGCTCAGGCCGCCGCTGCCGCCTCGCTCCGCCGCCGGACCGCCTTCTCGACCGCGGAGATGCCGAGGCCGAGCAGGATCGAGGCCACGACCGCGAGCACCGTCACGAGGAAGGGCTGGTCGCGGCTCCACCCGCCGGTCGCCGCCGCGATGCCGACGCAGTACGCCGCCCACACCGCGTCCGCGAGCAGGCAACTGCGCAGGAAGCGCCGGACGTCGAGCCCGCTGTCGGCCGCGACGAGGTTCGTGGTGAGCCGGCCCATCGGGATGAACCGGCCGAGGACGGCGATGCGTCCGGGAGCCGCGCGGTACCGCTCGTCGATGGACTCCCGCGCCTTCCGCACCTTCGGCCGGGTGAACCAGGACCGTGCGCCGAGGTCGGCCGACCGCGCCAGGTGGAACAGCCCGAGGTCGCCGAGCACCATCCCGATCGTGGCGGCGACGACGAGGAGCGCGACGGGCACGATCCCGCCCTGGCCGCCGACGAGCAGGGTGCCGATCGCGACGACCATGGCCTGGCTCGGCAGGAAGACCACGATGCTGCCGACCGCGAGCACCAGGCCGACGGCGAGGAACGCCCACGGGGTGCCGACGAGCTGCAGCACCACCTGTTCTGCTGCGTCCACCGGGCCACCCTCCACGGCGCGCGGGATGGACGCCGTCCCCCGATCATCCCAGGTCGACGGGCACGCCGACGCCCGGTGCGGTCCCCGGCCGACACCCCGGGCCCCGCGCCCGGGTCGGGCCGGACGGGTCGGGCACCAGCGGGCAGAGTGGGGGCAGCAGTCTGGCCCCGGCGGAGTGACCCTGTCCGCCCGCACAGGATCTGCTCATGCGGCTCTCCGTAGGCTGTGAGGTGCCAAGAGAGCCGGACTGCAGCCCGACCCCCGAGGAGGTGCCCCTGTGTTCACCGTCCTCATCGCGTTCGGCGTCGTCGCACTCGTCGTCCCCGCACTCACCCCCCTGCTGGGGCGACGCGTCTTCTTCGTCGCCGCCCTCGCCCCCGCGGCAGCCGCCGTGCTCACGCTCACCCAGACCGCCTCGGCGCTCGGGGACGGGGTCACCGAGCGGGTGCGCTGGATCCCACAGCTCGCCCTCGACCTCGCGTTCCGCGTCGACGCCCTGTCGTGGGTGCTCGCGCTCGTCGTCACCGGGGTCGGCGCGCTCGTGCTCGTCTACTGCGCGTCGTACTTCGCGGACGACGAGCCCGGACTCGGTCGGTTCGCCGGGGTCCTGACCGCGTTCGCCGGGTCGATGTACGGCCTGGTGATCGCCGACGACGTCATCGTGCTGTTCGTCCTCTGGGAGGCCACGACGGTCTTCTCCTACCTGCTCATCGGGCACGACGCCGTGAAGCGCGCCAGCCGGGCCGCCGCGATGCAGGCACTCGTCGTGACCACCGCCGGCGGCCTCGCGATGCTGGCGGGCCTCGTGGTGATCTCGGTCGCCGCCGGGACGACCTCGCTGTCCGGCATCGTCGCCGCGCCGCCGACCGGCACCGCCGTCTCGGTGTCCGTCGTGCTCGTGCTCGTCGGCGCCCTGACGAAGTCCGCGATCGTGCCGTTCCACTTCTGGCTGCCGGCCGCGATGGCCGCGCCCACCCCGGTCAGCGCCTACCTGCACGCCGCCGCCATGGTGAAGGCGGGCATCTACCTGGTCGCCCGCCTCGCCCCGGCGTTCGCCCTGCTCGACGGCTGGCGGGAGACCGTCACGGTGCTCGGCGTGCTCGGCATGCTCGTCGGCGGGTACCGGGCGCTCCGGCAGACCGACCTCAAGCTGCTGCTCGCCTACGGCACGGTCGCCCAGCTCGGGTTCCTGCTGCTCGCCGCGGGCTGGGGTGCGCCGGAGATCGCCCTCGGCGGCGTCGTCCTGCTCGTCGCGCACGCCACGTTCAAGTCGACGCTGTTCCTGGTCGTCGGCACGGTCGACCACGTCGCCGGCACCCGCGACCTCGGGAAGCTCAGCGGGGTCGGCCGACGGCTGCCCTGCCTGGCCGCGGTCGCCGTGCTCGCCCTCGCGTCGATGTCGGGGATCCCACCGCTCATCG
The DNA here is from genome assembly GCF_018885305.1 of Curtobacterium sp. L6-1. Taxonomy (NCBI): domain Bacteria; kingdom Bacillati; phylum Actinomycetota; class Actinomycetes; order Micrococcales; family Microbacteriaceae; genus Curtobacterium; species Curtobacterium aetherium. The sequence goes on from NZ_CP076544.1 coordinate 2,638,701, forward strand.
GCTTCGTCGCGAAGGAGGCCGTGCTCACCGGGCTCGTCGAGGAGCTGCACGGCCCCGACGCGCTGTGGGCGTGGACGGCCCTCGTCGGTGCCACGGTCGGCTCGGTCCTGACGGTGGCCTACTCGTGCCGGTTCCTCTGGGGCACCTTCGCCCGCAAGCCCGGTGTCCCGCAGACCGAGCCGCACGCCCTGCACGGCACGTGGGTCGTCCCCTCGCTGCTCGGCGTCACGGGGCTCGTGCTCGGCCTCGCGACCCCGTTCGTCGCGCACGGCTTCGAGTCCGCCGGCGAGGCCGCACGACACGGCAGCGGCGAGGTCCCGCACCTGGCGCTCTGGCACGGTCTCGAGCCGGCGCTCGGCATCTCGGCGCTGACCCTCGTCGGCGGTGTCGTCCTGTTCCTGCTCCGCACCCGGGTCGAGGCCGTGCAGCACCGGTTGGCCGGGTCCCCCTCAGCGTCGGGCAACTACCGCCGGCTCATGCGCGGGCTCGACCGGTTCGCCACGTGGCTCACCGCGAGCCTGCAGCGCGGGTCCCTGCCGTACTACCTCACCGTGATCCTGTCGGTCTTCGTCGCCGGGGCGCTCGCCAACCTCGTCGTCGGCGGTCCGTGGGCGTTCCACGTCCGGTTCGCGGACACGTGGGGCCAGCTGCCCGTCATCATCGTGATGTCCTTCGCCGCGATCGCCGTGCTGGCTGCCAAGACCCGCTTCGCCGCGGCGGTGCTCGTCGGCGTCACCGGCTACGGGACGTCGATCCTGTTCCTGCTGCACGGCGCCGTCGACCTCGCGCTCACCCAGCTCGTCGTCGAGACCGTCACGCTCATCGCCTTCGTGCTCGTGCTCCGGCGCCTGCCCCCGCGGATCGGGACCGCCAACCCCTCGCGCTTCCGGGTGCTCCGGGCGCTGTTCGCCGCCCTCGCCGGGCTGACGCTCGCGGTCGTCGTGATCGTCGCCGCCTCCGCCCGCACCGCCCGACCACTGTGGCCGGACCTGCCCGCGCTCACCAGCTCGTTCGGGCACGGCCTCAACGTCGTCAACGTCGCCCTGGTCGACCTGCGCGGCTGGGATACCCTCGGCGAGCTCACCGTCGTCGTCGCCGCGGCCACCGGTGTCGCGAGCCTCATCTTCGTGCGGTCGCGCGAGGACACGCTGCCCCGCCTGCGGGACATGCCGGCCTCGGTCGCGAACGGGGACGACCGGGCCGACGGCGAGCCGCGCGCCTGGCTGCCGACGAGCGCGGCGATCCCGACCGGACGCTCCGCCCTGCTCGACATCGTCGTGCGCCTGCTGTTCCACGGCCTCGTCGTGCTCTCGCTCTACCTGCTGTTCGCCGGGCACAACTCGGCGGGCGGCGGCTTCGCGGGCGGGCTCGTCGCGGGCATCGCGCTGGCCGCACGCTACCTCGCCGGCGGTCCGGCCGAGCTCGGTGCCGCCGCACCCATCCGCGCGGGTCGCCTGCTCGGGCTCGGCGTCGCGACCGCGGCCGTCACGGCGATCGTCCCGATGTTCTTCGGCAAGGAGGCGCTGTACTCGGAGTTCTTCGAGGCAACCGTCCCCGTGCTCGGCCACGTCGAGTTCGTCACCGCCACCTTCTTCGACATCGGCGTGTACCTCGTCGTCGTCGGGCTCGTGCTCGACGTCCTCCGCTCCCTCGGGGCCGAGGTCGACCGCCAGCGCATCGAGGACCGCCGCGTCCCCGCCGCCGACACCTCGGAGGGACCCGCATGACCGTCACCCTCGTCCTCGTGATCGCGATGGCCGTGCTCTTCTCGTGCGGCGTCTACCTGCTCCTCGAACGCTCCCTGACCCGGATGCTGCTCGGGTTCCTGCTCCTCGGCAACGCGCTCAACCTGCTGCTCCTCACGATGTCCGGCGCCGCCGGTGACCCGCCGATCGGCGGGTCGGCCGAGGGCATCACCGACCCCCTCCCCCAGGCGTTCGCCCTGACCGCGATCGTGATCACCTTCGCCGTGAGCGCGTTCCTCCTCGCCCTCATCCACCGCTCGTGGCGGCTGTCCCGCGCCGACGAGGTCGAGGTCGACGAGGCGGACGTCGCGATCCGGCACCGCGAGGACCCGGCCGACGACGACCCGGAGCTCGCGGAAGAGGACGACCCCGCCACGCACCACGACCCGAAGGCCCCCGAGGACGCCGACGACCCGCACGGCACCCAGCCCGACACCGACCGAGAGCAGGCCCACCGGTGACCTTCCTCGTCCCGCTCCTCGTCCTCTTCCCGCTGCTCGGTGCCGCCGTCGCCCTCGGGCTGCTCCGCCACCAGCAGCTCCAGCGCGCGATCACGGTCGCCGTGCTCGTCATCGCGGTGGCGATCGCCGTCACCCTCATGGTGCTCGTCGACCGGCACGGCACGATCGTTCTGCAGGTCGGCGGGTGGCAGGCGCCGTACGGCATCTCGCTCGTGGTCGACCGGTTGAGCGCCCTGCTCCTGACCGTGTCGAGCTCGGTGCTGCTCGTCGTCCTGCTGTTCTCGATCGGCCAGGGACTCGCGGACGACGACGAGGACGCGCCGGTCACGATCTTCTACCCGACGTACCTCGTCCTCGCCGCGGGCGTGCTCGACTCGTTCATCGCGGGCGACCTGTTCAACCTGTACGTCGCGTTCGAGATGCTCCTGGTGGCCAGCTACGTGCTCATCACCGTCGGCGGCAGCGTCCAGCGCGTCCGGGCGGGCACGACGTACATCATCACGAGCCTCATCTCGTCGTCGATCTTCCTCGCCGCCATCGGCCTGGTCTACGGCGCGACCGGCACCGTCAACATCGCGCAGATCAGCGAGCGGGTGGCCGAGCTGCCCGAGCACGTGCAGCTGCTGCTGCACACGATGCTGCTCATCGGCTTCGGCATCAAGGCCGCGGTCTTCCCGCTGGCGTTCTGGCTGCCGGACTCGTACCCGACCGCCCCCGCGCCGGTCACCGCGGTCTTCGCGGGCCTGCTGACCAAGGTGGGCATCTACGCGATCATCCGCCTCGAGACGATCATCTTCCCGAGGCCGCAGCTCAACACCGTGCTGCTCGTCGTGGCGATCCTGACGATGGTGGTCGGCGTGCTCGGCGCCGTGTCGCAGACCGACGTGAAACGCCTGCTGTCGTTCACGCTCATCAGCCACATCGGCTTCATGGTGATGGGAATCGGGCTCGGCTCCGTGGTCGGCACCGCGGCGGCGGTCTTCTACACGGTGCACCACATCGTCGTGCAGACCACCCTGTTCCTCGTCTCCGGGCTGATGGAGCGGGTCGGCGGGACGACGTCGACGCGTTCCCTCGGCGGCCTCCTGACGGCGGCCCCGCTGCTCGCCGCGCTCTACCTCGTGCCGGCCTTCAACCTCGGCGGCATCCCGCCCTTCTCCGGCTTCATCGGAAAGCTCGGGCTCTTCCGCGCCGCGGCCGAGGACGGCTCGCCCCTCGCCTATGCGACCATCGCCGCCGGGGTCGTGACGAGCCTCCTGACCCTGTACGCGCTCATGCGTGTCTGGGACGCCGCCTTCTGGCGGCCGAAGCCCGCGGCCGAGGCGGCGGCACCGCACGCCAGCGTCGCCGAGGCGCACGAGCACCTCCGCGCCCCGGAACCGGCGCCGGTCACCGTGGCCGAGGGCAGCGGTGACGAGCAGACGGGAGGCGCGTCCCCCGTGGGCGCACCGCCCGCGGTCGTGCGCGCCCCGGCCGGCGACGGCTCGGTCGGCACGCTCGACGACCCGACCAGGTCCGACGCGCACCGCCACGGCGACGCCCCGTCGTCCGAGCACGCCCGCGCGACGCTCCCGCGGATGATGGTCGCCGTGACGACCGTGGCCGTCCTCGGCTCGGTCGCCCTGACCGTCGTCGCCGGACCGCTCTACGGCTACGCCACCCGCGCCGCCGAGGCGCTCGAGTCGCCGGACCGCTACGTGCAGGCCGTGCTCGGGGGTGGATTGCGATGACCGACGACCGCCGGTACACGAACGCCCGCCGGCTCGCGCTGGCCTGGCGCTACGACGTCCCGCTCGTCGCCGGGCTCACCGTGCTGTGGGCGCTGCTCTGGGGCAACTGGACGCCGCTGACCCTGCTGTGCGGGATCGTCGTCGCGCTGCTCGTCACCCAGCTGCTGCCCCTGCCGCCGATCCCCCTGTCCGCCCGCTTCTCGGTGCTCTCCGTCCTGCGCTTCGTCGTCGTCTGGGCCGGGTACGTCGTGGCCGCGTCGTTCCGGGTCGCCTGGGCCGCCGTCCGACCGCGGGGGGTCCGGCGGAGCTCGATCGTCCTCGTGCAGCTGCACACCACGTCGGAGATGACCTTCACGCTGTCCACCATCGCGATCTCGCTCGTCCCCGGGTCCTACGTCATCGACGAGGACCTGCGCCGCCGCCGCCTGCTGCTCCACGTGCTCGACACCGAGCGGGAGGAGCAGGTCGAGGCGGCCCGTCGCGAGGCGATGACCATCGAGGCGCTCGTCATCCGGGCGATCGGGTCGGCGCAGGACGTGTCCGAGCTGTCCGAGCCGCTGCCGCAGGTGACCCGGTGAGCGCCGCCGTCGTCGTCATGGCCGTCGGGATCGCCCTCGTGCTGGCGCTCCTCGGCGTGACCCTGACGCTCGCGGTCGGCCGCATCGTGCGCGGACCGACGATCCTCGACCGGATGATCGGGTCGGACATGGTGCTCACCACGGTGCTCCTGGTGATCGCCGCGGCCGTCGTGGTCCGGCAGGACCTCAGTGCCGTGCCCGTGCTCGTCGTGATCGCGGCGACGAGCGTCTTCGCGACCGTCGCCGTCGCCCGGGCCGTGACCCCGTCCACCGACCCGGAGGACGAGGGCATGGACGCCTCCACACCCGAGCAGGCGGTCGCCGCCGCCGAGGAGGCCGCAGGGGCCGCCCAGGCGGACGACGCCGCTGCCGAGGACGAGTCCGGCCACACCGCAGGAGGGCAGCGATGACCGAGATGACGGACCTGCTCCAGGACTTCCTGGACGACGCCGGGATCCGGGCGTGGATCGCCCTCGCGCTCCTGCTCGTCGGGTCGGCACTGTCGCTCGCCGCGGCGATCGGCATCGTCCGCTTCCCCGACCCCCTCGTCCGCCTGCACGCGATGTCGAAGCCGCAGGTGCTCGGGCTCGCCTGCTGTCTGGCGGCGGTCGTCGTGGCCGTGTGGACGTGGACCGCGTTCTGGGTGGTCCTGCCGGCGATGGTGTTCCAGCTGGCCCTGGTGCCGGTGTCGACGCACATGATCGCGCGCGCCGGCCTGCGCTCGGGCGACTACCGGCACGAGGACCTGCTCGTCGACGACACCGAGGGCTGACCGGGGCGCGGCGGCCGGTCAGGACCGACCGATGCGCAACAGTCGGGCGGGTCGGTGCCTCCGCCCACCCCGCGGCTCGTAGCGGACGGGAGGCGCGCCTCCCGTCAGCGGACCGCGTCGCGTCGGGAGAGGACCAGGTTCACGACCGCCGCCAGGACGACCACGGCCGCCGAGACCGCCGGGAACGCCATCGCGGCGGGGGTGCCGGCACGCTCCGCGACCTCGCCGACCACGGCGGAGGCGACGGACTGCCCGACGATGACCGCCGACCCGAGGATCGTCATCGTCGTCGCCGAGCGGCCCACCGGCGAGCGGTCCGACCCCAGGCTGTACTGCGTCACGAGGGTCGGACCGATGCCGATGCCCATCACCGCGAGGACGACCCCGACCGCGAGCACGGAGTCCGCGGTCGCGAAGACGACCGACGAGGCGAGCAACACGACGCCGAACAGGAGCCAACGCCAGCCGAGCCGGAACGCCCGGGGGAACGCCGCCGAGCCGAGCGCGAGTCCCGCCGAGCCGATGCCCATCAGGCCGTAGAGCAGGCCGGCCCGCGAGGACCCGCCGTGGTCGGCCATGAAGGCGGTCAGCGAGGTCAGCGTCGACCCGAAGAAGAACCCGATGCCGAGGATGCCGACGACCACGACGACCAGGCGGGGCCGGAGGAGCTCCCGGGCCGGTGCCGGCCGGGGATCGGACGCGTGCCCCAGGGACAGCCGCCCGGTGGGGTGCAGGGCGAACGCGGTGACGAAGACGAAGGTCAGCACCGAGGCCCCGGCGACCGCGACCCAGGGCGCGATCGCACTGGCGAGGACGCCGACCAGGAACGGGCCGACGATGAACACCGTCTCGTCGGCGGCGGACTCGTACGCCATCGTGCCGCTGAGGACACGCTCGTGCCGCTTCGGGTCCATCCGGTTGCGGATGATCGCGACGAGCCTGGTCCGCGACATCGGCGCGACCTGCGGTGCGCTCGCCCCGATGAGGAACGACATCGCCAGGACGGCGAGGTCCGGCGCGGTGCTCTGCACGACGAACGGCAGCGCTCCGAGGAGCACGGCGTTCGCCAGGCCGACCGGCACGAGCACGGCGCGCTGGCCGTACCTGTCGGCAGCGGCGCCGACGAGCGGGCCGAACAACGCCGACCCGATGCCGACCGAGGCCGAGTTGACGCCGCCGAGGGCGACCGAGTCACGGGCGGCGACGACCAGCGTGAGGACGCCGACGACCATCATCGCGAAGGGGAGCCGCGCGATGAACGCGATGGGGAAGTAGGACCGACCGGCGAGGGCGATCAGGGAAGCGCCGGAGGAACGCGCTTGGAGCATGGTGGGGGTGTGCCTTCTCGGCCCGCCCCTGTCGGACGGACCCATCGGGTGCCGCCGCTGTCCGCCGGGGTGCCGGCGTCCGGTAGATACACGGTGTGTTGCTGGATTGCGTGTCCAGGGTACCCGCCGGACGCACGGCTCATCCAGGGTCCGACGGCGGGCCTCCCGTCCGGCGGTCGTCCGGTCCGGCCGTCACCCGGTCGGGCCCGGGTTCGACACGTGGCCTGTGACGTGTCGGACTCGGGCCCCCGGGGGTGACGGGCGGAGGGTCAGGAGACCTCGCCGGCGCGGGCACCCGCCCAGAGGTCGACGTCGGCGATCCCGACCGTGTGCTCGTCGATCGTGCGGAGTTCCTCGTCCGAGAACGTCGTGTTCGCCAGCGCGGCGACGTTGTCCTCGAGCTGCTCGACCCGGGAGGCGCCGATGACGAGGGACGTGACCCGCTCGTCGCGGAGCGCCCAGGCCAGGGCGAGCTGCGCCATGGTCTGGCCGCGGGACTCGGCGACGGTGTCCAGCGCGCGGAGGTGCTCGACGACCTCGGGCGTGATCGACGACGGGTCGAGGGACTTCCCGGCCGCGGCACGCGAGCCCTCCGGGACGCCGTGCAGGTACTTGCCGGTCAGCAGCCCCTGCGCGAGCGCGGTGAAGCCGATCACGCCGAAGCCGAGCTCACCGGCGGCGTCGAGCAGGCCCTCGGTCTCGATCCAGCGGTTGAGCATCGAGTACGAGGGCTGGTGGATGAGCAGCGGCGTGCCGAGGTCACGGAGGATCGCGGCGGCCTGACGGGTGCGCTCGGCATCGTAGGACGAGATGCCGACGTACAGCGCCTTGCCCTGCTGGACCGCGGTGTGCAGGGCGCCCATCGTCTCCTCGAGCGGGGTCGAGGCGTCGAGACGGTGCGAGTAGAAGACGTCGACGTAGTCCAGGCCCGTGCGCTGCAGCGACTGGTCGAGCGAGGCGAGGACGTACTTGCGGGAGCCGCCGCCCTGCCCGTACGGACCGGGCCACATGTCCCAGCCGGCCTTGGTCGAGATCACCATCTCGTCGCGGTACGGCGCGAAGTCCTCGCGCATCAGCCTGCCGAAGTTCAGCTCCGCGGCGCCGTAGGGCGGGCCGTAGTTGTTCGCGAGGTCGTGGTGCGTGATGCCGAGGTCGAAGGCCCGGCGGCTCACGGCACGCTGGGTCTCGAAGGGCACGTCGTCGCCGAAGTTGTGCCAGTAGCCGAGGGAGAGCAGCGGCAGGTCGAGGCCGGATCGGCCGGTCCGCCGGTAGGTCATCGAGTCGTAGCGGTCGTCGGCCGCGGTGTAGGTCATGGACCCGAGCCTGCCACGGCGCTACCGTGATGCTCATCGACGAGGAGGCCGCCATGGCAGCACGGGACGAGACGTCCGAGAGCACCTTCAGCCCGGAGGAGCGTGCGGCGATGCGCGAGCACGCGGCCGAGGTGACGGCGAGCCGGAAGCGCGGGACGTCGAAGGCCGAGAAGGCCGCGCTCGCCGCCCAGGCCGTGGTGGACAAGATCGCCGCGATGCCCGACCCGGACCGGGGCCTGGCGGAGCGCATCCACCGCATCGCCCTCGACGTCGCCCCCGACCTGGCCCCGCGCCTCTGGTACGGCATGCCCGCCTACGCGAAGGACGGCGCGGTGGTCTTCTTCTTCCAGGACGCCGCGAAGTTCGGTGCGCGCTACGCGACCCTCGGGTTCCAGGACCCGGCGGCGCTCGACGACGGCACCTTCTGGCCGACCTCGTTCGCGGTCACGCCGGCGTTCTCGGAGGCGGACGAACAGACCGTCGCCGAGCTCGTCCGCCGAGCGACGGCCTGAGGCGCCGTGGTGCACCGGTCCTCGGTGTCCGGGGCGCCCGCACCGCGCCGGACGGGACGGCTCATCGCCGTCGGTCTCGCGATCGCACTGTCGGCAGCCCTGGTCGGCGTCGAGGCGGTCACGCGGTCGGCGGAGGGCGCGACGGCGCCGACGGTGACGGTCACGAAGGTCGCAGCGACCAGCACCGCCAGCTCGGGCCGGACCGCCGTGCGCAGCACCCTGACGGTGCGGAACCGGACGTCGGCGCGGAAGCCGGCCTCCCAGGCCTGGCTCTACCTGGCCTCCGGCAGCAGGGAGTACGCCCTCGGCCGGGTCGCGGTGCCGTCGCTCGCCGCCGGTGCGAGCGCGACGGTCCGTGCGACCCACGCCGCACCGCGCCGTGCGGCGGCCGGCAGGTACTCGGTCCTCGGCTGCTCCGGGACGTACTCCGCGCAGCACTGCCGCACCTCGCCCGGGACCGTCACGACGAAGCGGGCGACCCCCGCGCGTCCCGAGACGGGGGTGATGCTCGACGTCGCGCGGGCCTACTACCCGGTGTCGCTCATCGAGGAGTACGTCGACCTGCTCGCGGCGCACGGTGGCCGCTTCCTGCACCTGCACCTCACCGACGACCAGAACGTCGGGATCGAGAGCGACGTCCTCGGCCAGACCCTCGCGGACGCGGACCTCGACCACGGCGTGTACACGAGTCGCGTCACCGGACGCCCGTTCCTCAGCGCCGCCCAGGCGCGCCGGATCTCCCGCTACGCAGCCGAGCGGCACGTCGCGATCGTGCCCGAGGTCGACACCCCCGGCCACATGGCTGCCGCGTTCGCCCTGCTCGAGGCGCGGCACGGGACGGAGTGGGTCGACCGCATCCGTGCCGGGGAGAGCGAGCTCGACACGTCGGCGCCCGGGAGCCTCGCGCTGGCGACCGACCTGGCAGCGGAGGTCACGCGGGCCTTCCCGTCCAGCCGCGCCGTGCACATCGGCGGCGACGAGTGGGGCGACGGCGTCACCGCCGCCGGCCGCGTCGACTGGTTGAACGCGATGGCGGCTTCGCTCGGCGACCGTGCAGTGTGGGCCTGGAACGACGGGATCGACCGGGCGGCGGTGCAGCGGCTGGACCCGCGCATCCGCATCACGTACTGGAGCCTCGACGGCGACACCGAGGACGAGACGGAGCGCGCGGAACGCCGGCAGCGACGGGCACGGGCGGGCGACCTGTCCGCGGCGGGGATCGAGCTGCTCAACTACAACTCGTACTACCTGTACGAGGTCCCGAGCGACCTCGACCCGGCGGACAGCGCCTACACCGCCGCCGACCTCCGCGAGCACTGGTCCCTCCGGGCGTGGGACAGCGACTCCGGCTCGCTCCTCCGCACGCCGATGGCGGGTGCGGCCGTGGCGATCTGGGGCGAGGACCTGGCGGCTCCCCCCGCCGACGCCCTCCTGCGCTGGAGCACGCCGCACGTGGTCGCGATGCTCGAGACCGCGCGCTCGTGATCCCCGGCCGCACCGCCGCCGACGTCAGTCGGCGCGCGGTCGCCGGAGGCCGGCCTCGACGCGACCGAGCAGGGCGACCGCGGCGGTGACGGCAGCGGTGACTTCGGCCGACTCCCCGGCGGCGCCGTCCGTGGCCGTCCCGTCGCCCGTCTCCGGGGCACCGCTCCGCAGGGCCGCGCGCAGCGTCCCGGCCCACCGCGCCTTGAGCACACCGATGCTCTCGGCGGCGAGCGCGGTCGGGAAGAGCTGCGCGAGCCGGGCGTCGCCGGGGTGCGGCCGTCGCTCGACCATGCCCTTCGCCACGAGGGCACCGAGCGCGACGCTGAGGTTGCTCCGCCGCAGGGCGGTCGCCTCGGCCGTCGCACTCGGGGTGGTGCCGGGGTTCGTCTCGACCCAGCGCATCACGAGCACCTCGGTGCCGGTGAGCGGCACGACGTCGTCGGAGCGCCGGACGGACGGGTCGAGCTCGCGCGCGACGCGGAGCACGACGTCGGCCAGCTGCGCGAGCGCGTCGTCGGGTGCCGGGGAGGTCATCCGAGCACCGTAGTGCCGGGCGGCAGCGAGCACGCCGTGCCGGGCTCAGCGCGCGCCGGACACGGGCGTGCGCCGGTCAGCGCGCGCCGGACATCGGGGCGCGCCGGAGCAGCGGGATGCGCGGCATCGCCCAGTCCGCCCAGACCAGGCGCGCGGCCGGTGCCACCGCGAGCGCCCAGACCACCGACGCGACCGTGTCCGTCGGGAAGTGCACGGCGTCGATCGTCAGCGAGAGGACGACGACGACCACCACGACCGTGCCGAGGACGACGGCGAGCCGGTGCCACCGCGTGTCGCGGAGGACCCATGTCAGGGCGATGACGATCGCCACGATGAACACGGTGTGCCCGCTCGGGTACGAGGGGTCCGGCTGCGTCGCGAAGGGGTGCGGGAGCACGGACGTGTCGGGGCGGGGCCGCTGCACGAGTTCCTTGACGAGGTCGGACGGCACCCAGGTGATCGCGACCGTCCCGGCGAACGCGGCCGCCGGTCGGACGTCGCGCCGGACGAGCCAGAGCACGCCGGTCACCACGATGGTGATGCCGATCGCCGGGCCGGGGCTGATGACGTGGTAGACCGCCGTCGTGATCGCTCCGAGTGCGCCGACGTGCAGCGCGTTGAGCGCCCGGGCGAGCCCGAGGTCGACGTCGCCGAGCACGAACCCGACGATGGTGATGACGATCACGGTGCCGACCGCGATCGCGATCGTGGCGAGGGGGTACGGCGTCCGGACGAGGATGCCGCTCGGCGCGGACTCCCGGCGGGCAGGCGTCTGGGACGGCGCAGCGGTCATCCGGCCATCGTCCCAGGGCCGGGTGCGGAACGACCGGTGGCGGCGCACCCCGCAGATCAGAGCTCGTTCAGACCGGGCACCAGGGCAGCGGGCAGCGGGCAGCGACGAGCGGCGGTCGGCGGCGGCGGCGGCGGGCGGTCACCCCACGGGGACGAGCGCCCGCACCTGCGCCGCCGCCCCGAGCGCCACGGCGTCCGCCCCGAGCGCGGACTGCGCCACGCGGATCGCCGCCCCGCTGACCGGGGGCTCCGCGGCGAGCGCCGAGGTGACCGCGGGCGCGAGCAGGTCCCACGACCGGGCGACGCCGCCGCCGATGACGACCGTCGTCACGTCGAGGATCCCGGCGGTGAGCAGCACGGCCCGGGCGATGCCCCACCCGGCCGTGGCGAACACCGCCTGCGCGTCCGCGTCACCGGCACGGGCGGCGTCGGCGACCTGGTGCGTCGAGCGCCGTCGGCCAGTGCGGTCGGCGTAGCGGTCCGCCATCCCCCGGGCACCCGCGACGGTCTCGAGGTGCCCGCGCTGCCCGCAGGTGCACGGGGTGTCGCCGAAGCCGGGCACGTGCCCGATCTCGCCGGCGGCGCCGTGCGGACCCCCGAACAGCGTGCCGCCGAGCACGAGGGCCCCGCCGACCCCGGTGCCCAGGGTCATCCCGAGCACGTCACGCTCCCCCGCGACGGCCCCGGTGGCGACCTCGCCGAGCAGGAACGCGTTCACGTCGTTGTCGAGCGTCGCCGGTACGCCGAGCCGCGCGGTCACGGCGTCGGTCACCCGGTACCCGGCCCACCCGGTGAACGAGTTCGCGGTGACGAGGACCGTGCCGCTGGTCGGGTCCACGACGCCGGCCGAGCCGACGCCGACCCCCAGCAGGGAGGCCCGGTGCCGGTCGAGCAGGGACCGCACCGCCGTCACCGCCGCCTCGACGATCGCGTCGCCGCCGTCGTGCGCGGGTGTCGGCAGGTCCACCCGGTCGAGGACGTCGAGGTCGGGCGTGGCGAGCAGCACCTTCGTGTTGGTGCCGCCGACGTCGATGCCCGCGACGACCGGTGCCGTCACGAGGTCACCGCGGCGAGGGAGGCCAGACGGTCCGCTCGGCGCTGCCGTTGCACCACCGGGTCGGGGACGGGTACCGCCGCGAGCAACCGCCGCGTGTAGTCCGTGGTGGGGTGCAGGAGCGTCGACCCGGTCGGTCCCTGCTCCTCGACCGCACCGGCCCGCATCACGACGACCCGCTCGGCGAACTGCTGCACGACGGCCAGGTCGTGCGACACGAAGAGGCACGCGAAGCCGAGCTCGCCCTGCAGTTCGGTGAGGACCTCGAGCACGGCCTCCTGCACGCTGACGTCCAGCGCGCTGGTGGGTTCGTCGGCCACGAGCAGCCGCGGGTCGAGCACGAGCGCGCGGGCCAGGCTGACGCGCTGCCGCTGCCCGCCGGACAGCTCGCGCGGTGCACGGGACGCCAGGGCGCGGGGCAGGCGCACGGCGTCGAGCACCTCGTCGACCCGGCGGCGGCGGTCGGCGCTGGACGTGCCCCGGCGGTGGACGGCGAGCGGTTCGGCGATGCACTCGCCCACGGACATCCGCGGGTCGAGCGAGGCGACCGGGTCCTGCAGGACGACACCGATGCCGGACCGGAGTGCGCGGCGGTCGCGGCCCCGGGTGCGGCGGAGGTCCGACCCGAACAGGCGGACGCTGCCGGCGCTCGGGCGGACCAGGCCGAGGGCGACGCGGGCCGCGGTCGACTTCCCGGAGCCGGACTCGCCCACCAGACCGACGGTCTCCCCCGCGTGGACTTGGACGTCGATGCCGCGCAGGGCGTGCACCGCGCGGGTCCCGCGGCCGAAGGTGACCGACACGTCGCGTAGGTCGACCACCGGAGGCGTGTCGGGCCTCCCGTCCGGTGCTCGGTCCGGCGACGCCTCCGTGACCTCGAGACGCCGCCGATCGGGGCGGTGCGTCGCCGACTCGGCGGCGTCCTGCGCCGACGCCGCCGTCTCGAGGCGCGGCACGGCGGCCAGCAGCCGCTCGGTGTACTCGTGCTGCGGGCGGAGCAGGACGTCCTCGACGCCGCCGGTCTCCACAATCGACCCGTGCAGCATCACCGCGACCCGGTCGGCGAAGTCGGCGACGACGCCCATGTTGTGGGTGACGAGCAGGACGCCGGTGCCCGTGTCCGCGGCGAGCGCCCGGAGCAGCTCGAGGATCTCGGCCTGCACCGTGACGTCGAGCGCGGTCGTGGGCTCGTCGGCGATGAGCAGCGCGGGCTCGTTCGCGATCGCCATCGCGATGACCACGCGCTGCCGCTGCCCGCCGGACAGCTGGAAGGGGAACGCCTTCGCGCGGTCCTCCGGGGCGGGGATGCCGACCCGCCGGAGGAGGTCGACGGCGCGGGCCGCGGCGTCCGCGGCGGACACCTGCCGGTGGTTCCGGATCACCTCGGCGATCTGCGCGCCGACCCGGGTGAGCGGGTCGAGCGCGGTCGCGGGCTCCTGGAACACCATCGAGACGGTGCGACCACGGAGGGCGCGCAGGGCGGTCTCACCCGCGCCGACGACCTGGTGGCCGTCCACGACGGCGCTGCCGGTGACGGTCGCGTTCGGCGACAGCAGCCCCATCGCGGCGAGCGCCACGGTGGACTTGCCGGAGCCGGACTCGCCGACGAGCGCCAGGGTCTCCCCCGGTGCGACGGACAGCGAGACCCCCTGCACGGCGTGCACGTCGCCGGACTCCGTGCTGAAGTGCACGCCGAGGTCCTCGACGGCCAGGATCGGTTCGGTGGCGGTCATCCGCGGCCCTTCACGTCGAATGCGTCCCGGAGTCCGTCGCCGACCGCGTTGAGGGCGCAGACGACGAGGATCACGGCGAGTCCCGGCGGCACGATCAGCCACCAGCGGCCCGAGTAGGCGGCGGTGAGTCCCGCCGAGAGCATGCCGCCCCAGTCCGTCGCCGGCGGCTGCACCCCGAGCCCGAGGTACGAGACGTAGGCGACGAGGAGGATCGCGTCGGCCACCTGGAAGGTCGCGGCGACGACGATCGTCGACACCGAGTTCGGCAGCAGGTGCCGACCGATCGCGCGGGCGTGGGACCCGCCGATCGCGCGGAGGGTGAGCACGAAGTCGCGGTTCTTCAGCGTCAGGGTCTCGGCGCGGACGAGCCGGGAGGGCACGAGCCAGGACACCAGCCCGAGGATGACGACCAGTCCCCAGACGCCGGGGGTCGTGATCGCGGAGATGACGAGCAGGATGAACAGGGCCGGGATCGCGATGCCGGCGTCGACCACGCGCATCATCGCCGCGTCGACCCACCCGCCGACGTACCCGGCGACCGAGCCCCAGAGCGTGCCGACGACGGTGGCCAGGAGGCCCGCGGCGATGCCGACCAGGAGCGACACCCGGCCGCCGTACATCAGCCGTCCGAGCACGTCGTGCCCGACCGCGTCGGTGCCGAGCATGTGGCCGCCGCCCGGCCGCTGGTTCGCCTGCTCGAGCAGGGTGTGGGTCTGGTCGGTCGGGTACACGAACGGCCCGACGAAGCAGAACAGGACGATGACGACGAGCACCACGAGGCCGACGACGGCGAGCGTGTTGTGCCGGAACCGTCGGGCGGCGAGCCGGAACCCGGTGGCGGCGACGGTGACCGGGGCGCCCGGGGTCTCGGGAGCGATCTGGACGGAGGTCATGCGCGGCCTGCCTTCACTCGCGGGTCGATGAGGGACTGTGCGACGTCGGCGAGCAGGGTGCCGACCACGGTCGCGATCGAGATGACGAGCACGCAGCCGAGCAGGGTCGGGTAGTCCGAGGTCTGTGCGGCGTTCCAGAACAGCAGCCCCATGCCGGGGTAGTTGAACAGCTGCTCGGTGACGAGCGCCCCGCCGAACAGGACCGGCAGGTAGTACCCGAGCATCGCGACGACGGGCGTGAGCGAGTTCCGGAACACGTGGCGGCGCAGGATCGTCGCCGTCGACGACCCGCCGGCGCGGGCGGTGCGGACGTAGTCCTCCTGCAGGTTCTCGAGCGTCGCCGCCCGCATGTACCGGCTGAAGACCGCGATCATCGCCAGGGCGCCGGTGAGCACGGGCAGGACCAGTCCGGCCGGCTGCTGGAACACCTCGGCGAGGGTGGTGCCGCTCGGCGCCTGCGACGGCAGCCACGGCAGCTGCTGGCTGAACACGACGATGAGGACGAGCCCGAGGAAGAACGCGGGCGTCGAGTAGAACACGAACGCGAGCGCGGTGGCGGCGTAGTCGATGGCGCCGTTGCGTCGGGCCGCCTGCCACATGCCGACCGGGATCGCGACGACGAGCCCGAGCACCGCCGACAGGCCGGTCAGCACGAGGGTCTTCGGGATGCGCTCCTGGATGAGCTGCGACACCGGTTCGTTGAGCGTGTACGAGGTGCCGAGGTCCCCGGTGAGCAGCCGTCCGAGGAACCGGACGTACTGCACGGGGAGCGGCTGGTCGAGTCCCTGCGCCTGGTTGAACGCGGTGATCTGGGCGGGCGTCGCGGAGACACCGAGCACGCCGCGGGCGGGGCCGCCGGGCAGTGCGTGCAGCAGGCAGAACACGACGATCGTGACGATGAGGATCACCGCGAGCGCCTGGAGCACCCGGCGGGTGAGGTAGAGGGCAGTGGTCATGCTGCTTCCGTCGTCGAGGTGGTCGGGGATGGTCCCCCGGGAGGCGCGGTGCGGGTCGGGCCCGCACCGCGCCTCCCAGGGCGGCCGCGTCAGCGGCTCACTTGCTCCACTTCCACTGGGCGGGGTGGAAGTTCGCGAGCGAGTCCTGGTCGAACCCGCTCAGACCGCTCTTCTTGACGGAGATCTGGTAGTCCGGGCTCGGCAGCCAGATCACGGGCAGGTCCTTCGCCACGGCGGCGCTGTAGTCCTGCACCGCGCTGGTGTCGGTCGAGGTGGTCGTCGCGTCGATGAGCGCGTCGACCTGCTCGTTCGAGTAGCTGCCGAAGTTGGCCGAGCCGCCCGTCGAGAAGAGCGACTCACCGGTCGGGTAGGCCGGGAAGTACCAGCTGCCCGCGGTGCCGAAGAACGACAGGTCCCAGTCGCAGCTGTCCTCGTCGGCGGTGCAGGTCGGCGTCTGCGACAGGACGCTCGACACCGGGGCCGTCTTGATCGTGAAGCCGATGCCGGTCTTCGCGAGGGACGACTGGATCGCGCTCATCATGTTGTCGGTCACGGTCGAGCCGGACTGCGAGAGCACCTGCATGGTGAACTTCGTCCCGGCGGCCACGCCCTCGCCGCACTGGTCGTCGCCGCTGCCCGCGTCGGTGCAGACCATGGTGCCGCCCTTCGCGGTCCAGCCGTGGCTGGTGAGCAGGGCCTTGGCCTTCTTCGTGCTGAACGGGTACGGGTTGTCCTTCTGCACGTCGGAGACGTAGTCGGACTCCTGCGCCTGCGGGATCGGACCGTAGGTGGAGGTGGCGGTGCCGTTGAAGACGACCTTCGACAGCGCGGTCTGGTCGATCGACATCTGCACGGCCTGGCGGGCGTACAGCTGCTGGAAGACGGCGCCCATGTCCGGGTTGTTGAAGTTGTACGGCATGTAGGTGACGGCCCAGCCGGTCCACGGGTCGACCTCGTAGCCCTTCGACGTGAAGGAGTCCTTCTGGTCGAGGTCGGTGGCGTTGATGTAGCCGTAGTCGACCGCTCCGGAACGGAGTGCGTTCGTCTCGGCGTCCGCGGTGGTGAAGGGCAGCAGGTTGACGGTCCCGATCGATGCCTTCTCGCCGCCGTCGTACTTCGGGTTCGCGGTCAGCTGGACCTTGCCCGCGGTGGTGAAGGACGACAGCCCGTACGGCCCGGAGACGGTCTTCCAGAGCGGGTCCGAGTCGTAGTCGGCGATCTTGCCCGCGGCGGTGTTGAGGGCCTTCCAGACCTGCTTCGCCCCGGCCGCGGTGCGGTCGGCGTCGGTCACCTCGGCGGAGGCGCTGGTCTTGTCCCAGACGTGCTGCGGCAGCGGGATGATGTAGCTCAGCTGGTTGGCGAGCATCCAGTCCTGGTTGTACGCCTTGTCGAACGCGATCGTGAAGTGCGTGTCGTCGACGGTCGTGAAGGACGTCCAGTTGTCCGGCGCCTTGCCCTCGGAGTACGAGCCCCAGTCCTTCGCGTTCGCCTTGATCAGGTTGAACCAGAACTCGACGTCGCGGCTCGTGATCGGCGTGCCGTCCGACCAGTGCCGGTCGCCGAGCGTGATCGTGACGCTCTTGCCGTCGGACGCGAAGTCCGCCGCGGTGGCGACCGAGCCGGCCTTGTTCCACGCGATCTTGCCCGTGGACCCGTCGTAGGCGATGAGGCGCTCGTACAGCGACTGCGCGATCGAGCCGTTGTTCGTGTTGAGGTGCGCCGCGGTGCCGATCGGCAGGATCCAGTTCGGCGTGAAGTTCGCCGGCAGCGCGTAGTTGATCTCGTCCGACTTCGTGCCGGTGGCGGCCGACCCGCCTCCGGAGCAGCCGGCGAGCAGGGCGCTCACCGCGAGCGCGGCTCCGGTGAGGAGGGCCCAGCGACGGGGCTTGGTCATGCGGTGTCTCCTTGTGCGAGGACGCCACCATCGGCGTCGGGGAGGATCGGGGAGTGGAGCCCGAGCGAGGCCGGGCGACACAGGCACAGTCAATGGCCGAAGTCGTTGGAAAAACAAACGTTCTCGTGTAAATAGTCTGTTTCTGCGGATCGGCGGAAAGCGCGGACGGCCTGGTCTGCCCCGTAGGCTCGGTGCGACCGGGGCATCCCGGACCCCGACGCCGCGGATTGGAGAAAGTCGTGCCGGACCTCAGCGCCCGCGTGCTCGAACTCATCGCGAGCGGCCAGGCCTCGAGCCGCACCGAGATCGCCCAGTTGCTCGGCGCCGCACCCTCGACCGTCTCCCACGTGGTCGGTCAGCTCCTCGGGCACGGCATCCTGGCCGAGGAGGGCACCGACGTCTCGACCGGCGGCCGTCCGCGCAAGGTCCTCCGCATCGGCGGCACCGACGAGTACGCGGTCGCCGCCGACCTCGGCGGCGGACACGTCCGCATCGGGATCGTGCTGCCGGGAGGCGTGCTCGAGTCCGTCTCGACCGTGCCGTTCGCCCTCGCCGACGGCCCGACCGCCGGCCTGGCAGCGCTGGCCGCGCTCCTCGACGCGCTCGTGGCCGAGCGCGGACGCGACGGCCTGCGCGGTGTCGGGTTGAGCCTCCCGGGCCCCGTCGACGTCGAGGCGGGCGTGGTCGACCTGCCGAGCCGGATGCCCGGGTGGAACGGGTTCCCCGTCGCCGAGTGGCTCACCGCACACTTCGGGGTGCCGGCGGCGATCGACAACGACGCGAACTGCATGGCCGCGGGCGAGCAGACCGTGCAGCCGTCCACCCGCCGCCAGGCGATCACGGTGAAGGCCGGGTCGGCGATCGGCGCGGGGATCATCATCGACGGGCACCTGTACCGCGGGTCGACGGGAGCCGCCGGAGACATCACGCACGTGCGGATCGACGCCGCCGGGGACACCCCGTGCTCGTGCGGCAACACCGGCTGCCTGGAGACCGTGGCATCCGGCGCCGCACTGGTCCGGATCCTGCGCGACGCCGGGGTCGACGTGTCGTCCACGCAGGACGTCGTCCGGCTCGCGTCCGAGGCGCACCCCGAGGCCACCCGCGCCGTGCGCCTGGCCGGCCGGTACCTCGGCGAGGTGCTCG
This sequence comes from Curtobacterium sp. L6-1, assembly GCF_018885305.1. Lineage (NCBI taxonomy): Bacteria > Bacillati > Actinomycetota > Actinomycetes > Micrococcales > Microbacteriaceae > Curtobacterium > Curtobacterium aetherium. Next base: position 2,657,627 of record NZ_CP076544.1, read on the forward strand.
CGGCCAACGTGAACTTCTTCAACCCGGACGCCGTCTCCCTCGGCGGCATCCTCTCCACCCTCGACCCCTTCGTCGCGGCCGTGCGCAGCCAGCTGTACGAGAGCTGCCACCCGCTCGTGACGCAGCACCTCGTCATCGAACGCGCCTCGCTCGGTGCCGACGCCGGTCTCGTCGGCGCCGGCCAGTTCGCGCTGCAGCGGGGCCTCGCCGCCTCGCTCGAGGAGCTGTCCACCCCCGTCCCGCTGCGCACCACCAGGAACAGGAGCACCCGTGTCTGACACCGATTCCGCCCCCACCAGCGCCCGCCGTCCGGTCGTCGCGATCGCCGGCCTGGCCATCGAGACGTCGACGTTCACCCCGACGCGGACACTCGCCCCGGCGTTCCACCCGGACCGCGGCGACGAGGTCGTCGCACGCTACGACTTCCTCGGGCCGCTGGCCGACCGTGCGGACTTCCGCGGCGCGCTCATCGGGCACGCCCTGCCCGGCGGGGTCGTCCCGCGGGCGGACTTCGAGGAGCTCAGCGCCGAGATCACCGACCGCCTGTCCGCCATCGCGGCCGACACGACGATCGACGGGCTCTGGTACGACATCCACGGCGCGATGGTGGTCGAGGGGCTCGACGACGCCGAGGCCACCCTGCTCGAGCGCATCCGTGCCGTCGTCGGTCCCGAGGTGGTCGTGTCGGCGTCCATGGACCTGCACGGCAACGTGTCGCGCGACCTCGCCCACCAGTGCGACCTGATCACCTGCTACCGGATGGCCCCGCACGAGGACGCCCTCGAGACGAAGGAGCGCGCGGTCCGGAACCTCGTCGACGTCCTGACCACCCGACCCGTCGGTGCCCGCCGCCCGGTGAAGGCGTGGATCCCGATCCCGGTGCTGCTGCCGGGCGAGAAGACCTCGACCCGCATCGAGCCGGCCGCGTCGGTGTACGGCCTGGTGTCGGAGGTCGAACGGGTCGAGGGCGTGCTCGACGCCGCGATCTGGGTCGGCTACGCGTGGGCCGACCAGGCGCGCAACCGGGCCGTCACCGTCGTCACCGGCTGGGACGAGGCCGCCGTCGCCGCCGGTGCCGAGCGCCTGGCCCGGGCGTTCTGGGACGCCCGCGAGGACTTCGCCTTCGTCGCCCCGGCCGGCTCGTTCGACGAGTGCCTGGCCGCCGCGCTCGCCCCGGGTGCGGCTCGGCCGTACTTCGTGTCGGACTCCGGCGACAACCCGACCGCGGGCGGTTCCGGCGACATGACGTGGGGGCTCACGCAGCTGCTCGCGCGTGCGGAGTTCCGGAGCGAGGACGGCCCCGTCGTCCTCTACGCCAGCGTCCCGGGGCCCGCCGCGGTCGCCGCGTGCGTCGAGGCCGGCGTCGGGGCCACCGTGACCGTCACGGCCGGCGCCGCGGTGGACGACCTGCACGCCGGGCCCGTCACGATGACCGGTCGCGTGCACGCGGTGAAGCACGGCGACCGGGACGCCCGGGTCGAGGTCGTGTTGCAGGTCGGCAGCGTGTTCGCGATCCTCACCGAGCTCCGCAAGCCGTACCACCACGAGCACGACTTCACCGACCTGGACCTCGACCCGCGGAGCGCCGACCTCGTCGTCGTGAAGATCGGCTACCTCGAACCGGAGCTCTACGACATGGCCGCCGACTGGATGCTCGCGCTCACCCCGGGCGGTGTCGACCAGGACCTCGAACGCCTCGGGCACCACCGCATCGAGCGGCCGGTGTTCCCGTTCGACCGGACCTTCCCGGAGCCGCCGGACCTGTCCGCCCGGATCGTCCCGGCCTCGGACCAGCCGCTCGGAGCCTCCGCATGACAGACGCCCGCACGCCCGCCGCCCGCACGCCCGCCGCCCGCACGCCCGCCGCCCGCACGCCCGCTGCCCCCACGCCCGCGCTCGAAATCGCGGTCACCTCCCCCGTCGGCGCCGGCACCGCCCTCGCCGGCGGCGCCGACCGCGTCGAGCTCTGCAGCGCCCTCGAACTCGGCGGCCTCACCCCGTCGCAGGGGCTCGTCGAGGCCGCCGTCGCCACCGGGGTCCCCGTGCACGTCCTCGTCCGCTGCCGACCGGGCGGCTTCGTGCACGACCGCGACGAGGTCGACCTCATGGTCCGCGAGCTCCGAGCCGTCCTGCGCTCCGGGGCCGCCGGCGTCGTCGTCGGCGCGCTCCGACCGGACCGCACGCTCGACACCGAGGCGCTCGCCCGCTTCGTGGAGGCCGCCCGCACCGAGCGTCCCTCGGCCGAGGTCACGCTGCACCGGGCGATCGACCACGCTGCCGACCCCGTCGCCGCCGCGGCCGGGCTCGCCGACCTCGGGTTCACGCGGGTCCTGACCTCCGGCGGCGCCCCCACCGCGCTGGCCGGCGCCGTGACGATCACCCGGATGGTCGACGCCGCCGGGCCCGTACAGGTGATGGCCGGCGCGGGCGTGACCCCGGCGGACGTGCCCGTGCTCCTCGCGACCGGTGCGGCCGCCGTGCACCTGTCCGCCAAGCGGCTCGCGGACACCGCGCACGGGGGCGTGCCGATGGGCTCCGGGGACGTCGGCGGCGGACACTTCGAGACGGACGCCGAGGTGGTGCGGGCAGCGCGGGCCACCGTCGACGCCGGGTAGGACCGGCTGGCCGAGCGTGCCGGACGCGGGGCGGGCCTCCCGTCCGGGACACCGCGCCGCGGTGGCAGGCTGGCCGGCGGACGGGGGTTCGACGCCGGGTGCCCGGTGGTCGGACGCCGAGCGGTCGGACGCCGAGCGGTCGGACGCCGCGCGGTCAGGCGCCGTCGTCCGGCGTCGGGCCGGGTGCGGCGTCGCCGGTGTCCGCGGCGTTGCCCTTGCCCGCGCGCAGCGTCGCGCTCGGCAGCTCGCCGAAGCGCTCCCGGTAGGCGCCCGAGAACCGGCCCAGGTGCGCGAAGCCCCAGTCGCGGGCGACCTCGGCCACCGACGCGGTCGACGGGTCGGCGGCGACGAGCTCCTCGTGCACCGCGTCGAGCCGGACGTTGCGGACGTGCGCGAGCGGCGAGACGCCGAGCGACCGGCTGAACGACTGCTGCAGCCCACGCGCGCTCATGCCCGCCGCCGCCGCGACGTCGGCCAGGGTGACGACGTCGTGCGCGTGCTGCTGGATGTACGTCAGGGCGTCGCGGAGGCGTTCGCTGCTCGTCGTCGCCGGGGCGTCGACGGGGAACGTGGCGACCACGGCCCGTGCCACCCGCAGGTTCAGTGCCGCGCGTTCCCGGCCCGTGACGTCCGGGTCGGTGATCGTGTGCCCGACGGACTGCAGCAGCGACCGGAGGTCCGCCAGGTCGGCGTCCGCCAGGGTCCGGCCGAAGCGCAGGGGCCCGGCGACCTGCGTGCCCTCGCCGGCGAGCGCCGACCGGAGCAGCCGGTCGGACAGGTGCATCATCGACACGCGTCCAATCGTGGCCTCGAACTCGTACCGCACCGAGGCGGCGAGCAGGAACGGCTGCCCGGGGCGGACGACGGTGCTGGTGCCCTGGTCGTCGGTGATGGTCGCGGTGCCGTCGCCGATCCAGAAGACGATGTGGTCCGGGCGGGGCTCCATCGTGCCGAAGCGGGTGCCGCCGTCGACCGCGGAACCGCGGAGGGACAGGTCGGCGTCGCCCGCGCCGGTGTAGCGGAAGGACGAGCGCTCGTCACCGACCCCGCCGGTGGTGCCGTAGGCGTCGGCGAGGACGCCGGAGCGGGTCTCGCTCGTCCCGGCCAGGCGCACGGCACGGAACCCGTCGGAGGTCCCCGAGCTCGGGCGCAGATGGGTCACCATCTGATGTTCCCATGCCTGTCCGATCTGCGCGAGCGCCGCGGCGGGTCGACCGCCCCCGGTGCGGGGGCCAGCGCCGGACCGGACCCGCGCCTCCCGGCTGCCCGATCCCCGGCCCGGGCCGGGGTACGCGGCCGAGCGGCGGGCACAGTCGCCGACCGGTAGAAGGATGCATGACCTCTTCCACGCGGAACCCGCTCGGCGTCACCCTCGTCGAGGGCGGCGCCAACGTCGCCGTCTTCTCCAGCACCGCCGAACGCATCGAGTTCTGCCGGTTCGACGACGACGGCACCGAGCACCGGACCGAACTGACGAACCGCACGGGCTACACCTTCCACGACGTCGTGCCGGACGTCACCGTCGGCACCCGCTACGGCTTCCGCGTGCACGGCGCCTGGGACCCGGCGAACGGCCTGCGGCACAACCCGGCCAAGCTCCTCCTCGACCCGTACGCCACGGCGATCGACGGCAGCTACGCCTGGGGCCAGGAGCTGTTCGGCCACGACATGGACGACCCGGAGCAGATCGACGAGTCCGACTCCGCCGCCGCGATGCCGCGTTCCGTGGTCGCCGACCGCTCGTTCGACTGGGAGGGCGACACCCGCCTCGAGACCCCGTTCGCCGACACCGTCGTCTACGAGGTCCACGTCAAGGGCTTCACGAAGCAGCACCCCGACGTGCCCGAGGAGATCCGCGGCACGTACGCGGGCCTGGCGCACCCGGCGGCCATCAAGCACCTCACCGACCTCGGCATCACCGCGGTCGAGCTGCTCCCGACGCACCAGTTCGTGCAGGACTCGACGCTCGCCGACAAGGGCCTGCGCAACTACTGGGGCTACAACTCGATCGGCTTCTTCGCCCCGCACGACGAGTACTCCTCGAGCGGCACCGCCGGCCAGCAGGTCGCGGAGTTCAAGGAGATGGTGAAGGCCCTGCACGCCGCGGGGCTCGAGGTCATCATGGACGTCGTCTACAACCACACCGCCGAGGGCAACCACATGGGCCCGACGCTGTCCTTCAAGGGCATCGACAACCAGTCGTACTACCGCCTGGTCGAGGGCGACGAGGCGAACTACTTCGACACCACCGGCACGGGCAACAGCCTCAACGTGTCGCACCCGACGGCGCTCGGCCTCATCACGGACTCGCTCCGCTACTGGGTCGAGGAGATGCACGTCGACGGCTTCCGCTTCGACCTCGCGACGACGCTGACCCGCCAGGACGGCGAGGCCGAGAAGCACTCCGCGTTCCTCGACATCATCCACCAGGACCCGGTGCTCCGCGACGTCAAGATGATCGCCGAGCCGTGGGACACCGCCGGCTACCAGGTGGGCGGCTTCCCCGCCGACTGGTCCGAGTGGAACGGGAAGTACCGCGACGACCTCCGCGCGTTCTGGCGCGGCGACGAGGGCACGCTCGGCGACGCCGTGCAGCGCGTCCTCGGCAGCCCGGACGTCTACGAGGGCTCCCGCCGGTCGCCGCTCTGCTCGGTCGACTTCGTCACCGCGCACGACGGCTTCACCCTCGCCGACCTCACCATGTACGTCGAGAAGCACAACGAGGCGAACGGCGAGGACAACAACGACGGCGAGAGCGACAACACCTCGTTCAACGGCGGCATCGAGGGCCCGACCGACGACGAGAGCGTCAACGACTACCGGAACCGCCAGCGCCGGAACTTCCTCGGCACCCTGCTGCTCTCCGCCGGCGTGCCGATGATCCTGGGCGGCGACGAGATCGCCCGCTCGCAGGGCGGCAACAACAACGCCTACTGCCAGGACGACGAGATCTCGTGGTTCGACTGGGAGCGTGCCGACGAGGACCTCCTCGCCTTCACCACCGCGGCGATCGCGTTCCGCAAGGCGCACACCGCACTCCGCCCGCGCTGGTACCGCACCGCGCCGGGCGACTCGGCCTCGACCGTGTCGGTGCTCCGTGCCGACGCCAACGGGTTCGAGGACGGCGACTGGACCGACGGCGGCAACCGTGCCGTGATCCTCGTCCTCACCGAGGGCGACGACTCCGTCGCACTGCTGCTCAACGCCTCGGAGACGACCGTCGAGTTCACCCTCCCCGAGCGCCCGGGTGGCGGCTCGTGGAGCCTCGGCCTGTCGAGCGACCCCGACCAGGCCGTCGACGGCGACGCGACGACGCTGCTCGTCCGCGACGCCTCGTTCACGGCGCTGCAGTAGTCGGCACCGGCAGGACAGCACGAGAGCCCCGTCAGACGACCGAGAGGACAGTGGAACGATGAGCCAGTACGAGAAGAAGGACCCGACCACCCTCTACCCGGTGCCGCCGTTCCCGAAGCAGGAACAGTCGCTCCCGGGTGCCGCGTGGAAGATGGACCCGAAGCCGGACCACGGCGAGGAGAGCTACGTCGGCAAGGGTCGACTCGAGGGCTTCCGGGGCATCGTGACCGGCGCCGACTCGGGCATCGGGCGCGCCGCCGCGATCGCGCTGTCCCGCGAGGGCGCCGACCTCGTGCTGTCCTACCTGCCGGACGAGCAGGAGGACGCGGAGGAGGTCCGCGACCTGCTCGAGGGCGAGGGCCGCAGGGCCGTGCTGTTCCCCGGTGACATCTCGGACGAGCAGTACTGCATCGACCTCGTGCAGAAGGGCGTCGACGAGCTCGGCGGCCTCGACACGCTCGTCATGGTCGCGGGTCGGATGGACAGCAACGAGGACATCCTGACCCTCGACACGTCGATGTTCGACTCGACCTTCAAGACGAACATCTACTCGCTGTTCTGGCTGACGAAGGCCGCCGTGCCGCACCTCGAGCCGGGTTCCACCATCGTCACGACCGGCTCGATCCAGGCGTCCACCCCGTCGCCGGACAAGATCGACTACGCCGTGTCGAAGGGCGCTGTCAAGCTCTTCACCGAGGCGGTCGCCCAGCAGCTCGCGCCGAAGGGCATCCGCGTCAACTCGGTCGCCCCGGGCCCCGTGTGGACGCCCCTGCAGCCGGGCTCCGACGACGCCGAGACGGTGTCGACGTTCGGGCAGCAGTCGCCGTTCGGCCGTCCGGGCCAGCCCGCCGAGCTCGGTGCGGCGTACGTCCACCTGGTCAGTCCAGAATCGAGCTACCAGTCCGGGTCGACGATCACGATCGCCGGCGGCACCCCCGCCTTCTGACCGCCGTCGGACCCCGGCCGGCACGATCTGCGAAGGAGCACACCATGAGCAACGACGACACCGCGCGCGACACCACGGCGCACGACCCCGAGGGCACGCCGAAGCCGGACGGCCTGGGCGAGGACGGGACCGTCCCCAACGAGCCCGAGGGCATCGCCGCCGGGTTCGCGGGCGACGACTCGCACTTCAACCCGGAGGAGGACGCTGCCGCCGAGGGTGACACCGAGGTCTGAGCGGCCGGGCGCGGACGCGCCGACCACGAGACGGGAGGCCCGGTACCAGCTGGTACCGGGCCTCCCGTCCGTCGTGTGGGCTGCGTCAGCGGTCGTCGCTCCGGTCCGTCGCGTCGGCGGCGGGGGCTGCCGACGTGTCCGGTCCGGCAGCAGCGGACGGGACCGTACGGCCGTGCTCGGGGACCGCGGTGCCGCCCTCGACCGGTGCGCCGGGTCGTGCGCCGCGACGGCCCCGGACGCGGTCGGCGACGGCCCGCCACGGTCGTGCGAGTCCGGCACCGACCGGGCGCTCGGCGGGGGCGTCGACCTCGAGGCCGTAGTACTCGCCCACCTTCTCGAGCAGCAGGGCACGCTCGGCCTTGTCGTAGGCGCGACGTTCCCGGGTGAAGGCGATGACCATCGACCAGCACGTGAGCAGCAGCACGATGCTGAACGGCAGTGCGGTGGTGATGGCCGCGGTCTTCAGGGCGGTGAGCCCGCCGGTGAGCAGCAGCGCGACCGCGAGCAGTGCCGAGACCGTGGCGAAGAAGACCCGCAGCCAGTTCCTCGGCTCGATGTCCCCGCCGGAGGCGATCATCGCCATCACGAGCGAGCCCGAGTCCGACGAGGTGACGAAGAAGACCCCGATGAGCAGGATCGCGCCGAAGGTCAGCACGACACCGGCCGGCAGGTCGGCGAGCAGCGCGAAGAGCGACCCCTCGACGTCGACCGACCCGTCCGCGCCGATGAGGCCGCCGGCGCCGTCCGTCTGTCGGTGGATGGCCGCACCACCGAGCACGGCGAACCACAGGAACGTCAGCACGGTGGGGACGAGCAGCACGCCGAACACGAACTGGCGGACCGTGCGGCCCTTCGAGATGCGCGCGATGAAGACGCCGACGAACGGTGCCCAGGACATCCACCAGCCCCAGTAGAACGTCGTCCAGGTGCCCTGCCACTCCTCGCCCGCCCGGCCCTGCTGCGCGGTGACGTTGAAGGACAGGCCGACCAGGTTCTGCAGGTAGGCGCCGATCGACTGGACGAAGTCGCGGAGCAGGAACTGCGTCGGACCGACGACGAGCACGAAGAGCAGGAGCGCGGCGGCGAGGAGCAGGTTGAAGTTCGACAGGACCTTCATGCCCTTGCTCACCCCGGTGACCAGGGAGACGATCGTCAGTGCGGTGATCGCCGCGATGATCGCGAGCTGGCTGACGACGCTGCTCTCGACGATCCCGGCGGCGTCGAGGCCGGCGCCGATCTGGATCACGCCGAGCCCGAGCGACGTGGCCACGCCGAACAGGGTCCCGACGAGCGCGATGACGTCGATCAGGTTCCCCCACCCGCCCCGCACGCGGCTGCCGAGGAGCGGTTCGAGCGCCCAGCGGATCGACACCGGGCGACCGCGGCGGTGGATCGCGTAGGCCAGGGCGAGGCCGAGCACGACGTAGATCGCCCACGCGTGGAGCCCCCAGTGCAGGAACGTCTGGGTGAGTGCCTGCTGCGCGAGTTCGCTCTCGGAGCCGGTCACACCCGGGCGCGGGGAGGCGAAGTGGCTGAGGGGCTCGGAGACCCCGTAGAAGACGAGGCCGATGCCCATGCCGGCTGCGAAGAGCAGCGAGAACCAGGACGCGGTCGAGAACTCCGGCTCGTCGGCGTCCTTGCCGAGCTTCACGTCGCCGAACCGGCTGAAGCCGACCCAGAGCGAGAAGCCCACGAAGAACGCGGCGATGAGCACGTAGTACCAGCTGAAGTTCCGGACGATGCCGTCCTGCAGCGCGACGAACACGGCCTCGGCGGAGCCCGGGGCGACGAGGGTCCAGGCGACGAAGCCGAGCACGACCACCGCGGCCGGCCAGAACACCCAGGGCCGCAACCGTCTCGTGTCGGCCGGTGATCCGGGCGGGAGGTCGTCGGCGGTCACGGGCCCGGAGGCGGGTGGGTTCGTCGTGGACATGCCGACCATGGTGCCCGTCGGCCCTGGGCAGCCCGTCCGCCGCTCGTCGTCGTCAGTGGTGCGCGTGCACCTTCGCGTGGCCCAGCCCCCGGCGCATCAGGGCGCGGTTCACCGGCGTCGTGACGACGAACGCGATCGCCAGCGACAGGGCCAGCGAACCCCAGAACAGCCACTGGTCGAGCTGCGCGTCGAGCGCACCGGGGATCGCGACCACCACGGTGTTGTCGACGATCTCCATGACCGTGATCGACACCGTGTCGGCAGCGAGCGCCACCCGCAGTGCCGCGCCGAGGGACAGGCCGGACCGGAGCACCCCGCGCATGGTCAGCGCGTAGCCGAACACGAAGGCCAGCACGATCGACAGGACCACGGTGCCGGCGTTGTGCAGCCCGGTCGCGGTACCGACGACCATGCCCAGGACCTCGCCGATCGCGCAGCCGGTCAGGCAGTGCAGCGTCGCCTGCGCGGCCGTCGCCCACGTGGTCGTGGCCGTGTCGTGCCCGCTCACCGTGTGCTCGCGTCGACGGACCGGAAGCGGCGCAGTCGGAGGCTGTTGGTCACCACGAACACCGAGGACAGCGCCATCGCCGCGCCCGCGATCACGGGGTTGAGCAGCCCGGCCATCGCGAGCGGGATCGCCGCCACGTTGTACGCGAAGGCCCAGAACAGGTTGGTCCGGACCGTGCAGAGCGTCCGTCGCGACAGCCGGACGGCGTCGACGGCGGCACGGAGGTCGGCGCGCACGAGGGTGATGTCGGCGGCCTCGACGGCGGCGTCGGTCCCGGTGCCCATCGCGATGCCGAGGTCGGCGGCGGCGAGCGCGGCGGCGTCGTTCACCCCGTCGCCGACCATCGCCACGGTGCGTCCCGCGGCCTGCAGTTCGGTGACGATGCGGTACTTGTCCTCGGGCCGGACCCCGGCGGTCACGCGGGCGATCCCGACCTGGTCGGCGACGCTCCGGGCGCCCCCCTCGGCGTCCCCGGTGAGGAGCATCGTCTCGAGGCCGAGGTCGTGCAGGCGGGTGACGGCGTCGGCCGCACCGGGCGCGACGGTGTCGGCGACGACGACGAGGCCCCGGACCCGGCCGTCCCGGGCGACCGCGACCGTGGTGCGACCGGCGGCCTCGGCCTCCTCGGCGGCGGCGGTCAGGGCCTCCGGCACCGACACGGCCCAGGCGTCCCGGAGCCAGGCCGGACGACCGACCAGGACGAGGGCACCCTCGACGACGGCCTGCACGCCGAGTCCGGCGGTCGAGGCGAAGGACTCCGGCCGGGGTGCGTCGGGCACCGCGGCGACCAGGGCGCGGGCGATCGGGTGCTCGGACCCGGACTCGGCGGCGGCACCGGCACGCAGCACGGCGTCGGCGTCCTCGCCGTCGGCGGGGAGCACGGCGGTCACGCGCATGGTGCCGGTCGTCACGGTCCCGGTCTTGTCGAGCAGGACGGTGTCGATGCGGCGGGTGGCCTCGAGCACCTGCGGGCCGCGGATGAGGATGCCGAGCTGCGAGCCACGGCCGGTCCCGACCAGGAGCGCCGTGGGCGTGGCGAGTCCGAGCGCGCAGGGGCAGGCGATGACGAGCGTGGCGACGGCCGCGGTCAGGGCCGCCTCGACGTCCCCGGTCAGCAGGAGCCAGCCGACCAGCGCGAGCAGGGCGAGCCCGAGCACGACGGGCACGAACACCCCGGAGACCCGGTCGGCGAGCCGCTGCACCTGGGCCTTGCCGGTCTGTGCCGCGGTCACGAGCTTCCCGATCCGGGCGAGCTCGGTGTCGGCACCGACGCGGCGCGCCTCGACGGTCAGCAGTCCGCCGACGTTCACGGTCGCGCCGGTGACCGGGGCACCGGGGCCGACCTCGACGGGGACGCTCTCGCCCGTCATGACGCTCGTGTCGACCGCGCTCGTGCCGTCGACCACCGTGCCGTCGGTGGCGATCCGCTCGCCCGGGCGCACGACGAAGCGGTCACCGACGCGGAGCGACACGACCGGGACCTCGACCTCGTGGCCGTCGCGGAGCACCCGCGCCGTGCTCGCGCCGAGGGCCAGGAGCGCCCGCAGTGCCGCGCTCGACCGGGTCTTCGCGCGGCCCTCGGCGTACCGACCGGCCAGGAGGAACACGGTCACGGCCGCCGCGACCTCGAGGTACGGCTCCGGGGCGGCTCCCCGGGGAGCGGTGAGCGCGAAGGTCATGTGCACGTCGGGCCCGCCGGCACCGCCGAACACGAGCGCCCAGACCGACCAGAGGGCGGCGGCGGCGACACCGATGCTGACGAGCGTGTCCATCGTCGCGGAACCGTGCCGGGCGTTCACCGCGGCGGCACGGTGGAACGGCCAGGCACCCCAGGTCGCCACCGGCGCCGCGAGGACGAGTGCGACCCACTGCCACCAGGGGAACTGCAGCGCGGGGACCATCGACAGTGCGACCACGGGGACGGCCAGCACCGTCGAGACGACCAGCCGACGGCGGAGCGGGGCGAGCGCGTCGACGTCGGGCTGCTCGGGCTCCGGCAGCCGCGCACCGTAGCCGGCCTGCTCGACGGTGGTGATGGCGTCGTCGACCGCCGTGCCGTCCGGCAGGGAGACCGTGGCCGTCTCGGTGGCGTAGTTCACGGTCGCGGAGACGCCGGGCATCTTGTTGAGCTTGCGCTCGATGCGGTTCGCGCACGAGGCGCACGTCATGCCCTCGATCGCGAGTTCGACCGGCGCTCCCGTGGCGGTCACCGTCGTCAGCGCTCCACCAGGGTGTAGCCCGCCTCGTCGACCGCGGCGTCGACCGCGGCGTCGTCGAGGGGCGCGGTGCTCGTGACCGTGGCGGTGGAGCGGCCACCGACCACCAGCTCGACCCGGACGTCGGTGACGCCGGGGAGTTCGCGGAACGCCTCGTCGATGCTCATCACGCAGTGCTCGCAGGTCATGCCCTCGATGCCGTAGGTGGCGGTCGGCTGGTCGCTCATGCGGTCCTCCTCGTCGGTGCGTGCGGGTACCCTCGGGGGGTACCCCTACCGTAACGCCGACGACGAGGATCTGTTCCCGATGTCCGAAGGACCCGCACGCCACCACGGCTACATCTCCGCGAAGGACGACTACCTGCAGCGCCTGCGCCGGATCGAGGGCCAGGCGCGCGGGCTGCAGCGGATGGTCGAGGACGAGCAGTACTGCATCGACATCCTCACGCAGGTGTCCGCGATGACGAAGGCGCTGCAGGCGGTGTCGATGGGCCTGCTCGAGGACCACCTGCGGCACTGCGTGACCGACGCCGTCGCCCAGGGTGGACCGGCCGCCGAGGAGAAGATCCAGGAGGCGGCTCTGGCCATCAAGCGCTTGGTCCGGTCCTGACGTGCCAAGTGCGTGTACTGCTGGGACGTCCCACCAAACCGACTGCTGGTCCACTCCGAATGTCCTGCGAGGCGCATGGCAACCGACCGCGTCGACTCCTGACGAAAGGTTCCTTCATGACCACCAACGCATCGACCCGCACCGACCACGGCTACGGCCGGACGCTCACGCAGAAGGGCGCGCTGGTCTTCGGCGTCGTCTTCCTCATCGTCGGCATCGCCGGCTTCATCCCCGGCCTGACCATGGACATGGGCAGCATGATGGCCGCCGGCAACGACTCGAACGCGCAGCTCCTGGGCCTGTTCCAGGTGTCCGTCCTGCACAACATCGTCCACCTGCTGTTCGGCATCGTCGGCCTGATCGCCGCGCGCTCGTTCGGCTTCTCGCGCCAGTACCTGCTCGTCGGCGGCATCATCTACGCCGTGCTCTTCATCTACGGCCTCTTCACGGCCGGCATGGCCAGCGCGGCGAACTTCGTCCCGCTGAACAGCGCCGACAACGTGCTGCACCTGATCCTCGCCGTCGCGATGATCATCCTCGGCATCGTGCTCCCGCGCGCCGGGGCCCGCACCGCCCGCTGACCTCGGGTCGGCACCAGCACCACCTCCAGAGCCCCCGGGTCACCCCGGGGGCTCTGTCGCGTCCCGGCGGGTTCACCTGGGGCCGCCGGCCGGCCGCCACATCGCCACCGGCGCAGCGACCCGGAAGCCGGTCGGACCGGCGGCCGCCGCCCCTCCCGCTCAGGCCGACGGGCGCCGGAAGGTGACCACGAGCGCGTCGACGACGACGAACGCGAGCAACGTCACGCCGAGCGTCGGCAGGAGCAGCGCGAGCCCGAGCGCCACCACGACGACCATCCCGGTCCCCCACCACGGCGCCCGCGCGAGCGCACCACCGCGCGGCGCCCGGCCGACCCGGGCACCGGTGGGCCGGCGCTGCCACCACATGGCGTAGCCGAGGACCACCATCACCGCGATGCCGAGCGCGGTGACGAACAGCAGCACCTGGTTCGGCAGGCCCCACATCGTGCCGGAGTGGGTGTCGATGCCCCACCGGGCCGCCTTCGCCGGGATCGAGTACGACGAGAAGTCCGTCCGCGACACCGTGGACAGGTCCCGCGGGTCGATGGCGACCGAGTCCACCTGGGTCGGCCACGAGCGCTTGATCTCAGCGACGCTCCACGCTTGGTCGGTCGTCGCCGGCGGGGTGATCTCCACCTGGCCGGTGTCGATGTTGACCCGCCGTGCCGCGGCGAGCACCGCGTCGAAGGCGTCGGCGTCGGCGTCGACCGTGACCGCCGTGCCCGCGGCGGCCGTCCCGCCGCCGTGGTGACCGGCGTGCTCACCCCCGGCGGGGGCGGCGGCACCATCGCCGAGCGACCGGTCGAGCGACGGCGTCGACCAGCCCCACGCCGACCGGAGCGCCCCGACGTTGTCGCCGGCGAACTGCGACCACGTGATGCCGGTGGCCGACAGGAAGACCGCGCCGAGCAGCAGCCACACCCCCGTCGACGCGTGCCACGAGGACGTCCGGCGGTACCCGGTCACGCCGCGGGCCGGCCGGAGCAGGTCTCGCCGCGCAGTCGTCGCCGGACGACCCGACGCCGTCCGCGCACGCGTCGCCCGGAAGCGCACGACCCACAGGCCGAGACCGGCGAGCGACACGACGCCGAGCCAGGACGCCGCGGTCTCGCTGTAGAGCCGGCCGACGTCGCCGAGCATGAGCGACCGGTGGAACGTGCTCACCCACGTCCGGTACGGCAGCGACCCCGACGTGCCGTACACGAGCTCGTCGCCGCGGACCTCGGCCGTGCCCGGGTCGACGAACACCGCTCGGGACTGCGACTCGAGGAGTCCGTCCTCCGCGTACAGCACGCGTGTCGTGTCGCCGCGTCCGGGTGCGGGGCGGGCGGCGGCCAGGGTGTCGGTCGGGTGGTGGACGTCGACGTACGCCTGGGCGGCTCGGACCTGGTCGGCGAGCGGCAGCGGTGCGGCGGTCGACGGCGCGCTCAGGGCGTGCGCGTACACGATCCGCTCAACGGACGGGCCGATCGCGTAGGCCGCTCCGGACAGCGCGGCGACCAGGATGAACGGGCCGACGAACAGTCCGGCCAGGAAGTGCAGGCGGAGGAGCAGCTGCGGGATCCACCCCCGCCGGCGGTCGGGACCGGTCGGCGTCGCGGCCGGGGCGGCGGGCGGCGGAACGGGGCGGTCGTGCACAGCGGTCATCGGGTCCTCGGCGGGCTCGCGTCGGGTCCGGCACCACGACGACCCTCACTCTACAAGACGTAGAAGACCTGTCCGCCCTGCGCACACACGACAGACGGGAGGCCCGTGACCGGCTGGTCACGGGCCTCCCGTCCGGCAGACGCGCGGCAGCGCGTCGGCGTCGCTCAGCCCTGCGGCGGGGCGTACAGCTGCAGGTCGTTGCCCTCGCTGTCCTTGAAGGGGATGATCTTGCCCCACGGGTGCTCGCTGATCTCGCCCTGGATGTCCGCGCCACGGCGCTTCAGGTCGGCGACCTCGTCCTCGATGCTGCCGTCCGGCTGGAACGACACGACCGCGCCGCCCTCGCTCGAACCGCCGGCCGACTCGCGACCGTTCAGGCCGATCATGAGGCCGTCGGCGTCGATCTCGCTCCAGTCGTCGGACTGGTCCTTCACGGTGAGACCGAGGGTGTCGCGGTAGAACGCGACGGCGCGCTCCATGTTGCTGACCGGGACCCAGACTGCTGCGACTCCGCTTGCCATGGTGTTTCCTCTCGTCGGTGGTGTGTCCCGGACGCTAGGCCGCGTCGGGTGGGCACCAGCCCAGTACGGCGGCCGGATCGGGGTACGCCCAGCCACCGCGGTGGAGGCTTCCGGTGACGCCCCTCGTCGGAACGGCCGACGGCGCGCGACCGAGGAAGGGGTCCCCGTGACCGAGATCGTGCACGTCGTGCTGGTGGAGTGGGACGAGGCGACCGCGACCGGCGCCGACCGGGCGACCGATCTCGCGCAGGAGCACCTGCCGACGATCGACGGCGTGCTGTCCGTCGCGGCGGGGCCGAGCGTCAGCCCCGAGGGGATGGAGAGCGGCTTCCAGTGGGCGCTCGTCGTCCGCTTCCGGGACGCTGCGGCACGCGACGCGTATTTACCGCACCCGGCACACCAGCCGGTGGCCGACCACATCGGGGCGCACAGCGCACGCGTGGTCGTGTTCGACGTCGGCACCTGAGCCGGCCCGGCCCGCGGTCAGGCGGTGGTGCGGAACCGGTCGGGGCGGGCCTGGAACCAGCGGATGAGTTCGCGGAGCGCCGGGGAGGCACTGCGCGGCACCGCGTCGGCGGCGGGCGTCTCGGTGGAGACCGCCTCGACGTCGTCGAAGGTCGAGCGGTAGCCCGGCACCTCGTCGAGGTCGGCCTCGGAGGTCGGCACGAACGCCATCGTCCACTCGGGGAACTGCCGCTCCTCGACGAGTTCCTCGAGCAGCATCGTCACCTTGGTGTGGCGCGTGTCGTTCTTGATCGTGGCCATCTTCGCGCGGACGGCCGCGTCGGGGCCCTCGAGCAGCTGCAGGAAGTACCCGTTGCGGAACAGCAGCATGCCGGTCACGTCGTTGCGCTCGTTCGCGGTGCGGCTCTGTGCGAGCAGGGCCGCGAGGTCGGCGTCGTCGAACGTGTCCGTCGCGACGCTGGAGTAGATCAACGACAGCATGGGGTCACCGCTTCCGGTCCGGCCGGCCCGGCACACCCGGGGAGGGCGGGTGAGGAACCGGATGCCAGCGAACTCCGGCGCGGCTGGGAGGGGCGGTCCGCTGTCCGCTCAGGGCCGGTCGGGTCCCGAGCGACCGGCGGCGCCCGTCCGTCAGGAGTGCTCGGGCTCCGCGGGCTCGCCGCCGGAGTCCACGTCGCTGTCCTGGTCGGGGTCCTGCGTGGCGTCGCCCGAGGCCGAGCCGTCGGGGAGGGCGTCGGTGCGTCGGGTCTCCTCGTCGGAGACGCCGTCGGGTCCGGTTCCGTTCGTTGCATCGCTCATGACGGGGACGCTACGCGCGGGCGGGTCCCCCCGCGTCCAGCGGGTGGCACCCGGCCCGGCGTGACCGGTGGCGGTCAGTCCTCGCGGCGCCCGGTGCGGAGGCCCGGGAACTGCTCGTCACGCCACTCGCCCTCGAGCTGCGGGCCGCCCGCCGCCGCGTCCTCGCGAGCGCGGAGCTCGACGCGGCGGATCTTGCCGGACACGGTCTTCGGCAGCGGTCCGAACTCGACCCGTCGCACGCGCTGCCAGGCCGGCATCGCGGTGCGGGCGTGCGCGAGGATGCTCCGCGCGGTCTCGGCGTCCGCCTCCCACCCGGCGGCGAGCGTGACGTACGCCTTCACCACGGCCAGGCGTTCCTCGTGCGGGGCGGGCACGACGGCGGACTCGGCGACGGCGGGGTGCTGGAGCAGGGCGCTCTCGACCTCGAACGGCGACACCTTGTAGTCGGAGGACTTGAACACGTCGTCGGTGCGGCCGACGAAGGTCAGCGAGCCGTCCTCGTGCCGCGTGGCGACGTCCCCGGTGTGGAAGAAGCCGCAGCGCAGGGCGTCCTCGGTGCGGTCGGCGGCGCCGAGGTAGCCGGCCATCAGGTTCACCGGCGTCGTCGTCAGGTCGAGGCAGACCTCGCCCTCGGTCGCACCGGGCTCGCCGGTCACCGGGTCGAGGAGCGCGATGGTGACGCCGGGCAGGCCGTGGCCCATCGCGCCCGGTCGGACGACGTCGCCCGGGGCGTTGCCGACGATCGCGGTCGTCTCGGTCTGCCCGTAGCCGTCGCGGATCGTCCGGCCCCAGGACTCCTCGACCAGGCGGATGACCTCGGGGTTGAGGGGCTCGCCGGCGGACACGACCTCGCGGAGGGCGCTCGGGCGGCTGCCGAGGTCGGCCTGGATGAGCAGGCGCCAGACGGTCGGCGGCGCGCAGAACGACGTGACCCGAGCCCGTTCGAGCTGGTGCAGCAGGGCCGCCGGGTCGAAGCGCTCCTGGTTGTGCACGAAGACGGTGGCCTCGGCGATCCAGGGGGCGAAGAAGCAGCTCCAGGCGTGCTTGCCCCAGCCCGGCGAGCTGATCGCCAGGTGCACGTCGCCGGGCTCGAGGCCGATCCAGTACATCGTGGTGAGGTGCCCCACGGGGTAGGACGTCTGCGTGTGCACGACCATCTTCGGCTTGTCGGTCGTCCCGGAGGTGAAGTAGACCAGGCACGGGTCGGAGGCCGCCGTCACCACCTCGGGTCGCCACTCCCCCGCGGGTGCCGGCTCGCCCAGGTCGGTCGGGTAGCTCGTCCAGCCGTCGGCGGCCCCACCGACCACGATCCGGGTGAAGTCGCCCGTGACGTCCGCGTACTTCGGGGTCTCGCGCAGGCTCGTCACGACGTGGGCCACGTGGCCGCGGTCGATGCGGTCCTGCAGGTCGGCCGCACCGAGCATCGTCGACGTGGGCAGGATCACCGCGCCGGTCTTCATGACCGCGAGCATCGACTCCCACAGCTCGAGCTGGTTGTCGAGCATGAGCAGCACGTGGTCGCCCTTCGCGACGCCGAGGTCGTGCAGCCGGGCCGCCAGCCGGTCGGAGCGCGCCGACATCTCGGCGTAGGTGGTGCGCGACTCGCTGCCGTCCTCCTCGACGATGACGAGCGCCTCCCGGTCGTTGCCGGCGGCGACCACGTCGAACCAGTCGATCGCCCAGTTGAACGTGTCGCCGACGTCCGGCCAGCGGAACGTCGCGCGGGCCGCGGCGCTGTCGGTTCGTGCTGCGATGAGGACGTCGCGGGCGGCGCGGATGGCGGCGGCGGGTTCGGTGCGCATGCACTGACCTTGCCCCATCCAGGTGACTCCGCGCACGGCGACACAGGTGCAATACCGCATCGGGACAGGCCGGGTCAACCCCTGTCGGCCGCGATCCGCGCCTCCGTATGGTCCTGCGTGGTGCGCTCCGCGCGCGCACCGGGCAGGGCCGACGGCCGTGCCCGCACCACGAACGGGAGGAGCTGCGCGCACGATGACCACGATCGACGACCGCAGGCCCACCGCGTGTGACGACGTCGAGTCCCGCAGCACCGTGCGCATCGAGGCCGCCGGCAGCGCACCCGACCGGGCCGTCCTCGACCTGAGCGGCTACTACGCCGGACGCGGGTGGTCCGCTCGTGCCACCGACCGTCCCTTCGGGTACCGGTACACGGCCGTGGGCGACGCCGACGTGACCCTCCGCCGCTCGCAGATCTCCGGCGCCATCCGCGGTGCGATCCCGGCGTCCGACGACTACATCGTGCAGTGGCTGACGACCGGCCACGGTGTCCCCGACGTCCTGCGCGACCGCGTGCCGATGACCGGCGACGTGCCGATGCTGTTCCCCACCGCCCGCGAGTTCGTCTTCGAGTACGAGGACTACGACCAGCGCGTCGTGCACATGTCCCGCCGACTCGTGCACGAGGTCGCCGACGAGCAGTTCCACACCGGCCAGGTCGCCGACCTCGGCATCGACCACCTGCGCGTGCTGGACCCCGCCGCCGTCACGCTCTGGCGGAACAGCCTGGCGCTGCTCTCGCGCGAACTGCGGACCGGCGGCGTCGACACCCTGCTCTGGCACACCCTGACCCGCGGGACCGCCGCCGCCTTCCTCCGCATGTACCCGCCGACCGCGGCCGAGCTGCCGCCGGCCGTCCTCCTGCCGCGTCGGGCCCGCCTCCGCGCCGCCGTCGAGTACGTGCACGAGCACGCCGCCGAGCCGGTCAGCGTCTCCGAGGTCGCGCGCGCCGCCGGCCTCAGCGTCCGGGCCACGCAGGAGGCGTTCCAGCGGCACCTCGGGGTGACGCCCATGCAGTACCTGCAGCACGTGCGGCTCGACCACGTGCGCCGCGAACTGCTGCACGCCGACGTCGGCACCACGGCCGTCCAGTCCGTCGCCCGCCGCTGGGGCTTCGCGCACCTCGGTCGGTTCTCGGCCGCGTACCGGGCCACCTTCGGCGAGTACCCGCGGAACACGCTGCGCCGCTGATCCGCACGGTCGGCAGCACGCGGGTTCCGTGACCGTGGAACACGCAGGGCCCCTCGTGTGTTGCACCGGGTACTGTCGCAGCCAGCGTCACGAACCACGGAGGTACCGATGACCACCACCGAGACCGCGATCCTCGCCGGCGGATGCTTCTGGGGAGCGCAGCAGCTCCTCCGCCGCCAGCCCGGAGTCCTCAGCACCCGCGTCGGCTACTCCGGCGGCGACGTCCCGAACGCCACCTACCGCAACCACGGCACGCACGCCGAGGCCGTCGAGATCGTCTTCGACCCCACGGTGATCTCGTACCGCGAGCTCCTCGAGTTCTTCTTCCAGATCCACGACCCGTCCACCAAGGACCGGCAGGGCAACGACGTCGGTGTCAGCTACCGGTCGGCCGTCTTCTTCACCTCGGACGAGCAGCGCGACGTCGCACTCGACACCATCGCCGACGTCGACGCCTCGGGCATCTGGCCGGGCAAGGTCGTCACCGAGGTCACCGCGGCCGGCCCGTTCTGGGAGGCCGAGGAGGAGCACCAGGACTACCTCGAGAAGATCCCGAACGGGTACACCTGCCACTACGTGCGCCCGAACTGGGTGCTGCCGAAGCGCAGCGAGGCGGCCGCCACGGCCTGACGGCCCCGCGCGACCACACGACGGACGGGAGGCCCGGTACCAGCTGGTACCGGGCCTCCCGTCCGTCCGGGGTCGCGTCTGCAGACGCGGCACGGCCGCTGTGGGAGGATCGGTGGGTGGAAGCCTCCCGACGACCCGTCGCAGTCGTCATCGCCGCGATGAGCGAAGAGGTCTCGGCGTTCACCGACCTGTTCGGCGGCGACCCGGTCCTGGACGGCCCGACCGGCGGGCACGACGAACACCACCTGCTCGACGTCGACGGCGCCACGGTCGCCGTCCGCCGCAGCGGGATCGGGTTCACGAACGCGACCGCCGCCGTCGCGCACGCCTTCCACGACTTCGGCTCCGGCATCCCCGTCGTCAGCGTCGGGACCGCCGGTGGCCTCGCCCGCGACGTCGCGCTCGGGGACGTGGTGGTCGGCGACTGGTACGTCAACCTCAACGCCGACGCCACCGCGTTCGGGTACGCGCTCGGCCAGGTGCCGGGCATGCCGCCGGGCTTCTCGGCCGGCGCCGACCTCGTGCGCAGCGCACGCGCCGTGGTGACCGACGACGTCGTCCGCGCCGCACCGATCGGCTCGAGCGAGGTCTTCGTCACGG
Organism: Curtobacterium sp. L6-1; assembly: GCF_018885305.1. Lineage (NCBI taxonomy): Bacteria > Bacillati > Actinomycetota > Actinomycetes > Micrococcales > Microbacteriaceae > Curtobacterium > Curtobacterium aetherium. The sequence goes on from NZ_CP076544.1 coordinate 2,678,274, forward strand.
AAGGGCGGGCGCTGCTCCTCCGCGACGCCTTCCCGACGGTGGCGGCGGTCGACATGGAGTCCGCGGCCATCGCCCAGTTCGCGCACGTGCACGCCATGCCGTTCGTGTCGATCCGGGGCATCAGCGACCTGTGCGCACCTGACGGTGAGCAGTTCCGGGAGCACCTCGACGACGCCGCGGCGCGGGCTGCGCGGGTGGCGCACGGGGTCGTCCTGGGGCTGGCGCGGCGTGCGGTGCTGCCGAGGGGCTGAGACCGATGGCGATCGCGCCGGACATCGTGGCGGCGGCGGTGACACCGGACGAGCAAGCCGTCCTGGACCGTCCGCATCCATCGGGGGCTCGATGAGGACACGCACCAGCCGAGTGGCTGCGACCGTCGCACTGCTCGTCGCCGTCCCGTTCCTCCTCACCGGCTGCCAACGAGGGCCGACCGTGCAGCCGAACGAAGGGGGACGCTCGCTCCCGAGAGCAGCGCGGAGGCGAAACACCCGCCCCTGGATGGGCGTCCGGACAGCACCCCGCCATCGCGACTGTCTGCGGACCACCTGTGTGAGACAGATGGTGAGAGCTGCGCGCGACCGCGACGGCCCGTACGCAGGAGGACCGGCTATCGGGACGGTCGTCCGGCGTTCATCCGAAGCGGTTGTCAGGGCTGTCCGCCAACCTCGCCACGTGCCGAGAGATTCGTGCAGCCCGTGTCGTGGCCGTCATCGCAGTTGTTACGTCGAGAAGGATCGGGTAGCGGGCCGACTTCGTCAGGGCACGGAAAGCCGCGTCCGCGCGAGGAGATGCGCTGAGCGCTTGCACCAGGTCATCGGGGCATTCAATTGAAGATGCTCCTGCGTAGGCGCGTTCCCAGCGTCCGTCAGCCTGTGCGCGTTCGATCTCCGCCAGTCCGCGGTCGCGCATGCGTCCCGAGTCGAGGAGCGCGGTGACGAGGGCGATGTTCCGTTGCGACCACATGGAACGTGCCCGGCGGGGAGTGAAGTGCTGACGGAAGGTCGCCTGGTCGACTGCGCTCTTGCGTCCGTCAATCCACCCGCTGCACAGAGCTTCGTCCAGGGCTTGCGTATACGTGAGGGAAGTCGGGCTCTGCGTGCCCTTCTTCGCCAGCACGAGCCAGACGCCGTCGCTGGCACTTTCACGCTCATCGAGCCAGGCGCGCCATGCTGCCGCGTTGGGGACGATCAGCTGCTCAGGTGCGCTCCGCTCCACCATGGGTCACGCGGCCGAACGCGCGTCGGCTATACGCCGGCGGAGGCTGGTGCGGGACAGCGACTGCGGGACGTAATTCACCTCGCTGACGCCGACATCGGTACCCGGAGGGACGATCTCGTCGATTCGATCGAGGATGTCGTCGCTCAGGCTGACGTTGGCGCCGGCCAGGAGGTCGTCGAGTTGCTCGAGCGTGCGCGGTCCGACGATGGCTGACGTCACGAAGGGGTGCGCCAGGACGAACCCCATCGCCAGGTGGGTCATCGAGATCCCAGCATCTTCGGCGACGGAGGCGAGCTGCTCGACGACGGCGAACTTCCGCTGGTCGCTCATGTGCTGCGGCCCCCACTGGAGGCGACCCGGCGACACCGGTGTGTTCTTCCCGTCTCGGTACTTACCGGTGAGCAGTCCCCACGCCAGCGGGCTCCACGTGAGCACTCCCATGCCGTATCGATCGCAGACGGGGAGAACTTCTCGTTCGATGCTTCGGGCGAGGATTGAGTAGCTTGGCTGTTCCGTCCGGAGCCGCGCCGAACTGCGTCGTTCGCTCGTCCAGTGCGCTTCGACGATGTCGGAGGCGAGGAAGCTTGACGATCCGATGGCCCGGACCTTCCCGGCTGTGATGAGGTCGGTCAGCGCTGCAAGCGTTTCCTCGATGTCCGTCGTGGGGTCGAAGTGGTGGATCTGGTACAGGTCGATGTAGTCGGTGCCGAGACGACGCAACGAGTCGTCGATGGCGGTCATGATCCAGCGTCGCGACGCGCCGCGACGGTTCGGGTCATCGCCCATCGGACCAGTGAACTTTGTCGCGAGGACGACGTCGTCGCGGCGTCCCTTGAGCGCGGCGCCGAGAATCGTCTCGGTTGCGCTGCCACCGTAGACGTCGGCGGTGTCGATGAAGTTGATACCGGCACCGACGGCCCGGTCGACGATGCGACGGCAGTCGTCGGGGTCAGGCGTGCCGGCAGGGCCGAACATCATCGTGCCGAGGCAGTACGGGCTCACCGTCATACCGGTTCGGCCGAGGGGTCGCATCTTCATAGGTGTTTTCCTTCGAACGGTGAGGTCACTGCCAGAGGGTGAGGATGATGGTCGCCACGACCGCGCAGACGATGAAGTACGGCGCGTTGATGAGCGTGTACAGCAGAGGCCGAGGGAAGTTTGGGTTGATCGCGATATTCAACGTCTGCGCGACGAGGTACCCAATCGACACGATGCGCATAGAAGACATTGGTCGAACGTTGAACTTGCACGTCGATAGCATTGCGGATGCCTACGCTGCTATCGACGACCGGAATATTGCCCTAGCCACAGCGAATAACTTCGTTCTCAACCTCCTACGCGCGGCTGATGTTGCTGCCGCTGCGCCAATGCGAGATTATCTGCTTCGTGGAGCAGGGAACCTGTGCGATTGGCTAGTAGTCGAAGGTAAGGAAGACCTCACATATTTGATCAATCGGCGGCAAACGTGGTCACGCTCAGAGAAGTTGACAACCGACGTTGAGCGTCAGATTCGCTCAGCTCGCCGTGAGGTGCGCATTAGCGGGCCGGACGATGCCCACATGCTTGAAGCCTGTCTGACCATCCTACTGGGAGAGTTCAGCGAACTTGACGTACTGCTGGATGATTTCGGGGCGACGGATAAGGAAATGCTTCAAGGTTGGCCCATTTGGTCCCTCGTGCCCTCGGCGAATTCCGTCGACACTCGGGTCATATGAGCAATAGGGGCGGGAGCGGGTCATTCCGTGGCCGATAGGAGCGCAGTAAGGAAACGTTAGACATTAGCGTAGGCCGGTGATACCCGGGCCCGGAACGAGGAAGCTCCCGCCCGGAGAGAGTGGGCGGGGGCTTCCTCGGCGGCGGCCGAAGGGAGTGCCGCCTTGCTCGAGCGGGGTCGGAGAGAGCGACCTGCTCGAGCGGTCTAGGGACGAGACCTGGTTTGTTCGGTCATGGTGTCAGTGTCCTTCGTCATGAGTGCTCCGGTCGATGGTGGCGCACACCGGTGACACCACGCTGCTCTGCGTCTCGCTGCCCGTCGTCCGGTTCGTGCCACTGCAGGAGCCGAGTGGCGGCGCCCTGGTACTGGCCCTTGTTGGTGCGGATGGCGCAGTCGTGGTTGTCGTGGTCGAACGCGGCCCGGTAGTACCGATCGGCGTCGAAGTCCGCGGCGATGAACGCGTTGCGGACGGCGTCGAGCTCCGCCTGTCGGGACTCCCACCCCCACCGCTGTCCCTGACGGAAGATCGCCCACTCACGGGCGGTGAACTCCCCCCCCCCCCCCCCACCGGGATCTCCGCCCCGGGATCCTCGGCCGGTGGTGCTTGGAGCTCGTCGTAGTCCGCCGGCCGTGAGAACACGTCCTCCACCGGCGCCGGTGCGGACGCCGACGTGGGCTGGTCTTTCACGGTGTCGCTCATGATGCTCGGCTCCTTGTGCTCGAAGCGGGCGCGCCCGGTCAGGCGGTCAGGGTGGCGATCTTGTCGGGCCGGAAGCCAGCCCACTCGTCGGTGTCGGTGATGACGATGGGCGCCTGCATCAGTCCCCGAGCCTTGAACTGCTCGATGGTCTCGACCGGCTCGTGCTCGAGGTCGGCGACGGTGTACGCGATGCCCTTACCGTCCAATGCCCGGTACGTGGCGGTGCACTGCACGCAGCTCGGCTTGCTGTAGATGGTGACGTTGCTCATCATCCTCAAACCCCTCCCGATCAACTTCTCTTCTGACCGTTTCCGGCTAAGGGGACCGAGTGAGAGCGGGAGCGTCGGCGACCAGGGACGGTGGAATACCGGACTGAGCGCAGCGAGGGAGGATATGCCGCGAAAGCCCTGGTCACCGGCGTGGAGCGAGCTATGATCGACCCGCCGGAAAGGTCAAAGGATTGGTGCTTCGCGCTGTCCCGCGGAGCGGGCCCGTCAGACCGTCGGCCTCCGTGCCGACGGTCACCACTTTCCCGGCGCCCCATCCACTCCCCCACTGTCACTGTGCTACCTCACCACAAGCACTGCGACAGCAATCCGTTACTGCTTGGCGTCGTAGTCGTCGACACCGCGACAGAGCAGCTGCAGCATCGCCTTGCTCAAGCTGCTGCGATCCTCCGCGGAAGCCGGTTGCGCGGAGCCGGACGTCCGTACACGGCGGCGACGCGGGACTGGGTGCCGTCGTTCGCCGGCACCCACGCACGGACCGGGCGGAGACCGCTGCCCTCGACCGGGGCTCCGATCGCCTCGGGCGACAGCGTGTACCGCGCCTCCTCGGGCGCGCTGTACCGATCCCGTCGACGACCACCCACGACCCGGATCGTAGAAGCCAGCGCCGACACCGCCGGCCCTCGATCCGCACAGTTGCCGGTACTTCGCATTTGTGCGCTAAGCTGAGCCGTGCGTCATTAGTGCGCGCAAAAAGCCAGTCCTTCGGACTGGCTTTCTTCATGTCCGGCCGTAGGCTGGACCTGCTCGCGCCGACTCTGCCCTCAGTCGCAACCCCATCAGGCCGGTCCCCCACCAGGACCGGCCTTTTTCATGCCCGGACGCGCAATCGCAAGAAACGCGATCCGTCCGCCCATAGAAACACCAGGCGCCCACCGGGCGCTCGCGCCGAAGACCGGCGCCCTGAACGCCCGCCCTCAAGGCGGGTCGGCCAAACGGCCGTATCCCGAAGGAGGAAGTCATGTCCAACGCTTCTGCCGCGGCCATCGCCCTTGCCTCCGGAGCACCCATCTGGGTCGTCATCCTCGTCACCCTGCTCACTAACGAGCACGTGATGAACTTCCTTTCCGCCAGGGCGGAGGACGCCACCAACGTCCTCATCGCCCTGGGCGGGAAGAAGCTGACGAAGCGGGTCGCGCGTCTGCGCGAATCCCGCCGCGCCCAGTAAGACTCCGGAAAAAGCGCTCCCCCACCTTCGGGCAGGAGAGCTCCGTCTCCGAACGTTCCGGATAGGTACCCCTATTGGGACATCAGTCCCTGCTGAGTGCCGACAATTTGTTCCTCAGGGCTTCGACGTAGCCCCACACGTCGTCGCTTTTAGACGCCTTTTTTCTCTTCGCAAGCGCCGCGGCCTTGTCGACAAGACGGTCACCGTCAGCACGGACTACCGCTTCCGGAAGTGTGTAGCAGTCCTCTCGCAAAGCATCGATGGCACGGGTCAGCTTTGCGTCGTGGAGGCTCACCCACGCCTGCAGATCTCCGAACGCGGACTTCAGCTTCAGATTTTCGCGAATATCACTCACATCGACGATCCTGGCACGGGTCAGACGCGTCTCGATAGACGATCCCCTATCGGGGCGACCACGAGCGACCGAGGGGGCGTTCGGTAGCCCACCCCCGAGCGAGACGGTGCGAGGACTTGCCGGCCGGTCAGATAGCGAGTCCCGACAGGTCTCCGGTCGGCTCTAGCGGACCGCAACGGCGGTGAGCAATGCGATGATGCCTGTGAGGATCAGGCCTGAGATCACCCATCCTGCAATTACTTCTGCGAGGAGCGGGCCAAGGTCACTTTTTCTCGAGTGAGGGTGAGTCTTACTTGCGTCAAGAGCGTCCCTTCTCGATCGGGGCGCCGTCTTTGTGAAGAAAAACGGTCCAGCATGATGGGTGCGCCATGGGTCGGCCATGAGCAGATCGTACGACTGTGAGGACCACTGTGGCGACCGGATACATCTCGGCGTCAGTGAAGCCGCATGCCGCTCCCCGGGCGGTCAGCGAGCCTTGCGCCGCGTCACTGACCGACGAGGTGCTGCACGCAGGTGCTCACGCACGCGGCACAACACCCGCACGAAGTAGGCGAGGGTGCGCGTGTGAGCAGTCCCCGCTGCTCGAGGACCTGCGCCTACGCCTCTGGCGGAACCGCTGATGACGTCTCAATAGCCGATCGACTACCGGACTGCATCCCACCCTGCTGCCAGCTGCGGGGCGACCCAGTTCGGTTGCGGCGTCCACTGGGACCAATCCGCATCAAACGGGAATGAGCCGGCGTGCGCGGCAGCGGTGGCTTCCTCGCCGGTGTGTTCGATCATCGAGCGGTCTGCTTCCGAGACCAGGCCCTGGTCCGCGTAGAAGGCGAGTTCGTCTTCGTCCTTGTATCGAACTGACCAACGACCCTCGGCGTGCCGACGTGCGATGACGTCGAGAGTCCAGTCCTGACTGTCGAAGCCCATTGAAGTTCGGATCCACGGCAGCTCGAGGTTGATGTACCAGTCCGGGAGCCACTGTGTTCCGTCGTGCCAACGCCACACCGACCACGCTGACCCCTTCGGGTGCACGCGAACAACGGGCGCTCCGAACCAGCTGTCCTCGACGTAGGAACCGTCCCAGTCGGCGGGGAGGACCAGCCTTGCATTCGGCCCGCTTCCAACGCCAGCTCGACGGCGGACCGCGGCGTCGAGCGGGCTTGCGACCACGGCGACGTCATCATCGTCGACGAGCACTCGGCCCGCGACCGCGAACGAAACGGCCCGGCCGCGCGAGCCGAAGGTGTGCAAACTGCGAAGGGCTACGGATTCACCAGCACGGAACGGTTCGCTCCGCACGTCTCTCGCAACGTCGTCGTGCATCCTGTGATGCTCGCACAGCAACATTGGCTCCTCACCCGTCCCGGTAGCCGATCCTGCACCGAGGCACAGCCAACCAGCCCACGGTCAGCTGTCGAGCGCGATGACCCACACAACCAGTAGCGCACCCGCGACGACGAGCACTCCGATCCCTGACCAGAACCACCGAGCACTGGTCCCGCGCTCTGCTCTGGCCCGGCCGATCCCATCCCTGCGGACGGCGATGACAGCAGCGCGCCCGATCAGCCCGAGCCCGATCAACATGACGACTACGAGCCCCCACCACGTCCACCACGAAAACTCCATTGCAAGAGCATGCCGGACGAGAGGGGTTTAGTAGCGGCGCGGATTAGCGGTTGGCTACCCGAGCTGAGCAGTCCGTCTCGATAGCCGATGCCCAAACGGGACGCCCTCTAACCCGTTCCCGTACGGGACGATGCGAGCGCTAGTCTCCTCGCCGTGATCATTGATCTAGAGCCCGGCGACGCGCGGTGGACGACCGCCCTTCCCGTCCTCCGCGAGCTGCGCCCCCATCTCACTGACGAACTGCTCGAGCTGGTACTGCGTGAAGGCGCGCCCCAAGGCCTCCGCTTCACCGCCCTACTGCAAGACGATCGCTGCGTGGCTGTCGCCGGCTGGCGAGTAGTCGTCAACACGAGCGCCATCAGGAAGCTCTACATCGATGACCTCTCCACCGCCGCCGCCGAGCGGTCCCACGGCCACGGCGCGGGACTCCTAACCGCCCTGGCGGAGCGCGGTCGAGAACTAGGGTGCAGCGCGATCGAGCTCGACTCCGGCGTGCAACGCTTCGAGGCGCATCGCTTCTACCTGCGCGAACGAATGGACATTACCGCCCATCACTTCGCTCGACGGCTCGACCAGTAAGAGCAACGGGCGTTTTCCCCGCACCGTTCAGCAGGGGACTGCTACCGGACGCCGGATGGCAGTGGGTAGTTTCACCGTCCGGACGACGATGCCCAAACGGGACGCCCTCTAACCCGTTCCCGTACGGGACGATGCGAGCGCTAGTCTCCTCGCCGTGATCATTGATCTAGAGCCCGGCGACGCGCGGTGGACGACCGCCCTTCCCGTCCTCCGCGAGCTGCGCCCCCATCTCACTGACGAACTGCTCGAGCTGGTACTGCGTGAAGGCGCGCCCCAAGGCCTCCGCTTCACCGCCCTACTGCAAGACGATCGCTGCGTGGCTGTCGCCGGCTGGCGAGTAGTCGTCAACACGAGCGCCATCAGGAAGCTCTACATCGATGACCTCTCCACCGCCGCCGCCGAGCGGTCCCACGGCCACGGCGCGGGACTCCTAACCGCCCTGGCGGAGCGCGGTCGAGAACTAGGGTGCAGCGCGATCGAGCTCGACTCCGGCGTGCAACGCTTCGAGGCGCATCGCTTCTACCTGCGCGAACGAATGGACATTACCGCCCATCACTTCGCTCGACGGCTCGACCAGTAAGAGCAACGGGCGTTTTCCCCGCACCGTTCAGCAGGGGACTGCTACCGGACGCCGGATGGCAGTGGGTAGTTTCACCGTCCGGACGACGATGCCCAAACGGGACGCCCTCTAACCCGTTCCCGTACGGGACGATGCGAGCGCTAGTCTCCTCGCCGTGATCATTGATCTAGAGCCCGGCGACGCGCGGTGGACGACCGCCCTTCCCGTCCTCCGCGAGCTGCGCCCCCATCTCACTGACGAACTGCTCGAGCTGGTACTGCGTGAAGGCGCGCCCCAAGGCCTCCGCTTCACCGCCCTACTGCAAGACGATCGCTGCGTGGCTGTCGCCGGCTGGCGAGTAGTCGTCAACACGAGCGCCATCAGGAAGCTCTACATCGATGACCTCTCCACCGCCGCCGCCGAGCGGTCCCACGGCCACGGCGCGGGACTCCTAACCGCCCTGGCGGAGCGCGGTCGAGAACTAGGGTGCAGCGCGATCGAGCTCGACTCCGGCGTGCAACGCTTCGAGGCGCATCGCTTCTACCTGCGCGAACGAATGGACATTACCGCCCATCACTTCGCTCGACGGCTCGACCAGTAAGAGCAACGGGCGTTTTCCCCGCACCGTTCAGCAGGGGACTGCTACCGGACGCCGGATGGCAGTGGGTAGTTTCACCGTCCGGACGACGATCGTCCAGCGAGACGGAGCGTCGCGTGCCTGCACCCGCGCGTCTTCGGGACTCCGAGCGTCTCAGATAGCTGGTCCGAAACTGATTCCGGCAAGGTGCCCTATGCGAGACGGTGTCATGCGAGAGCACTCGAGCTTCAGGACGGAGGAGGTCGCGCCCGCGGTCGCGGCCGCCACCACGACCACGACCACGACCACCGCTACAGCTGTTCCGCTCGTTGCCGGCTCAACGCGGAGGTGACGTTGTCCAGATCGTCGGGGAACAGCGCCGCATAAGTGTCAAGCGTCACCTTCGCCGACTTGTGGCCCAGCATCCGCTGGACCACTTTGACGTTGGCACCAGCGCTGATCGCGAGTGATGCAGCGGTGTGCCTGAGGTCATGCGGTGTGACTCGGCGGAAGCTTGCATCGGCCACCATTGTTCGCTGGACGGCCCTCGCGAACCACCCCTGGCTGGAGTGCCCTGGCCGGAGGAAACCTCCGGCCGGTGACGACCAGAGACGATCGTCGGGGTGCTTGTCCCGGCAGGCCGCTGCAACAGCCGAGTCGAGGAAGTCAGGAAATGCGACGGAGCGCCGTTCATGCGACTTCACACTGCCCAGGACGTGTTGACCGTTCACCTCCGTCACTCCCTCCCGAATGTTCAGGCGACGTCGACCGGGGTCAACGCTACGAACTCGTAAGGCCGTCGCCTCGCCCCATCGGAGCCCGGTGTACGCAAGTAGCCGGACAAGCTGGCCGTACCTGGCCTCCGAAGCCAGCGCCTCGACCTGCCGATGCGTCAGGAAGGGACTGCTGCAGGTTTGGTTGACTCCTGACGGGTAGGGGCGTTGGCTCCTGCTGGAAGGATGTGCGCCATGGTGAAGGCGTATCCGGAAGAGTTCCGCCGTGATGTGATTGCGGTCGCCCGAAAGGGTGAGACGTCGGTGCGGCAGGTCGCGAGGGACTTCGGTGTCTCCGAGTCCTGCCTGGCCCGCTGGCTGCGGCTCGCGGACCGTGACGACGGCGTCAATGTTGCAGCGGCGCCGTCGGCGAAAGCCGTTGAGCAGGCGGAGCTGCGGGACGCGCAGAAACGGATTCGGCTCCTCGAGCAGGAGAACGAGATCCTCCGTCGGGCGACCGCGTATCTGTCGCAGGCGCATCTCCCAAAATGATGTACCCGCTGGTCCTCGAACTCGCCGCCGACCGGATCCCGGTCGCGGTGGCCTGCCGGGTGCTGGGCTTCTCGAAGCAGGCGTTCTATCGGTGGCGTGCCAGTCCGGTGACCGATCGCGACTGGGCGGACGCGCACCTCACCAACGCCGCGATCGACGCGCACCGCGACGACCCGACGTTCGGCTACCGGTTCATCGCCGACGACCTGCATGCAGCCGGCCATCGGGTGTCCGAGCGTCGGGTGTGGCGGTTGTGCTCGCAGCAGCAGTTGTGGTCGTTGCATGCGAAGAAGCGCGGCCTGAATCGCAAGGCCGGGCCGCCGGTGCATGACGACCGGGTTCGACGTGCGTTCACGGCGCCGGACCTCGACAAGCTGTGGTTGACGGACATCACCGAGCATCCGACGGGTGAGGGGAAGCTCTATCTGTGTGCGGTGAAGGACGCCTGTTCCCGTCGGATCGTGAGCTACTCGATCAGCGATCGCATGCGGTCCTCGCTCGCTGTCGCGGCCCTACAGATGGCGGTGGACCGCCGGAATCCGGCCGGGACGGTCGTGCACTCGGACCGCGGCAGCCAGTTCCGGTCGAAGAAGTTCGTCCGCGCGCTCAGCGACGCCGGGCTCCTCGGGTCGATGGGCCGAGTCGGTGCGTGCGCGGACAACGCTGCGATGAAATCGTTCTTCGCGCTCCTGCAGAAGAACGTCTTGAACCGGAAACGATGGGCCACGCGGGAAGAGCTCCGGCTGGCGATCATCACCTGGATCGAGGCGACCTATCACCGGAAACGACGCCAACGTGGTCTGGGGAAGTTGACCCCTATCGAGTACGAGACGATCATCAACCCACAGGTCGCACTCGCGGCCTAAACGAACGAGTCAACTCAACCTGCAGCAGTCCCCAGCGGTGGGGTATGCCCCAGCGCAACGGTCGCTGTTGGCTGCGCCTGTGGTTCTAGGGTCCCCTCGGGTCTGTGCCACACATTTGTGCGCTGATCTAGGGCTTCAGCGGCGCATCGCAGTGGCGAGACCCGTTAGTGGAGAGTGACGAAGGCTTGCGGTTCGCTGCTCGCGCTCGAGGAACAGGCGTGTGCGCCCGGCACACCTGGTCCGACGCACTATGGCTCACCCCGCTGGCATGGAGGAGGCAGGCAGGGCACCGAGTCGCGAGCTCACGAGAGTGCACCGCAGAGGCACCAGGGGCGCTCCTCGAAAGAAGAAAACCCCCGCGTGAACGGGGGTTTTCTGTGGCGGGTCATTTGCAGGTCTCGGAGCCCCTTGCTGTTAGGCCGATCGGGGGCCCTGCTCTTGGGCTCGGGGTCTGAGTTTCCCCTGGGCTGACCCAGTTTTTCCCCTTTTCGCATCAACCCCAGTTCAGGGGCGGTACGTCCGCAGCTCCCCTCGATATCCCAGCCCAGCGTGGCAGCACCGTTCTGCGGCAGGCACACCCCGATGTCGTCCGCTGATGGGACGATCCGGTCGTGGACGAGACCTCTGTGCCGACGACTCTCCCTGACGACGATGCTTCTGAGACAACGAGCGGCGGGGACGGCAAGTCATCCGACTTCATCGAGGCTTTCCAGTGGCGCGCTGACGACAACATGGTTGCGCTTCGGTTCCGAAGCGGCGTGGTGCGCGGTTTCAGCGGTGACGCCTTGCACGCGATTCATGCGAAGGACTTTGCCATGGTGGAGGTTTACCCGTGGCGCCGGTCGGTGTTCTTCAAGACGACGCGAGGAGATGGGTTCTCGTCGAGATTCGGATCGCGCTTCAACTCGTCACCCCTTCGTGACCGGCCCGTTGTGTACCTGGATCAGAATCAGTGGAGCACCCTGAGCAAGTCGGTCCACGCTCCCTGGCGCGTGCAATCAGACGACGAGCTGAAGGCGGCTTGGCGTCTCATTGGCCTGGCCTCGTCTGGCAGGGTGGTTCTGCCACTCTCCGCCGCTCATCTTGGAGAGACAGGCAGCTTCGGGAACGACGAGGGACGCTACGAGCTGGCGGTGGCGATCTTGTCCTGCAGCGGCGGATGGCAGATGCGCGACCCCCTCCAGGTTCGGGCCGCAGAGTTCCGTCAAGTCCTCGCCCGCTCCTCCGGCAAGCCGGCGGCGCTAGTGCCAGACGTCTTCACGCTGGAGCCGTACGCTGCTCTCGATCCTGCAACTCGAGAAGGGTCCTCGCCGCGCAAGGACCACGCTGAGCTCCCTGCTGAGTGGACTTACGCCTACACGGCGTCGTTGTCGAGCATGGTCTACGCCTCGATGATGCTCGACCAGCAGGCGACGCCGCGCGGCGACATGACGGGTTGGGTGCAGCGAGTGCAGGAGTTTTCTACATGGCTCTCCGGCGAGACCAATCGAACGAAGCAGCAACGAAGGCGCGCCGCAGAGGTTTTCATGTTCTCGGATGCCACCCGGGAGATCGCGCGTGCCAGCTTCGACGCAGGGCTGAGCCTGAGCGAGATGTCCGCGTGGACCCAGTCGACGTGGCACCTTCCGGAGCTTGGAGCACCCGCGATATCGCTGTTCCGCGCCACGATGATCGACAAGCTGCTCGGTTCAGGTCGGTGGGAAGGTAACGACCTCACCGATCTCTTCTACCTGTGCACCGCGGCCGGGTATGCCGACCACGTTGTCGGTGAGCGACGAACGATTGGTCTACTTGAGCAATCGGTCCGACGTCTGCACGCTCCGGTGAAGCTGCACCGGACGCTGGCGTCAGTGGTGGACGCCCTGAGCAGTGAGCAGTGAGCAGTGAGCAGTGAGCAGTTTTCGTGTGCTGACTACACCTGAGGTCAGGGCTCCGGTCGGGGCTTCGGTTGCGGCGGTACAACAACGTTTTGCACGGTCAGCGGCTTAGCGCCGGGAGCCTCCTGCTGACTGTGTTCGATGATGTCCCGAGCGTCCATCGTCTCTCCGCGGGCGTCCATCGTGTCTTTCTGACCGGCGCCCTCGTCTCGGGGCCGCTTCTCGGTCATTTCGACGTTCCCGGGCGCGGGGCAGGCTTGGTTACCTTGCTGTCGCGTCGAAGCGGTTGCGCTCCAGGCGCGGACTGCTGCCCTTCGTTGCGGCGTGACGGCGTCTGCGGCGACTTCGGTTGTTTGTTGCTGGACATGACCGACCTCCTGATACGACTTTGCTTGCGATCATTCTCGCATTCCGTTCCGATACAGGCATCCTTGACAGGTGATCCCCACCACGTTCGCCGGTCTGGCTGTCCTCGTCGTCGCGCTCCTCCCGGGCTTCGTCTTCGTGTCGCTCCGGGATCGACAGGGTCCGTCACGGACTCGCGCCGCGTTCCGCGAGACATCGGTGGTGCTGGCAGTCAGTGCCGCTTCCTACGTCATTCCGGCGGTCGGGTTGGCTCTCGTCGCAGTGACTAACGCTGATGCACGAGCACAGCTTGAGGCGTTCCTTCGGGAACCGGTCGCGGCTTGGCAAGACCGTCCGCTCCTGGTGTTTGCTGTCGTCGTACTCGCGATCGTCCTCGCCGCAGCCGTCGCCGGAGTCGGTGCCCTCATCTCGCGACACGACAGCCGACACGATCCGACGGCGTCAGCGTGGTGGAATGTGTTCTCCGCGAACGACAAGGGCGACGCCGCTGTCCGGAGGGTGTCTGTACACCTCACGGATGGGACGCTCATCGTTGGTAACCTCAACTCTTTCAGCCGTGAAGTCGCCGAGCACGGAGACCGCGAACTCGTACTGCAGCACCCGATGTGGGTTCAGCCCGAAGGCGCCGAGGATCTGATCGAGATGCAGGCAGCCGCCACACTGATCAGCGCAAGGAACATCAAATTCATCAGCGTCGAACTCTTCAACGAGGGCGCTGAGCCTGACCAAGAGCCGGAGAGCGACGAGGAAACCGCTCCGTAACCGATGCCCTAACGCAGCGCTCGTCCGGCTATGCCGCGGACGAGCAGCGCCATCATGCACGGTGAGCTGTTCATGGAGCATGGCGCGGCGCCATTCGAGACCGTTGAGGTTCCGCGGCGCTGGCCACGCTCAGCAGGTCGTGTGCAGAAAGGTACCGTCCAGTCGCACTCTTCGATACGCTTCTCTGGTGTCTGAGGAGAATAACAACGAGGCAGTAGCAGCGATGAAGCCCTGGTCGCGGATCCTCCTCGGAATTGCTGGCATTGGGCTTTCATCGACCGGTTGCATCGCGGTCTTCGCGCAAGGCACCAACGTCGCGGGCGTTCCGCTCCTCATCGTCGCCGGAGCCGCGTTCCTCTACGTATCGCTCACGGGCCAGCAACTGATTCAGCTTAACAAGGACGGATTTGTGTTGAGCCGAGTCGCACAGCTGGAAAAGACGCTGCGCCAAGCAGCTGCTGATCCAGCGATCCCGCTCGAAACGAAAGAGCGGTTGGCGGAGATCGCAGAAGACAACGGAGTCCGCGTCCCGCGTCCGGGGGTCGAACTCGAACTTCGCGTTGATGAGACGCTTCGCCGCATAGGACTCGCAAACGGCTTCAACGTGACAAGCCCGTCGGGCCGAAATCGTCGCGATGTGGATTTCGTCCTCACCGACGATGCTGATCGCAAGGTTGGCGTCGAGGTGAAGGGGCGGATGCGACTCCGACAGGCTGCCGACGCCATCCGGCAGCTGCGGGCCACTGACTGGGAGCGCAAGCTCCTGATCGTCGACGGCGGCGTTCCTGAGGAGTTCGCGGCACCGTATCGAGCTGAAGGGATCTGGATCGTCGCCTGGGACCCCGATGACGAGTCACAACTCGTGGAGACGCTCAGGGCGATGGGATTCGTCAAGTCCTGATGGATCGGGTGCAGTGAAGTCCGCGCGCACGACCGGAGCCACAAAGCCGGCAGTCACTGCCGGCTACGAGAACCAAGCGCCCGAAGAGCGACCTGGGCTCCAAGTGATCGAGTGCACACGCCCCCCTGGCACGCGGTGGGGCTTTCCGGTGCGGCCTAACAACACCAGCGACTGTGTCCCGAGGTCAACGGATCATTTGAATCGGGCCACCTGTTTTTTCGCGCGCGGAGCGGTTCTCTGACCATTGGTTGTAAGACGATCCGACGACGTGTGAAGATAGCCTCGAATGAACTCGGGCGGAAGGTAGTGACGTAGATGCGGCAGCGACTAGCCGGCGAATGGTCCGGATGGGACGGCGATACAGTCGTCGAGCTTTTCGACGGCTCTCGGTGGAAGCAGGACGAGTACTACTACGAGTATCGGTACTCGTTCATGCCATGGGTCACCATCGAACGCGGGAAGATGATGGTAGACGGCATGAACCGGGCGGTCCGAGTGCACCGGATCGACTGACTTCTCCGAAGATTCCGCTCGCCGCTGCTTCTGCTTCGCATCTGAGCTTCTCGCCACCAGGCGCGGACGCTCCAGGAGTGTGGGAGGGTGTCGCTGCGGCAGAGTCGGCTGCCCCGTCAGCCCTCAGCCGACGTAGTCGGCACTGCCGTCCCATTGCCCCTCGACGGCTCCGGTCGCGAGTCCGCTCCAGGAGCCGTTGAGGATGTAGAACGCCGCGCCCCGGAGCCGCCAGGTCACGCCGACGAGATCTTCAACAAGTCCGACCATGCCGTCGAATGTGGTCGCGGTGATGTCCTGCTCGCCGTCTGGCTGACGCTCGAGCCCTGCGAGTTCCCATCTACCGCTGAGGAGGTCGGCACGGAGCATGTCGTGGATGAACCGGTTCCGTGACGTGTATAGCTTGTTCGCGGCGGTCAGGATCGCATTCACTGCTCGCCGGCCGCCATCATCGATGTCATCTCGCTGGCTGAGGAGCGCTTTGCACTCCTTGACGATCGTCGTGATGTACCGCGGCGCGTCGAGGAACGCATCGATCTCGTGACGTCCGCGCAGAGCAGCATGCACGAACCGGAGTGCCGCATCGAGACTCGTCGTCTCCGAGGTGATCCTGCCGAGCAGGAACACCCGCTGGTCAGAGGATGGCAGCGTCCGCAGCGTGTCAAGGTCCACACATCGACTCTGACATGTGAACGGGGGAAGCGAAGTTGGAAGCACCTAAGCTTCGGGGTCAAGACGCTGCTTCGCTGCGACCGTTGTGCAACTGCGCGAGCGCTCTGCAGGCCACCCGCAGCTCGCGGGCCTGTTCTGCGTACGCTATCGCCGAGCCCGGGGTCGGGGTCTCCCTAGCGTGAGCAACTGCGTTCCGAAGTTGGCGGAGTTCATTCACCGTCTCGACGAAGAGGTCGTTGACGGTGCCAGCGCGTTCAAGAGCCACCGCTGCAGATGCGGCGTTCGTCGTGCGCACTCCGGGAACGGCCACATGCGCGAGACCGATGATCTCCTCCGCCAGGTGCTCCCAGGAGCTCAACACCAGCGCCGAAGGCTCCAGTGGCCCGAAATCAGCGATGCCCGCCCCGTCAGGCTCCTCCACACCCGGTTGACCGGACGCAGCTTCAGCACCCGTCACCGATGCCTGAAACTTCTCGAATGTCCGCTCGGCCTTCGCCAGTTTCTCGCCGAACGTCGCCTCACCGCCAGGTACTTTCAGGTGCGTCAACCGGGCGACAAGACCCGCAACCTCAGTCCGGAACAGCAGAGCAGCGATGAGGACAACAGCGGGCCACGCGAGTGAGCGCACCAAAGAGTCAACGAAACCGAGCCAAGACACAGCCCCATCATGGTCTAAGCGATCCGCCAGAATCCCCTGCGAACCTCGCGGAACGATAACGGGAGGCGGTCGTGCCGTCAGTACGGGTCGAGTGGTCGGGCGCACGGCCACTTCCCCGATGACTAACCATGTCCCGGGTGCGGTCCGGCTCGTCACCTCTGTCGCGCCCGATGCATCACGGCCGGTCTGAATCTCGCGCGTCGCGCTGGATGACCTTGCCGCTGGTGATCAGTTGTATGAGGACGGTGGCTAGAAGCACGGCTGACTCCGCGTCTGACTGCGAACTCGGCTGGTAATCGGCCTGTCCACCGTGGCGGTCGGCGTGGCCTCGCCAAATGGTCCGCATCATCGCCAACAGCATCTCGCCGGAGTCGACACCCGCTCCTTCCAGGCGAAAACCGAGGGTCCATTCTTTCCGATCCTCGAGACGTTTGATCACCTTCCCGAGCGTGGCCAGTTTGTAATCGCTGTACATGAGAGGTACCGCTGCCGCTTCAACAGCTTTCACGGTCTTCATGTATGCAACTTCGGGATCCGGCTGCACGCCAAAAGCTGCTGCCCATGCATCGGCGAGAAGGTCGCCGGCACCTCCGGGAGCATCCATCGCGGCGTCGGCGATATTCTGCACGGAGGTGGGCACTCGCTGTTCGAGGCCAGGATGGCCGAAACGTTGCCCGACTCTCCACATGGACCCGCCGATGTGCAGCCAGTGAGCAAGCTCCTCGACGTGCTGGCGTTGTGGGTCGCCGAACCGCAACACGAAATCGACAAGATTCAGGCTTTCGTCCTCGCCTAGGGCCTTGACTAGATCCACCATGTCTACGTGCTCGAACAGTTCGTCGTAGTCGACGGTGTTCCGGCGAGTCAGCCGGTACTCGACGAGCCAATGCGGGCGTCGTCGCGCCGATCGTGCGAGGAACTGCCCGACTTCGGGACGCAGCCACTCCGGGACGCCGGGTACAAGCGGCGGCGGTTTAGGTAAGGGGTTGGCGCCAATCGGAACCCAGGAGTCATCCATGACTTCATTCTCGCAAATGGCGTTGTTCGGCGCCGGTCACCGCGGATCTGACCGTCGACGTTCTCATCCGGCGCGTTGAGCTGACTCGTTCCGCAGACCGATGGGTCCTGACCTCGTCACACTCAGTTGAGCCGTTCGCCCCGAACTCGGGCGGACGGCGGGACGAGGGCGGGATGTGGGTCGTACCGGTGGTGGCGGCAAGTAGGCTCTCGTCGGCGCCGGGATGAATGCGAATTCTCTAGCGCACAGCAGGAGGGACGGCAGATTCGGGCGACGCGGGACCGTCTACTCGTCGAGCTTCAGGTCGCCGAGCTTCTCAACCCGCAGCGGCGTGTCGGCAAACGACGCGGTCGTCAGCCGAACCATATACCGCTTGAAGACACGCTTCGTGATCTCCTCGACCTGCGTGCCGTGCACCTCGAAGCTGGTGACGGGTAGATGGCCGCGGCTGTCGGTGAACGCTCGGAGGTCCTCGTACCGGGCGTCCAGCAGTCCGTGCTTC
Organism: Curtobacterium sp. L6-1; assembly: GCF_018885305.1. Classification (NCBI taxonomy): domain Bacteria; kingdom Bacillati; phylum Actinomycetota; class Actinomycetes; order Micrococcales; family Microbacteriaceae; genus Curtobacterium; species Curtobacterium aetherium. The sequence continues at coordinate 2,696,451 of NZ_CP076544.1, forward strand.
ACCCGATCCAAAGCCTGCACCGTGACCCGGGAAGCGCGAGCAGATGTGCCATCGAAGAACTCGAGACCGACGATCGTCCACTTAGCACGGTCCAACCCAACGACCTCATACAGATCATCCGAGGTCGTGGTGATGTCTTCCTCGGCTGCCGCCGTGCCGAGCCACTGGTCGTGTTGAACGCGGGCGGGGCCCAGATCATAAGGGTCGATTGCCATGGCGTTACGCTACCGCGAGGCCGCTCAGATCGGCCCTGGTGAGTTGCCAACTGGCCGATTCGACGTCGGCACGCAAGTTCTCGAGCCCTTGGACTGTCGGCCTCCCGCCGTCCTGATGACCTCCGAGGCGCCGTCACGAAGTCGTAGCGGCATCTCGACGGGACTCGTCACCGTGGGCCGACACTTTTACCACTCCGTGAGATGCCGTTCGACTTCGTCCTCGGCCTGCGACCACCAGCTTTGGTACCGATCCCCGTTGGTGAGCGCGACGACGAGATCACCAGCAGGAAGGTGTTCGTCGGCCTGCACTGTTGTGGCCTCGATGAACGAGATCCACGGGGTGGTCTCACTGTCCAAGGTCCACCGTTCGTACTGTGGCGGCTCGAGTATCTCGATGAGGATTGGCACGAGGTTCAGCAGGATGTTGTCGAGGTCCTTCCCGGCGGGACCTGGCGCATGGAAGATGCTCAGCCCGACGGGCACTTCAACGGACCGCCACCAGCGGTGGGCTGCCGTGAAGTCAGTCAACGCACGCCGAAAGCTATCTTTGAAGTCGGCGCCTCGACCGTGTTCGCTAGGGACCGTACCGAGGTTGAAAACCGGTAGCCGCCCAGAGTTCAACTGTTCCAGGGTCGCACCCGGACTCACTTTCCCTTCGCGTCCCTCGGCGACCGCTCGGTACACCAGCCGGATCGTCTCGTCCACTGATCCCAGGTCGTACGACTGCCAGGTCCTCCGAACTCGCTGCTCGGCTGACTCTCGCTCCTCCACTGACTCAGGTGAGTCCGGGGCGTAGCCGAGGTCGTCGAGGGCGAATTCGAGTTCGGCCTCCGCACGGTGGCGGTCCCAGGGCCGGTCGTCGAGATCGTCGAAGCCATCTCGCACATCCGGGTCGTGACGTCGCCGGAGCGCGGCTCGAGCGTCCGCTGCTGTCCGCGCACTGATCAGCATGAGCGGTTCCCGCACGTCGTACGGCGGCCAGCATCGAGCGTGAAGCATCTCGACCTGCCGATCATCGACGTACACGGCAGGCCGAGTCTCCGAGCCGAGCAAATCCAGAAGCCATTTACAGACGCTGTCGACCCGCGGAGGCTGCGGACTTGAGACGATGACCTCGAGCGCGACGCCAGCTCGTGGCTTCGGCCAACTGTCACGAGGGAGCGCTCGATAGATTTCCGTCTCACGCTCGACCAGCTCAGCGAAGTCAGCGTTCCTTCGTTTGCTTCGTGCCGCTGACCGTTTCGTCAGCGGCTGGCGATCGAGACGGATACGCAGGATACGCAACTGCCGCGCACGGTCTTGTGCGCGCTTCCCCTCATCGCTGTTCCAGAAGTTGCGGTCACGACGGCTCACAGGCGTGCCCCCTCCGTCCATTGACGGGCCTGCTGGCAAGGCGAACGCCCGAACGTCGCCGCGAATGAGCCCAATGCTTCAACGAGCCGAGGAGCCCTGTGGAAACAAGCTGAGGTTCTGCGACCGCCATGACCTCTGTCATGCCGGTCAACATTCCGCTCGACCGGCGGGCCGTTTCTCGTGGTTAAACGCACTGATGAGTGTGCGGCTGAAAATGGATGGCGGGCTCCAGCAGAGCTGTCGCGCTGTGATGGTTGCACTGTCGAGGCGCCGGACGCTTCGCATGTCCCGGTAGACGAAGATGCCTCCGGAGTCGGAGTCCGCGAAGATATACCCTACTTCCGATGCGCCCTTTCCGAAGGTGACGGATTCAAGTGGGGCGAGTTGCACTGGCGTCGTGAGTAGCGAGTAGCCGTAGGTTCCAAAGATTGCCCAGAGCACAACCCAGGCAGCGGAGAGCAGTCCGGGCACGCGGTGTTGCGCAATGTTTTCCTGTCGGGAAAGAACTTTTTCGGCGATGGGACGCATCTCTGCTGGATGCTGACGTGCTTTCTGCCAGAGTTGACGCAGAACACGGTCCTGCGGCTGGGAGCCTTGAAGCCACTCCTCGACGGGCAACCCTGACTGCTGCCGGTCGCGGGCTCGAAGCCATTTTGGTGGAAATCGCCAGAAAAAGTAGCAAATCCCGAGCGCGAAGAGGAAGACGGTCGCTGTTTGTGTGTAAAAGGTGACGATCAGGAGGGCAGTCGAGCCGAGGGACGCGGCGCGACGCACCGAAGGAGGCATAGAGCGGTCACCGCTGACGGAGGAGAACCCGATTGCGAGGCCCGCGCTGACCGCGGTCGATAGGCCGAATAGGACTGCGAAGGCGAGGCTGGTCAGTGAGAGATTCTGGAGAACAGCGAGGGTGAGGCGGGTGTCACCGTGCGCTTGCTGTAGCAGGTTGAGAGCTGCGAGAAGAGCGGCGCCGAGCGGCAGGAGCGCGACTCCCGCGCTCAGGAGGCCTGTTCGGACGTCACGTTCCTCGCGCGCAACTGCTTCGAGGTCCCAAGCATGTTCGGAGTCGCGTGCCGGGGGCTTGAGCGGCCAGATAAGTGCGCGGCCGATTCTGACCTTGACCGGTACCTGCTCCCGGTGTCGTCGGTTCCGCGCCACAGCTAGACAATAGCGGCACCAACCGACGTGCTCGGCAGAGAGCATCTGCGCCGGCATCGCAGCTGCTTCACCCCTCGTCTCCCGCTTCCTGCGCCGTCCTTTTCCGTGCTGAAACCCTCGTCCAGCGAGCACAGCCGAGACGCTGCTCAGTGCTGGGCTTCCCACCTGCGCGGTTGCGTCTCGAGCGTTACGTCGAGCGCGCGGGGTTGCCGTTCGTTGTCGGGACAATCCAATCCGCGGATTTCGCGACCTTGACATGTGTGGCTTGCATCAATTTGATCCGGAACGCGTTCCACATCGGACGCCAACCTGTCGCCTTGGGCGGGATGGGGATCCGAACGAGCCCATGCGACCGCTGCACACGCTCGTCGTCCGGGAATGCGGCGACATCTAGGATTACGCCGCCTGCTGTCTCCGTGTCCGATCCAACCGGTGCGGTGCCGTCCGGATAAGGCCCCGCAGCATCGGCACGCCGGACCGTAGCGACGGGGAACCGGCAGAGGTAAACACGTTTCCAGTCGATGAGTTCCTCGTCTGTGATTTCCTCGTCCTTCATCCGGCTCGAGACGTACACAGACATTCCGTCTTCATCCCTGTAGGAGAAGACGCCAAGGCCCAGACGGGGCGGGCCGCCGTTTAGGTCGACGTCGAGGAAGTCGGGTTGATCGGGGACCCGCCGGAAAAGAGTCGCCTCGTCCGGCACGTCTTCATCGTCGACGACCCACTCAGGGTCGGGGGCGGTCATTCGAACAGGTCGCGCCAGCGCGGGTTTCGTGCAACGACCGCGGCAGTGAAATCGCGGACAAGCGCCTTCAGATTGTCCAAGTCTGGGTACCCACTTGCGGACTCGTTTCTGCGGAGCACCCCGTCACTATCGACAAGCATCAACGAATAGTCGCCGTCCGACGTCATCTCTACAGCGAGAAAGCGCTCTCCAGCCCTCCACTGTGCGATGAGCCCATCATCCCCGTCGCTAGTGACGGTGGGGAACACGGAGTCAGCGCTGAGCGACGCGCGAAGGCAGGTCAATAGACGATTGCGAACATCGCCACCGAGAACAACGTGTTCTTCGATCTGCGCGATCTGATTGGTAGCCCGCTGAATTGCATCGTTGGTGACAATGACTGCGTCGGCAAGCACGTCGCGATCAGCGGCGAGACGGTCGTGATGTTCGTGAGAGCTGACCTTTGTGCTCGCACGCAGCTTCTGAAGCCAGGCACTTCGTTGTCGTCTCGCCCACGACGTATTCGTCGCGCGTGCTTGATAGAAGTCATTGACAACGCTCATTTGATGATCCCCCAGTCTGTTTTCTGCTGCCTCGACGTCACCCGGTCGAACGTACTAATCAGGTTGTCGTGTGCTCGGTGCAGAAGAGCCCGCCAATCTGTGTCGGCGGGCTCGGGCAGCCGAGCCGTCGATCGCAACCCCAACATCGTGCCGTCGACGTCGCGTCTAGTCAGGAGGTACACCTCCGCGGTTCCGCCGTCGAACTCGAACGGCACGGTGGCGTGGAACGTTGCTTCCTGCACGTCCTGTGCTGTTGCTGATGCGACAGCGTCGTACTGGACACCATGCGCGCGCAACGCGATGTCGATTGGGACTGAGGTGTCGCCGAGCTGATTCTCGTACTGGACTGAGACGTGGCTGATGGAGACATCGGCACCAGCCTCGCTACGGACGTGGTCAGCGAACGTGTCGAGGTGCACTCCAAGCTGCCGGCTCAGTTCGTCGAAACCGGGGTAGTCCGCGGCGTCGGAGAAGGTCCAGGTCAGTCGGAACCGGTCGTCTTGGAAGTTGATGGCGTGCCCGCTGCCGTTGCCGAACGAGAGGTAGGGGAACGGGAACGCGTCATCCTCAGGCAGCGGGATCGGCGCGTCATCCTCGGTGTCGTACTTCCAGGGTAGCTCCGCGAATCGCTCGCTGACGACCGGGAAGTCCTTCTTTACCTCCGCCACCAGCGGCGCCAACGAGGTCAGGAGCAGGCCCCTGATCTGTGCGAAGTACACCGTCAGCGCGACCCCGCGTACCGGCGGACGTTCGAAGCGGAGGGTTCCGCCGGGATGCTCATGTTGCTTACAGTACTCACTCCGATCCTCACTTTCGGTTCGTCACGCCGGGTTCCGCTGAGCGGGAACTTCCCGTGAACGAACGAAAACGCAACATGTTCAACTCTATGCGGCGAGAGTTGCTGCGCTGCTGACAGCGGCGTCCTCTAGCGCCTCCTCCTCGGCACGGACGGTATCGGGTGAGGGCTGGCCCTCGTGCGCGGTCACTAAGCAACACGTCGACGACATGTCCGGCGGCGTTGTCGAAGACTGTAGGGGCCGTCCTGTCCGGTTCGCCATCGATCGCAGCAGCTACAAGATCGATCTGACTGAGGACAACGCCGACAGCTTCCACGAAGCGCTCTTGAACCACATCGCTGCCGACTGGAAGGGTCCGGCCGCTCCCAGACCCCATCCGGGTCGACTTCGTCGAACGGGTCGCATCAGCCCGACGAGCTCGCGAAGATCCGTGTTTGGGCGATGGCGAACCACCTTGAGGTCGCTGCTCGAGGTCGTATCGGCCAGCAGGCCCGCGACGCGTACGACGCGGCGAACTGACCACTGTCGCTACGCTGACGTCCGGCTCGCCACACACGAGCTGCTGACCGGGTCGCTGTCCCCCACGGTGACCGGTCGTTTCCGTCTAGGCGGCCAAGAACTCACCCGTGTCGTGGTCGCGTCGCTGCGTGCGTTCGCGCCGTGTCCACTGCTCGAGTGACCACGCTCGTCGGGCTTCGTCGGCGCAGTCGCGGCAGCCGCTTGGGCCGCCGGCGGCGAGGTGGTTCGTTGGACGCTGCGTGAACGGACCGTGTTGACGGCAGAGGATGGTCACGTCGGTGTGCTGGTCGGTGAAGCTGACGGTGGAGTAGTCGTAACGGTCTCGGTGCAGCTCAGCGGCTCGAGTCGTGAATCGGCCACCGCGGACCGATGCTCGGGAGTTCCGCCGTCCGGAGCAGTCGGGGCAGCGTTGTCCGCGCTTGTGCTCGTTCGGTTCCTGGTCGAAGTCGCCATGGTCCGGGCAGCCGATGGTGACCTTCGTGTGCGCGTTGACGAACATCGCCGGTACCTGCGAGTAGTCGTACTTCCCGTCGTGCTTCGTGGTGGCAGCTGTGATGAACGCGTCGAGTCGGTCGGCGCGGGACTGGTTCGGCATGGGGCGCCCCTTTCGGTCACTCCCTGTATGCGCGGACCGATCACCTTGCTGTGCGGTGGCGGTCAGCGCGCGTGGTCGGCGAGCCAGGCGAGTACCTCGTCGCGCTCCCGGTGACCGCGCTCGCGGAGGATCCGGACGCCTTCCGTGAGCACGGCGACGAGGACGACGGCGTCATCGAAGTCGAACGTCGTGGAGCCGCTCAGGGGCAGCAGCACCGATCAGGACACGTCGGACACGTCGGACACGTCGGACACGTCGGACACGTCGGACACGTCGGACCGCCCTCACCACCGGGCATAGGCCCGACGGATCCGTCAGGTCGGGTCTAGACAACAGAGTTTTAGTTCCTTACTATGAACTAGATGGTTTCACCTGGTGCAGGAGGGGGTTCGCTATGAGCAGCGGCAGTGGAGAAACGGCCCCGCGCCGGCGGCAGAACGTCGCCCCGCACCGTATTGAACGCATCCCACTGACGGTGATGCGGGACGCGCCGCCCCTGGACCTCCAGGCCCTCTACGCCGAGGTTCGAGACGGCCAAGCTCTCATCCCCGGTCTGAAGATGGGTATCGGCGCCCTCACCGTGCAGCGGTGGCACGAGGTCTACGCCGCCGACGGTTGGACGCTCTATGGCGCGGACCTCACACTCGACATGGGTCATCCGTTCGGGTCGATGTTCTACCGCAACGATGTCGACGGTCGTGTGCTTCGCATTGGCGTGAAGTGGCATCCGCCGGTCCAACAGCTCGAGTTCCCCGCCCTGCATCCCTCGAAGCCGGAACTGACCCCCGACTGCACGGACGAGGAAGTCGCAGCCGTCGTGCTCGACGCGCGGAGTCGAATCGGGACTCTTGTCGCGGTCAACGCGCAGATCGGGTCGTTCGTCGCCACGGAGGAGTCCGAGAACGCAATCCTCGACGCGTCCGGACTCGGGCTGGAGCGGCTCTCCGAAGACGACCCGCGGCTCGCTGGCCGTGAGGCGCCCCGGCCGTGAAGGCCGGGCGGGGTCGGCGCTGATGAGTGACCGGCAGTGGGTGCAGGACATCCGGGATCAGCAAACGATCCTGTCGTTGCCGTTCGGGCTCGGGTGGACGATCGACATCACGCAGACGTTGGTCGCGCTCGCGGCGGCTGGGATGCCAGCGAAGGTGGAGGTGTTCGACCGGCTCCGCTTCGATGACGGCCGGTCCGGGTTCCTGACCACCCCGAACCCAACCGCCACCATCAACGACGACGGCACCCCCGCCGAACGCGATGAGGACCTCATCGTTCTTCCCGGCGGGTCTGAGGGCGGCGTGCTCTCGCTCGTCCGCCGGTACCCGGACTTGGTGTTCGTGAACGGGAAACGGCAACGCGTCTGGGCGAACGGCAAGCAGGTGCACGGGTCCTCAATGGAGCGGGACGCGACATCGGGGTGGCGGACCGCGTTTGGCATCGCCCGCACTATCGCCCTGCACGGCGGCGGCACACGCGCTATCGCGGACCGCATCGGCATTCCAGCCGATGACGTCCGCACGGTCATGCCCGCACTCGGAATGCACGTCTTCCACACACCGATCGGGTGGGAAGCAGCCGATCGGGCCGCCCTGTGCGACTGGGCGTTGGCGGCGTACCCGGGTTACGGCGGGGTCCGCTCCTGCTGGCGCCGCGACACCACCATCGACGAGCAAGCAGACGAACTCATCAGGCTGGGTGGGGTGATGTCGGATCGGTGGGCGGCGCAGCAGGCGGGCGTCTTCGTCTCACCGAACCGGCTCACGGCGTTCTTCGCCCAGCACCCCGACATGGCCGCGCTCGGCTACGAGCCCGCCACCGTGATTGAGGCAACGGTGTCGGTCGTCATTCCGCAGGACACCAATGTCCTGACCGGCGCTGAGGGGTGCTGCACGGATGATTTCATCACCGCGCATGTCCTCTACGAGGACAGCTGGGTGGCCGCGAACACGGATGCGGTGAACGGGTTGCGGCAGCTGCTGCACTTCCAAGCAAACCTCGCCCACGATCTCCGCTGGCACCCCGGCGGCAGCTGACGAGAGCCCGCTGATGACCTTGCAGCTGCTGTCGCTGACGTTGGCGTACGACGACACCCGGTTCTTCGGCTCCGTCATGTTCACCGACCCTGCCCATCCCGACGACAAGTCGGCCACGGTCCTCGTCGATCACGCCGACGAGCCGCCCTGGTTCCGGCTCACCAACGTCGACCCGACGGCGCAGGACCCGACGGCGCCAGCGATGGCCGAGGCGGACCGCATCATGCGGTTCCTCCTCCGCTACACGCCCGACCGCATCGGCCGCACCCAAGCCGACTTCCCCCAGCCCTGACCCGCCCCGCTCCCGCCTAACCCCGAGGAGGTAGTTGCTGATGATGCGTCTGGTGTCCATGCACCTGTCGAACGACCGGATCCTCTGGGGGCATGTCCTCCTCGAGGACACGGAGAACCCGGACGCGCACCTGGCGCAGATCCTCGTGCGACCCATCGATGTCGAGCCCGGGTACGAGCTCTACGAGAGGACCAACACGGACCTGACGGTGCCGGCGGTGCGGGAAGCGAATCGCATCGTGCAGACCCTCCTCATCCCCGCCTCGGAGATCGCGAAGCGGGAGAAAGCGGTCCGGGCGGCGATCCACTCCGGCTACTTGGAAGGGTTCCCGGACGACATGCCCTGGCAGTCGCAGCTGTGGATGTACGCCCGCGGTGAAGTCACCCGTGAGCAGCTCAGCGTCTACACCGACGAAGGCCGACAGATCCCCCGCGCGCCCGAAGACTCCCCAATCGACACGGCGGACGTGCCCGAAGAGTGGTGGCGGACCACGCAGGCCCGTATCCGCCGGCACCTGCTGGATTCGACCCTGACCGAGGCGGAAGCCGCAGCGGCCCTGCAGATCAGCATCGACGCAGTCGGGGAGCTGTTCGGGTCGAACCGGCTGCTGAGCTTCGATCTCGAGGGCGAGGAGCGCATTCCCGACTGGCAACTCCTCCAGCCGGCGCTACCCGAGTTCGGTGATACGTCCTCGCTACTACCCGGCCTGGACGTGCTCTACGCGGCGGCACCGCAACCACTCCTCGATGCGGCGGCGATGACCGAGTTCATGACCACACCCCGCACTTTCCTCACCATCGACGAGCGGGTCCTGACACCGCTGGACTGGATGCGCGAAGGCCGGCCCCTGACGACGATCGTCGCTCTGTTCCGCGGACGGCAGTGGCGGTTGTGACGAGCCGGCCGGACCTGTTCCTCATCGACGTCGCCTTCGATGCCGCCGGCGTGCACGGGCACGTGTTCTTCCGCGACCCGCCGAACCCTGAACTTCGGCGGGTCATCGTCCACGGCACCGGTGACGCCGCGGACTACCGGCTCGAGCCAGCGCACAGTGACAGCCGTGACGGGTGGGAGCCGTTCCTCACCGAAGCGAGTTGGCTCATGGCACTCGTCCGCCCCGACACTCCAGGGGAGCGCAGCTGATGGGGCCCGCACTCGAGTGGGTGACCGCTGCCTACGCCGGCCAGCCGCAGATCACGATGCCGTACGGGCTCGGAGACACAACCGACGTCACCGACGCCCTCGCCGTCCTGAAACTCGCCGGACTCACCGCCGTCGTGGAGACGCACGACACGATCCGCCTCGCCGACGGCCGCCGCGCACGCATCCCGACACTGACGCAACGACCCCGCGGTGAGGAAGCGGATGTAGACCTGCTGCTGATCTCGCCGCGGACCGTGACGGTCACTCAGATTGCCCTCGCCGAACAGACGGCGACCGTTCTACTAGTCGACGTCGACCGGCGACGCGTGTGGATTGACGGGAAGCAGATTCTCGGCGTGCACGAGCGGTGGAAAGACGCTGCACCGATGTACATCACCTTCGCCGTTGCGCGGATGCTGGCAATCAACGGCTCCAACTTCGACAGGCTCGTGCGGGTAGGACTCACCGCGGGGCAGGTCGACGACGCGATCGCCCGGCTCGGCAAACGCGTACACCGAACCGACATCGGATGGGAATCACGGCAAGTCGGTGGGCTCATCGACTTCGCCATCGCCTGCTACCCAGGCCCAGGCGGCGTCCGGACTCGGTGGACCTCGGAACTGCCGCTCGTCGAGCAAGCGGAACGGCTCATCAGCGCGGGCTGCCGAATCTCCGGCCGCGCCATCTCGGAAGGTCCCGGATACCCGAAGATCAGCAAGCGAGATACCCGAAGATCAGCAAGCGAGACATGCCGTACCGGCTGGTCGCGTTCACCGAGCACGAACTCGACATGACATCGCTCGGGTTCGAGCCCGTTACGGTCGGCTACTCCGGAACCGAACTCATCCGACCCGCCGACCCCACCATCTTCCTCACCGCGGAAGCAGCCGGCTACAGCGACCGGACCGACGACATCATCACCGCCAACACACTCCTCCGCGCCGACATGCGCAACGACGACGACACGGCATCGCTCGAAGAACTCCGCAACCGGCTGCAGTTCCTCGCCGACACCGGGTACGACCTCAGATGGAACCTGCCGAGCTGAACACGGCACGCCTCAACGCCACCAGCGCATCCCGTCGAGGCAGCTCTCTGAGAATCAACTCGGACAGGCAATACGCGACACACGAGTTGTCAACCGAGCGACGGAGGAGCGCCGACCGCTGGATGGCCGTTTGCTGAAGCACTCTGGCCCTAGCCCAGCACCCAGGGGTGCAACTGCATCCCGGCTGGGGGCACGTGTCACCCATAGGAGGCTTGTTGCTCAGCGCTTCGGAGGTGTCTGAACCAGTCCGTCCGACGCGTCCGGGGTGCCCGGCGGGGGCCCCTCCGGGCGATGCAGGCGAGCTCCTTCGACGTCCAGATCGGGGACGATGCGATCCAGCCACTTCGGGAACCACCATGCCATCCGTCCGAGGAGGTGCATGGCTGCGGGAATCAGAAGCTGCCGAACGACGAAAGCGTCGACGAGCACACCGAATGCGAGACCGAATCCGATGGGTCGCACGGTGGAGGAGTCGGAGAAGATGAATCCGGCGAAGACGGACGTCATGATGATCGCCGCGGCGGCGGCCACGGCGCGACCGGCGCGACCGGCGCGGACTCCGCGTTGCACGGCGACACGCGCTGAGTCACCTCGGGAGTAAGCCTCGCGCATGCCCGAGACCAGAAAGAGCTGGTAGTCCATCGCCAGCCCGAAGAGCACTCCCACTTCGATGATCGGCAGGAAGCTCAGGATCGGGGCGGGGTCGTGCACGCCGAATAGCTCTCCCAGCCATCCGTGCTGGTACACGGCGGTGAGACCACCGAACGCCGCGAGCAACGACAGGACGAAGCCGGCTGTCGCGGTCAACGGCACCAGGACGGATCGGAATGCGACCATCAGGATTAGCAGTGACAGCCGACGACCACGATGAGGTAGAGGGGCAGCGCGGCGGACAACTTGTCGGACACGTCGATGTTGGCGCTGGCATTGCCGGCGACACCCACCCTGACCCGACCCTCGGACGTGCTCACCGGCGTCAGGTCTCGGAGCTGATGGACGAGGTTCTCCGTGACGGTGCTCGAGGGGCCTGTCGTGGGGATCACCTGGAATGCGACGACGCGTCCGTTGCGGCTGGCGCCGATTGGGGCGACGGCGGAGACGTGCTTCTGAGAGGCGATGGTGTCGCTGAGGGTCGCTTCCTGGTTCAACAGCGTCGTCGCTTTCTCGGGACGGGGAAGGTCCGCGACGACGAGCAGCGGTCCGTTCTCACCGCCGCCGAATTCTTGTGCGATTGCGGTGAACGCCCGGTACTGGCTCGAACCGGTGCTCTCGGACGATCCATCGGGGAGTCCGACGCGCATACCGAGAGACGGGAGGGCGACGGTGCCGAGCGCCACCACGCCGATGACTAGGGTCGCGATGGCGCGCGTGGTCCTCATCGGCTTCACATGAACGAACGAGGGGCTTTTCGCGGCCGACCGGCGGCGCTCGCTTTTCCGGAGGATGCGGAGCCCGACGACAGACAGCATGGCGGGGGTCAGCGTGAGGGCGACGAGGATGGATACGGCCACGGAGACGGCACCGACGGTCCCCATCAGCCTGAGGAACGACACCCCCCGTGATGTTCAGGGCGAGGAGGGCGACGATGACCGTCGAGCCGGCGAAGAGGACAGCGTTGCCCGAGGTGCCGTTGTCGAGGCCGATCGACTCGTCGAGCGGGATGCCCTCCTTCAGCTGGTTCCGGTGCCGGTTGAGGATGAAGAGTGAGTAGTCGATACCGACCGCGAGTCCGAGCATCACGCCGAGGATCGTCGTGACCGAGGTGAACTGCACGAGACTCGAGAATGCGGTGACGCCGAGGACGGACACGGCGATGCCAGCCAGAACAGGTGCAGCTCGAGTCACTCGCCGGCAGGACCTACTGTCCCGACAGGACCGCGATCCGATCCCTTCGTCTGTGCCACAACCCCTGGTCGCGACAAGACGATGTTCGTCGCGCGCCGTACGTGCTGCCCCGCTGTGGAGGCCACGAATCCCACGCATCTCGCCGGAGCGTTCACGTCTCAAGGGTCCGTGCTCTTGGTGAAGCGACCAGCGTTCAGGTGGTGGCGCTCATGACCGGAACGCTCGCGGAAGGGGCGGCCCCCGGCGCAAGCTGGAGTTACTCTCTGAATGGTCGCTTTTGGGCGAGTGGGTCTCACACTCATCCCCGCCGGAACCGGTCTGCTCTCGCTAGTCATGAGCCGCCCTGGACACACTCGGCTCCGGTAAGTATGTTCCTACTTATGACCAATAGGGACGCCGAGTTGCAAGAGTTCGCGGCGGCGCTCAGCGCGTACGAGATTCCGCGCGTCGGCTGGCCGACATCGGTGTTGCCGCCGAAGGGAGTGCGCGTGAGAGGTTCGGAGCATGGCTCGAGTGTGAACATCTTCGTCAGCAGCGCCGACGGTGAGGCCATCGCACGGTTGGACCTCGAGACCCGTGAGGTCATCGTCGACGCGACCGGCGACAACGAAGACATACTTCGGCTGCTGCAACGCCTGGCGTTGCGCTACGTCGCGGATCGCGACGATTTCGATGAACGACGCGGCGTCGAGGTACGGCCGGCGCCGCCAGAGTTTCTAGAGGACGACCCGGACACCTGGTCGCCGCTTCAACTGTTCGCGCACATCACGAACAGCTACTGGTACCCGCCAGGACCGTCCGTCCCCGACCTGGACGGATGGCTTCGGTTCTCAGTGGACACCGTCCGGTTCAACGAGTGGCGTGTCCGCCGGCCCGACGGGGCCAGAGCTCAGCATCCAGACCCTCTTCAAGCCGAGCGATGGTTTGCAGATCCGGCCACGCCTGACCAGCCAGCACCCGCTGCAGAGTGACATGACCAAGCCCGGCGTCAGCAGCAACCGCTCGAAGGCTTCGCCCCGCCATCGCTACACGAAGATTCACGACAAACTTTCTCGCGACTTCCCCGAACGGGTCCTCGGACGGAACCTCCGGCCACGGCGCGTCGGCGAGCTCCACCGGCAACGCACGCATCGGTCGACCCATACCGAAAGCGTAGGGGGCACGGTACGTAATCCGGGACAACGTCATGGCTGATCCGACTCGTCCGTACCGGCCTCAACTCCCGGGGAGAGATTGGGACGCGATCGCCCCGTACGTCCACGACGTCGTCGCACGGGCGGAACCCCTCGTCACCTACAGCGCCCGGGAGTTGTACCCGGCCGTGACACGGCTCGCTCACTTCGCCCGATCCGAGTACGCACCGCTCACGGACGGCGCCGTCTTCCATCCGTACATGGTGAATCGCTTCGTCATCCATCACCTCGCCGGCTACAACCGCGCCAGCCGGAACACCGTCCGGGCCCGCCTCCGACGCGTCTCCGAAGCGCTCCTCGGTGACGACGCGGCCGGGAAGTTCAAAGCGCTCGGCAAAGCGGACGCAGTCACGCCATACACAGCCGTCGAGCAGGCCGCGCTCGAAGGGTGGTCTCGGGCGCAGACGTCAGATGAGCGACGGACATCCGCTTCCGCACTGCTCTCGCTCGGATTCGGGGCAGGGCTCACCGGGGCAGAGATCATTCGGGTGCGGCTCGAGCAGGTGGACGCTGACGGCGAGTTGGTCGTAGTGCACGTCGCCGGTGACGGTGGACGCCAGGTCCCCGTGTTGGCTGAATGGGACGCCGGTCTCCGGGCACGACTCGACTACATGGACGGGTCCGGATGGGCGTTCCGCGCAGACCAGCGCGGCGGCAACATCAACCTCATCACCGACTTCATCTCCCGCACCGCAGCACCTATGGAGATCCAGAGCCGTCGGATGCGGGCCACCTGGCTCGTCGGACACCTCGAGCGCGGCACCCCGTTGAAGATGCTCCTGCGGGTCGCCGGCCTGCAATCAGCGGAAGCGCTCGATCGGGTGCTGCCGTTCGTCCAGTAGCACTCGCAGTCGAGGCTTACGCCTCGCCACCGCGGCACTGGCCGGGATCCGCGCATAGGCATGCAGGACAACCTGCAACCGCGGTTGCAGGAAAACATGCAACACTGTTTGCAGGAAAACCTGCAACCTCGGTTGCAGGAAAACATGCAAGGAGTAGTCGTGAAGGGAAACGAGCTCGTCTGGCGAACCGTCGCCGACGCAGCGTTACGTGGTGAACGACGGTGGTCGAGCGTAGGCCAGCTCGCCGACGAATCGGGCGTGCCGCTGCGGACCGGATACCTCGCCATCGAGCGGCTCCTCGAGATCGGCGCGATGGAACCACGGAACCCAGGCGTTGCCACGACCAATCCGGAGAAGGTATTGACGCTCCTCGCCGCCTGGCGGAACCTTCGGAAGGACACGATTGCCCGAACCACCCTGGAGGCCGCGCAGTCCCTGATGGACTCGAGTCAGCGCCCCTACGCCATCGGAGGAGCTGACGCCGCTCTCGTCTACCTTGACGGGTGGAACAACGTCGCGGACGTCGGGATGCGGTACGTCTACATGCCTGCCAACACCATCACAGAGCCGCTGCCATCTGGCGACGAAGTGTCGATCCTGGCGATGGACAAGCGTGCGACCCGCAACTGGACAAACGGCTACTCAAGCCTTGCTCAGACCTACGCGGATCTCTTCGCGCAAGCCGGGTGGCAGGCGGAGGAGTTTCGCCGCATGCTCTGGTCTCGACACTTCGCTACACCTGATTGGGACCAGAAGGAAACGCGCTCATGACAGACGCCACGTTCACCATGGACGAGCTCGGCCGCCTCCACGCGCTCGTCGACAGCCTCGGCGAGACCCT
This sequence comes from Curtobacterium sp. L6-1, assembly GCF_018885305.1. Lineage (NCBI taxonomy): Bacteria > Bacillati > Actinomycetota > Actinomycetes > Micrococcales > Microbacteriaceae > Curtobacterium > Curtobacterium aetherium. Next base: position 2,711,603 of record NZ_CP076544.1, read on the forward strand.
GGATCCTTCGATCCTCATCGGCGGGTGGGCGACCTGGTTGCGACTCGGCGGCGACTCGTTCTTCTCCCGCGACATCGACCTCATCGTCAAGAGCCAGTCGCTCCGCTCCACTCTCCGGGAGACGCTCGAGGACTACAGCGAGAACCCGAATCTCGGCGGGAAGAAGGTCCGCGGCACCATCGACGGCATCCACATCGATGCGTACATTCCCTATGAGTCGGAGCTCGGCGGAAAGCTTCGATTGAAAGTCGATGTGCTCGCCAACCACGTGGACCCGGTGCCTATCAAGAACTGGCTCCTCCTGAACCCGGAAGCTCACGTCATCTCGAAGATGGCCGCCCTCATCGACCGGCCCGACAGCACGAAGGGTTCGAAGGACGCCCGCGAGGTGATGGCCATGCTCTTCCCCGCCGCCGACAGCCCGTTCGCCAACCTCGACAGCGGGTACGCGATACGGATCCTCTTCGACGCGACCGCTGGTTCAGAGGCCGACATCCCCGGTCACGTTGCGGAGATCTTCGAACTGCTTCCGAACATCGCCAATGTCAACCGCAAGCAGCGCAAAGCCATCGCAACCCTCGGGAAGGAATGGGGCAACGAAGCCAAGGACCAGCTCGCTGCACGGCAGCGCTCGGCGAACGCGCCGACCTTCGGCTCCCCACCTACGCGACGGAAGGATGTAGGGCAGCCGGGCAACGGCGGCAAGTTCTCGAACCGTGCCCGCCCCGACAGCGACGCGACCTTGCTCTAAACCCGGCTCCATTTTTGCCGACTCCTACCAGCACTGCCTCCGACGGTCACTCGCGGTTCGGGATTGGCAACCTTGAAGCCGACGGTATGCGCCAGGTGACCGGAACACGTCGTGCCCCGGCGGATAGCAGCACTTACAGGAAGTACTGGCGGGGCAATACCTTCCTCGCGGTCGCGTGGTTCCACATGCTCACGACCGCATTGTGGCGACTGAGGGCTCCTGGGAGACACCGCACTGTCGGCTGGCTGAGCACAGGCGACGAACCGCTCTCAGCGCAGTCGCACGCATGAGCACTACTGGCAGGCGCCCCGAGCCGACCGCCGTCGTAGCGACGTCAGGACTGATCTGGACCGAGGCGCTTTGGGCGCTCCTCGGGGACGGATAGACGGTCGATGACGTTCGGCGCATTCATCAAGACGTTGTCACGGAGTCCAGAGGCACCACCGATGAGATGGACGACACGCGCGGGCATCGTCGATGGCGGAAGGCAATCTTCGCTTCCGTCGCAGTGCCTTCAAAACTCCACAACTGATCTCTGATCGGGACTTTTTCCGGACGACTTCGTCGGGGTCCCCTGCCCAGCACCACCGATCTCACACTCAAGATCCCAGCTGGCCGGATCCTCCGCGCATACGAACGGCATGACCGCACGCCAGCACCAGACCCCTTCCGCTTCGACCACTCCTGTAGCACACTTTGTTCCTACCAAGGAACACGACTCGCCGGAGATTTGGGAGGCGCTGTTGAAGTACCGCCCTGTCAACGTCCTGCCCGCGGACTGGACCCGAGTGAAGGACTTCTGCCGTCAGGCCGTTCTCACGTACGGACCCTCCAACGCGAAAATCGCTGCGGAGATGCTCTCCACCGTCACCTTGTTCGTCCTCTGGGCGACCCGCGAAGAGTACGCACCGCTCGACTACGAAGGCATCTTCCACCCCTCGCTCATGGGCCGGTACCTCCGCAGCCGTGTCAGCAACAAGAACTCAAGCGCCTACAAATCACTGCACTCCCGACTTTTCCGCATCGCCGCCGCCGTCGCCGACGTCGACCACAACCGGAGAAAGCGCGGCCGATTCGCCGTCCCCGTGCACGAGTACGCCGCCGCAGAACTCGCCGACCTCGAGAGCTGGGCTGGCGCGCACCGAACCGCAGAGCGCCGGCAGCAGGCCCGCACTGTCCTCGCGCTCATGGGCGGAGCCGGCCTGTGGACCAAGGAAGCCCTCGCCGTCCGAGAAGCAGACGTCCTCACCGACGCCGACGGATGCTCCATCCGTGTCAGCGGACGCAACGCCCGTGTCGTACCGGTGTTGTCGGACTTCGCCCAATACCTCGACGCACCGGGCACTCGCTCCGACGGTGCACGATTCGTGCTGTTCCCGGACGGTTCCAGCGCGGAGTCCCGCGCCGGCTCACTCAAGCTTCTCTACCGCGGAGCGCACCCGTCACCGAACCCGCAGTGGCTGCGCGACACGTGGATGCTCCGTCAGCTCCGTGCGCTGCCTGCCAGCATCGTGATGGAGGCCGCGGGTATGCCAGATGTCACCACGCTCCGCCGCTATCTTCCCAACGCGTCGCTGCAGTACGAGATGTGGGAGTCCGCGCTCCGCAATCCCGCCGCATACGGAGCGAGCATGGAAAACACCGGCGACAACTTCAGCGCATACGGGGACGACACCTGGCGAACCGCATACGGGAAGCTGCGCGACGATGTCGCGTCGGCCACAGTGAAGCTCCGTGACGCGCTCGGGAACCCCGCCGTCGGCGTCGCAGCCACGTCCGAAACCACCGGCCTGGACGGCAATCGTGCTCGGGAAGCCGCTTTGGCAAAGCTACGCGACCACGTCGACCCCGAGAACGACAAGCTCGGCGACGCACAGCGCGTCGAAGGTCGACCCCGCCCACGTGACCGAGCCCGGGGCGCCAACTACGAGCGTCGGCCCATGTCGGCCGCGCGCAACGAGCAAACGCTCGCGACAGACAGCACTGCCTTCCCAGCGGGCACCCCCACGGCTCCGTTCAAGCGTGTCGAGCAGGCGGTCTCGACGGATAGCACCGCCTTCCCCGCAGGCACCCCCACGGCTCCGTTCAAGCGCATTGCTGCGTCGGAGCCCCACGTCGACGATGCTCGCGAGCTCGTCAACGGGGAGGAGCGCGCGCCGCGACGTATCGAGACGCTCGAGGTTGAATGGACGCCTAAGCGACCGCGGAAGAAGTCCCGGTACGCGGCCCTCCCGCCCAGCACTCCCAACCTCCCGGCAGCGTTAGAGGACCTCGCCACTGCGGCTCCGAAGAGCCAGACCGACGTGCCGGCATCGGAGTTCGAAGTGCTTCGTGCGGCGCTCCTCGCCGAAGTGCGCCGGTCGGCACGAGGTGACAAGCGATGACCGCCCTCGCGAACACGTGGGACAACACCGTCGCAGCGACCTTCGACGTGCTCCGCACTATCGGCGAAGGTGGCCTCACCGAAGCGGAGGTGAAGGCGGGCCCCGGGCCGATGACCCCCATCGACGCTCACCTCGCCCAGGCGTGGCTCGACCGTGTCATCCAGTCCCAGGTACTGCCGCCGCTTGGAGTGTGGCGACGACGGAACCGCGAACGGGCCGGGAAGCGCAACGGCGGCCCTGCGCCGGCCATCAATGACGCCGTCATCCTCACCATCGCGCTCATCCTCGTCATCGAACACTCGTCCGTCCGCGTGCAAGACATGGCGCGTGCGCTCCAGCACCGACTCACCCCCGACGCGCGTGAGGTACTCGGCATCGGCCACCTCTACGACAACCCGTTCACCAACTGGTACTTCATCGCACATCGCGCCATCCACCGTGTCATCGCGACATTTGACCCGTATATCACCAACGACGGCGCCAAACGGAACCAGTGGAAGGCGATGTCGTACGAGGACCGCATCGCATGGGAGGCCGCAGTCGACCCGGAGTTCGTCGCGGAACTGAACGCTCGCGCCGAGTGGTTCATGAACGCACTCGTCGAGATGTCGCTGCAGCAGCAGGCGCGGAAGTACCGGCGGAAGAAAACGTCCATGACCATCGACCAGAGCGGAGTGAAGGCTTCAGCGGTCATGGCCCGATGGAAGCGCGACCCGAACACGGGCAAGGAAATCCCGCAGAAGAACGCCCTGGACCCGACAACGAACGAGCCTGAGGCGCGTCGCGTCCGCGCGCTCGAAGCGGACTGGGTGACGAAGAAGAAGGGCGCGAAGAAGCGCAACGCCGACGAAGAGGAACGCATCTCCCGCATCAAATGGGAGCTGGGCTACATGGCGAACATCATCATCGATGTCCTCGAGGACCCCAACTCGGACAAGAAGCTGTTCGCGCCGCAACTCATCCGCGCCATAAGCCTCGGCACCCCCAACAAACGCATCGGCGGTCACGCCATCTCCCTGCTCGACTCGCTGCAAGGGCGCGGGTACGAGCTGACCCGGCTGAGCTTCGACCGCGGCTACTCGCAACTCAAGGACGAGTTCCACGAGGAGCTCGTCGCTCGCGGCATCCCCGTGGTGAAGGACTACGTCGACCGGCAGAAAGGCATCACCAACGGCGCCATCGGCAATTCAGTCATGGTCGAGGGCCGCTACTACTGCCCCTCAACCCCGATGGAGCTACTGGAGTCCACGAAGCTCTGGGAGCAGGGCAAGCTCACCAACGAGGAGTACTGGGCCGCGCGGAAGAAGCTCGAGAAGTACGAACTCATCCTCCACGAGCAGAAGGCGAACGGTACGCTCCGCCTCAGCTGTCCCGCCTCTGGTTCCTCCCCGACGGCGTCCTGCCCGCTCCGCGAGCTGCAGAGGACCGCCGTCCCTGACGAGGAAGCGGACCGTGTTCGCGTTCAGCCGTCGAACATCACCGACCGGCAGAAGGACTATAAGGTCTGCTGCCAGAAGTCCGTCTCGGTGAAGCCGACGACCCACGTGCAGCAGCGGCAGAAGCTTCGCTACGGCAGTAAGGAATGGTTCGACACGTACCGAGCCGACCGGAACAGCAGCGAGTCATCCAACGACCTGCTTCAGAAGGACCACAACCTCGAGAACACGATGAGCCGTCCGATGCACGGTCTCGCCGCGCAGCAGTTCGCGCTCGCGCTCTTCGCAGTCGCGTCGAACATGCGTCGCATCATCAAGTTCGAACACGACGTCTACGAAACGGAACGACGAGCCGCCGCTGGCCGCGCACCCCAGCCGCGGAAGCAGCCCGATGAGTACCTCAAGCGTGCCCGCGACCGGAACAGTGAAACGCGCTACATGCGGAACCCGCCACCCCGGAAACTGGTGCCCTGGGAGCCGTTAGAGCTACCGCCAGTGCCCGCTTAGCGGGCCGACCCGCACCGGCGCCGCCGGCAGAACCGAACACGACTACCCCCACACCCCGACGCTCCAACGCGCCCGAAAACAGGCGCAGAGCGTCCGGGGTGCTTTGGCGCGCCGGAAAACAAGCGGCAGACGCTTCGCAGAGAGAGCAGACGCCCGCAGAGCCCTCAGCGAACGCCAACGCAGGGCACAGAACAGCCCCCAAGAACCAGAGAAGCCCCCGGCCGAAGCCGGGGGCTCTTCTGTTGGGTCAGACTTGCAAACGCTGGAGACCAGACCTGCAATCAACCCTGTGGCGGTACCGGTGGGATTTGAACCCACGGTGGAGTTGCCCCCACACATGTTTTCGAGACATGCTCCTTAGGCCGCTCGGACACGGTACCGGGATCGAGTTTACACGATCCGGGAGGCCCGTCGCGACACCCGGCCGACCCCTCCTCCACAGGCGCCCACCTTCGGCACCTCATCCCCAGTCCCCCACGACGGTGACCGGGATCCGAGACTCCGCGCGTACCGTCTCCGCCATGAGAACGCGCACCCTCGTCGCCCTGTTGTCCTCCGTCGCCGGCGCCGCCGTCGTCAGCGGAGCGGCGAGCATCGGGGCACGCGCGGGCATCCGCGGGCAACGAGCGGCGTCGCAGCGCATCGTCGAGATGCTCCCGGTCCACGCCGACTGGTGGCGCGAGCGGCTCCACCACGAGGGGCAGTTGACCTACCTGGCGATCGGCGACTCAGCGGCCCAGGGTGTCGGCGCGACGGCTCCGGGCCGCGGCTACGTGGGCCTGCTCGCCCGACGCATCCGCCACCGGTCGCGCTCCACGGTCCGCGTCGTGAACCTCAGCGTGTCGGGCTCGACGACGTGGGGTGCGAAGAAGGACCAGCTCCCCAAGCTGCAGCACTTCACCCCGGACGTCTGCACGGTGTCGATCGGGGCGAATGACATCGCCGACTTCCACCCGGACAAGTTCGAGCGCAACATCCGCGAGATCTACGGTGCCGTGCCGTCCCACGCGATCGTGGCGGAGTTGCCGTGCATGTTCGTGCCCACCAGCGAACGCAAGGTGGCAGTGGCGAACGAGATCGTGCACCGCGTCGCTGCCGAGCTCGGCCTGACGGTCGCGCCCTTGCACGCCATCACCAAGCGCGTCGGGATCCGCCGCACCTTCTTCAACACCTACGGCGACCTGTTCCACCCGAACGACCGTGGCTACGAGATCTGGGCGAGCGCCTTCGAACCCGCGATCGACGCCCGCGTCGACACGGTCGCGGCGATCCGCCGCTACCTGTCGGTCCGCGAAGCCGAGGAACTCGGTCGCCAGGCCGGGGACGTCGCGAACGCACGGGCCGAGCAGGACACCGCGGGAGCGGAACACCTCGACACGGCGGACCGACCGACTTCGTTCGACCGGCTGCGCAAGCGCATGACCGGGTCCGTCCCGCTGCCCGGTCGGGACGCCGACGGCGAGCCGACCGATGTCGGCGGAGCGGCCTAACCTCGTCCCATGGCCCGCCCCCAGTCCACGTTCCGCTGCACCGAGTGCGGCTGGACCAGCATCAAGTGGGTCGGCCGCTGTGGCGAGTGCCAGTCGTGGGGAACGGTCGAGGATGCCTCGGCCGCCACGGCCAGCACCCGCGGCACCGCGTCCGTCGCCGTCACGGGCAACCGCATCGCCCGCCCCATCACCGAGGCGCGTGGCGGATCGTTCCAGCGCTGGCAGACCGGGATCGGCGAGTTCGACCGGGTGCTGGGCGGCGGCATCGTCCCCGGCGCAGCCGTCCTGCTGAGCGGGGAGCCCGGTGTCGGCAAGTCGACGCTCCTGCTCGAGGTCGCCTCCCGCGCTGCCGCGATGGGCAAGCGGGTCCTCTACGTCAGCGCCGAGGAGTCTGTCGACCAGGTCCGCCTGCGCGCAGAGCGGACCGGTGCGATGCACGACGACCTGTTCCTCGCGAGCGAAGTCGACCTCGGCGTCATCCTCGGCCAGATCGAACAGGTGCAGCCCGACCTGCTCATCGCCGACTCGGTGCAGACCATCTCCTCCGCATCGGTGGACGGCATCGCGGGCGGCACGTCCCAGGTGCGGGAGGTCGCGTCCACGCTCATCCGCGTCGCCAAGCAGGCAGCGCTGCCGGTCCTCATCGTCGGGCACGTCACGAAGGACGGCACGATCGCCGGACCGCGGCTGCTCGAACACCTGGTCGACGTGGTCTGCCACTTCGAGGGCGATCGACAGACCGCACTCCGCTTCGTCCGAGCACTGAAGAACCGCTTCGGCCCGACGGACGAGGTCGGCTGCTTCGACATGGCGGGCGACGGCATCCACGAGGTGCCGGACCCGAGCGGGTTGTTCATGTCCCGCAACGGAGCACCCGTCTCCGGCACGTGCATCACGGTCGCGATGGAGGGGCGTCGGGCGCTCCCCGTCGAGATCCAGGCCCTCGTCGTCCCGAGTTCGGCGCCGCAGCCGCGCCGCGTCGTGAACGGCGTCGACGCATCCCGTGTCGCCATGCTGCTGGCGGTGCTCGAACGACGCGCCGGCATCAAGCTGTCCGACGCCGACGTCTACGTCTCGACGGTCGGAGGCATGAAGCTCACCGAACCGGGTGCAGATCTCGCGATCGTCCTCGCGCTCGCCAGTGCGGCGCGCGACCGGCCGTACCCGCACACCCTGGCGGCCATCGGTGAGATCAGCCTCGCCGGCGAGATCCGCCAGGCGACCGGAGCCAAGCAACGTGCGAGCGAAGCACGACGGCTCGGCTTCACGACCGTGCTCGGCGCGGACGCCGAACACCTGCGCGAAGCACTCCGCGTCGCGTTCTCGATGACCAAGTCCGTGCGCGAACGCGAACTCGACGCGGCCTTCTGACCGACGATCCGGGCGGTCCCCGCCAGCCGCTCCGGACCATGAACCCGTCGGCCCATCGACGGGTGACCGTCGGCCCGCGTCAGCCCAGGGTCGAGGAGTCGGCGGTCCCCTCCACCCTCGCGAGCCAGTCCGCGAAGCGCGGGCCTCGGACGCGCACGTCCGCAGCAGGCAGGAGTGCACCTCGCCGGAAGGCCCGTCCCAAGGAACCCGGAACGGGCAACGGCACGGGGACGGTACCGCGCTCCGGGAGCGCCTGGGTCATCTCCCACAGCGTCAGGGTCTCCGGGCCGGCGAGCTCGATCTCTGGCGCCTCGGGTCCTGCGACGGCGACGTCGGCGAGCGCCGTGGCGACCGCGTCGAGCGCGATCGGCGCGATCGTCATCGCGGGCACGAGGGCGAACGGCCCCACCGCCATCCGCCGCAGGTTCTGACGCGCGAACTCGAACCACTGCGTCGAGCGCACGATCGTCAGGCGCGGGCTGATCTGCCGAGCCAGCCGTTCCTGAGCGGTCTTGCCCGCGAAGTACCCGTACCCCTGCACCTCGGAATGCGTGCAGTTGACGATCGAGAGCAGCACGTGGTGCGCTCCGAGCTGGCCTGCTGCCGCTCCGAGCGAACGGGTGGAGCGAGTGAAGAAGTCGGTCGCCCGTCTGCTGCTGGTGGTGGCCACGCCGGTCGCCTCGACCACCACGTCTGCTCCGGCGAGCGCCGAGACCGCGTCGTCCCGGAGCACGTCGAACCCGGTTGCCCTCGAGTGCTGCGCGACCTCGCACCCGTGCACACGCAGCGCTCGGACGATCGCCGCTCCCGAGACACCCCCACCGACCACAGCCACACGCACGTCGTCCCCCTCCACGTGCCACCATGCGATGGCTCTACAGATGTAGAGGACTGTAGCGCATCCCGGAACCTAGAGTGGTCGCGTGGCGCAACGACGAGACGCGCTGGCGGATGCCGGCCTCCGACTGGTCGCTCGAGACGGTCTCCGAGCGCTGACCCACCGCGCGGTCGATGCCGAAGCAGGTGTCCCCTCAGGGTCGACCTCGTACTACGCCCGAGGTCGGCGCGACCTCACCGCACTCGTGGTCGCGCGGATCTCCGAGCGGCTCGCGGACGACCTGGACGGGGTGGCGATCCCGCCCGTGCTGGACGTCGTCGGTGCCGCGCACATTGCGGACGCCTTCCTGACGGAGCTCGCCACCCGGCAGGACGCGCAGGCAGCCCGCCTGGCGATGCTGACCGAACTCCGTCCGGACGACGACCTCCGCGTTCCACTGACCTCCGCCGACCCGGTCCGTGCCGCCCTCGTCGCGACCGCAGTGCGCCTCCTCACCGCCCTGGGGGTCGACGAGGCCGACGGCGCAGCGGTCGATCTCGTCGGGCTCGTCGACGCGCTCCTGCTCTACCGGATCGCGGAGGTCGCCCCGCTCGACGCCCACCGGGTGCTCGCCGCCTACCTGTCGGGCCTCCGACGACCCGCCTGACCGTGCCCCCGACGACCACTCCCACTGACACGTGTAACGCGAGCAGCACGACCGGACACTCCAGGGTGTGATCGACGAACCGGACGACGGCCCGCTGTGGGCTCGGGCGCAACGCGACGACGGAGCTGCCTTCGCCGAGCTGTTCGACCGACACCGGCCCCGCATCCACCGACGGGCGACGAGCCTCCTCGCCGATGCCCACGACGCCGAGGACGTCACCGCCGCCGTCTTCTACGAGCTCTGGCGCAAGCGGCGGAGCGTCGTCCTGGTGGCCGGCTCCGTCGCGCCGTGGCTCCTCGTCACGACCGTCAGCGTCGCCCGGAACTCCCGCCGCGCGACGATGCGGTACCGCCGGCTGCTCGCCGACCTGCCCCGGGGCGACGACCACACCGCGGCCGTCGACGCGGAGGACCTGGAGGTCCGTGACCGCCTCCGCGCGACCGTCCGGTCGCTCTCCCCGACCGACGCGGCCCTGCTGGTGCTGACCGGCGTCGAGGACGTGCCCGTCTGGCAGGCCGCGGAGGCGGTGGGTCTGAAGCCGTCGGCCGCTCGCGTCCGCCTGCACCGGCTCCGCCGACGGCTCCGAGCCGACCTGCACGACCTCGCCCCCTCCGTCCGGACGACCCCCGAAGGCAGCCCCTCATGAGCATCGACATGCACCCCGAGACCGCGGCCGCGATCCGCGCGGAACTCGCGGCGATCGGGACGCGGCACAGCGGTCTCCAGCGTCGGCAGCGCCGTTCCCGCCTGGTGGCGTCGGTCGCCGGCACCGCCGCGGTCGCCGTCACCACCAGTGCCGCAGCACTCGTCGCGGCGGGTCTGCCCGGCACCACGACGACCGCGGCCATCGGCGTGATGACCACGGTGACACGCACCGGTCCGGCCCTGGTGGACATCGGTCGAGCGCCCGACTCCGCCGACGCGGTCGTCGTCGAGATCAGGTGCCGGAACCACGTCGGCATGGTCAGCGTCCCGACCGTCGGCGACGGCGGGTCCGGTCGCTCCTGTCGGGAAGGAGGCTCGCTCCGCGTCGTCGACGGACGGTTGCCGGCCGCGGGCACCACGACCGTCAGCATCGAGGCATCGCCCGGCACGCGGTGGACGGCCTCCCTCCGCTACGCGAGCGCGGTGACGTCCGAGTGGGGCGTGAACGCACACGGCGAGACCTACGGCGTGGAGAACGCGGCGGGGCACCCCGACCTCGTCCCGGGGAGGACCGACGACGGTCGCCGCGGCTGGGTGCGGTGGGACGAGGCCGCGGTCGCGGACGACGTCGACGTCTTCGAGACCGACGGCGTGACGGTCATCGGACGATCCACGGCGACGGTCGCCCCAGAGGTCCCGCTGGACCAGGGCCTCGTCGACGAGCTCCGGTCCGTGCGGACGGCGACGCCCACGCCGGGCGCGACGCGCTGAGGGAGACGCGCACCGTGCCTCCCGGCAGTGCCCGCGGGTCAGGCGCGCAGCGCCGCCAACAGGTCCGCCGGCTCGGCCTGCATCGTGTGCGGGCCCGCGATGTCGAAGAAGACGCCCTCGAGTGAGTCGAGGTGCGCGGCGAGGAACTCCTCGAGCCGGGCGGCGTCGTAGACCATGACCTGCCGGAGCTTCTCGCCCGGCACCATCGCGGTGTAGGCGTCGGCCGACGAGAACAGCAGGAGGATGCGCCGGTCGGAGCCCTCCCGACCGAAGACCCGGACCTGCATGTCCTTCCCGCCAGTGACGAGCCGCGGGACGATCACGATGTCGTTGCGGAGGGCGTACGCCACCGCGGCGACGTCCTGCTTCGCGAGGGCTTCCTCGAGCTGTTCGCTGCGGAAGCGCTGTTCCTTCTGTGCCATCGCCCCTAGTCAAGCAGCCGAACGGGCACGCCGGGTCAGACGCGACGAGTGGGGCCGCCGGAGAACACGGGTGCTCAGTGCACGCGTCCGGCCTGCACGGCGTGCGTGCGCATCCGGATCTCCGCCGCGAACCGGGTGGTCTCGGGGCCGAGTTCGTCGTCCGGGGCGGACTGCACCAGGACGCCGATCGCCGGCGCGAGGATGAAACTCGACGTGGCGGCCATGCCGTAGTCGTCGACGGACGGCACGTCCACGCGGTCCGCCAGTCCCGACTGCGCGAGCGCCGTCGCGTAGTCGAGCACGGCGTACGCCGCCTCGTCGCTCGTCATGACCGAGGCGACCCCGTAGATGAGGTACTTCATGGCCCAGCCCTTCGTCGATGGAGGTGACGCTACGCCGCGGAAACCGAGTGCTGATCAGTGACCATCCCGGAGACGCACGACGCGCGGACACTCGGGGCGAGAACTCAGACAACGCCACTACCGTCGGACCAATCGCAATCGCGGGAACTCTCGTTGTACGGCCGAAGGGCTGTTCCTGATGGGGAAGCAGCTTCCATGCCGGCACCATCGCCCACCCTCTACCGCCCGACCACTCCCCGGACCCCCGGGGCGCCGACGCCGACGTCGACGTACAAGGACCTGCTCGAGCGCGTCCGCGTCGAAGGTCTGCTCGAACGCCGCACCGGGTTCTACTGGGCGGTCTTCTCGACCCTCGTGGTCGCGACACTCGCGACCCTCGCCGTCTCGGTCATGCTCGGAGCTTCCTGGTTCCAGCTGATCCCGGCCGGCGTGCTCGGTGTCCTCTTCACGCAGTTCGCGTTCCTCTCGCACGAGGCCGCGCACCGCCAGATCTTCGCCTCACGCAAGTGGAACGACCACGCCGGACGCTGGATCGGCGTCTTCGTCGTCGGCCTCTCCTACTCGTGGTGGATGAACAAGCACAACCGCCACCACGGCAACCCGAACACCATCGGCAAGGACCCGGACATCGCGCCCGACGGCGTCGTGTTCATCGAGGAGGACGCCGTGCAGCGCCGCGGGTTCCTGCGGCGACTCGCCATGGTGCAGGGCTGGGCGTTCTTCCCGCTCCTGACGCTCGAGGGCGCCAACCTGCACTGGCTGTCGATCCGCGCGGTCGTCACCGGCAAGGCGGCCAAGGGCACCGTCCAGGAGCGCCGACTCGAGGCCGTCCTGCTGCTCGCACGCTTCGGTCTGCTCGCCTGGTTCGTCTTCGCGGTCATGCCGCTGGGCATCGGTTTCGCCTTCCTCGGCGTCCAGATGGCGGTCTTCGGCGTCATGATGGGCGGGTCGTTCGCACCCAACCACAAGGGCATGCCGGTCATCGCCGAGGGTGCCAAGATCGATTTCTTCTCGCGTCAGGTCCGGACTTCCCGTAACATCACTGGTGGCGTGTGGGTGGACCACCTGCTCGGTGGCCTCAACCACCAGGCAGAACACCACCTGTTCCCGAGCATGGCGCGGCCCAACCTGCGTCGTGCGAAGGCCCTCGTGCGTGAGCACTGCGAACAGCACGGGGTCCCGTACACGGAGACCACGATCTTCCGCTCCTACGGGATCGTCGTGCGGTACCTCAACCGCGTCGGTCTCGCAGCACGCGACCCGTTCACCTGCCCGATGGTCAGTGCCTACCGATTGCACTGAACCTCTGATCTCCGTCACCCCGCTCGATGCCGGGTGCCGCACAAGCTCGATGGCAACGTCGTCGAAACCCGCGGTGGTGGAATTCTCTCGCCGCGCACGTAAGAAAGTAAGGAACGCCGAAATGGCAACTGGAACTGTCAAGTGGTTCAACAACGAAAAGGGCTTCGGCTTCATTGCGCCGGACGACGGCAGCGCTGACGTCTTCGCCCACTTCTCCGCGATCGGTGGCAACGGCTACAAGTCGCTCGAGGAGAACCAGAAGGTCGAATTCGAGATCACCGAGGGCCGCAAGGGCCCGCAGGCGGAGAACATCACCGTCATCGGCTGACACCGGTCCCCGTGAGCGCCGGGTCGGAGGGACTTCCCTCCGGCCCGGCGCTTCGTTGTTCCCGGCGTCGCAACGTGACCGAACGACAGCGACAGCGGCCAGCGCGGCCAGCGCGGCTCAGTCCAGCACGAACTGCGCCGACTCCTCCGACTCGATCTCCCCCACGCTGACCTGCAGGTGGTAGCTCGCGCCCCCGGCCGTCACCGAGGCACGTGCGGCGTCGCAGGTCGTCGTCGACGAGCGGGTCCGGTCCCACGTGATCGCGGGCGTGGTGAGCTCCTGACCGGCCTTGAGCGTGACGTCCTGGTTCGTGCCGCCGGTCTGGCAGTCCTTCGACGACCAGTACTGCTCCTGGCCCGAGGTGATCGTGAGCACCTGCTGCGACGAGCCGAGGTCCATGTGGCAGGCGTTCGACCCGGTGTTCTCGATCGACATGGCGACCTTCGGGTCCTCGCCGGCGGCGTAGACGCTCTTGTCGAGGACCGGCGTCAGCACGATCTGGTCCGGGTCGCAGGCCGCGCCGTCCTCCCGTGCAGCGGCTGAGGGCTCCGGGGTCGCCGACGACGACGGCCCGGACGACCCGCTCGCCGTCCCGCTCCCGGCCGCGGGCGCGTCGGCCTCGGTCGTCGGGGTGCCGCTGGGGGCGTCCGACGCCGGGGCGCCGTTGCCGCGACCGACGACGATGAGCACGACGACCACCACGACGAGCAGGAGCACGCCGAGCACGAGCGCCCGGCGGCGCCAGTAGACCGTGGGGCGCTCGGGACCGACGGGGTGGCGCAACGACGACATGCGCACAGGCTAGACAGCTGCGCGACCGTGCCGACGGACCCCCGCCGGGGCACGGGGGAACCCGTCAGAGGATCTTCAGCATGCGGGTGTTGCCGAGGGTGTTCGGCTTGACCCGGGCGAGGTCGAGGAACTCCGCGACCCCTTCGTCCGACGAGCGGACCAGTTCGGCGTACACCTCGGGCGGCACGACGGTCTCGCCGATCTCGAGGTACCCGTGCTTGGTGAAGAAGTCGACCTCGAACGTCAGGCAGAAGATCCGAGCGACCCCGAGCTCACGGGCGTCGTGCTCGAGGGCCTCGAGCATCCGGTGCCCGACGCGCTTGTGGATCCAGTCCTGGTCGAGCGCCAGGGTCCGGACCTCGGCGAGGTCGTCCCAGAACACCGCGAGGGCGCCGCAGCCGATGGGGACGCCGTCGGGTCCCTCGGCGATCCGGAACTGCTGGATCGAGCCGTACAGCGCGACGTTCTCCTTGCCGAGCAGGATGCGCCGGTCGACGTAGGGCGCGATGAGCCGCTGGATGTGCGGGACGTCGGACGCCAGCGCGGGCCGCACCAGGATCCCGTGCTCGTCCCGTTCGGAGAAGGCGTGCCGTCCGTGCTCAGTCATCCGGCCAAGCCTACGACCCGGACGTCACGGGGCGTCACGGGGGACATCCACCGGGACTCCCCTCAGGCACATGGGCCTACCGTCCGAGGCACACCAGTACGACGAGCAGGAGGAGCAAGCATGCCCCAGATCATCGAGACCGTCGACGTCAACGTCCCCGTCCGCGCCGCCTACGACCAGTGGACCCGCTTCGAGGAGTTCCCCACGTTCCTCGACGAGGTCGAGAAGATCGTCCAGGTCGACGACACCACGACCGACTGGACCGTCAAGGTCGCCGGCCAGGAGCGTTCGTTCCGTGCGCTCATCACCGAGCAGCACCCCGACGAGCGTGTCGCGTGGACCGTCAATGACGGCGAGACCGACCACGCCGGCGTCGTGACCTTCCACAAGCTCTCGGACGCCGAGACCCGTGTCACCGTGCAGATCGACTGGCAGCCCTCGGGCATCCTCGAGAAGCTCGGCTCCGCGGTCGGCGTCGGGGGCCACGCCGTCAAGAAGGACCTGCAGAACTACAAGGAGCGCGTCGAGGCGGCCCCCACGGCCGACGGCTGGCGCGGAGACGTCCAGGCGTAGGACGCACCCACAGCGCTGACGGGAGGCGCGGTGCCGGCTGGCACCGCGCCTCCCGTCACGTCGTGGCCCACCCTGGTGCGGACACGACGGACGGGAGGCCCGGTACCGACTGGTACCGGGCCTCCCGTCCGTGGTGTGGCTGGCTGACTAGCCCTCGATCTCGCCGGTCGGCGCCTCGGGCGCCTTCTCGAGCGAGGGAGCGCCCGCGAGGACCTCCTCGCGGCCCGGCTGACGCCCGGTCTCGAAGTCGAACTTGCCGTCGCGGAAGTCGACCTTCACGTGGTCGCCCGCCGTGAGCTCACCCTGCAGGATGTGCTCGGACAGCTGGTCCTCGACCTCGTGCTGCATCGCGCGGCGCAGGGGGCGAGCACCGAGTGCCGGGTCGAACCCGACCTTGATGAGCTGCTCCTTGGCCGGCAGCGTCAGCTCGACGGTCATGTCGCGGTCGAGCAGACGGTCCGCCAGGCGCTTCACGAACAGGTCCACGATCTGCAGCAGCTCGGACTGCGAGAGCTGCGGGAACACGATCGTGTCGTCGACACGGTTGAGGAACTCGGGCTTGAAGTGCTTCTTGAGCTCCTCGTTCACCTTCGAGCGCATGCGGTCGTAGCCGACGGCCGAGTCACCCTCGACCTGGAAGCCCACCGGGCCACCCGCGATGCCCTGCGAACCGAGGTTCGTGGTCATGATGATGACGGTGTTCTTGAAGTCGACCACGCGGCCCTGACCATCGGTCAGACGAC
Organism: Curtobacterium sp. L6-1; assembly: GCF_018885305.1. Classification (NCBI taxonomy): domain Bacteria; kingdom Bacillati; phylum Actinomycetota; class Actinomycetes; order Micrococcales; family Microbacteriaceae; genus Curtobacterium; species Curtobacterium aetherium. The sequence goes on from NZ_CP076544.1 coordinate 2,727,571, forward strand.
CCTCTTCGAGGACCTGCAGCAGCGAGTTGAAGATGTCCGGGTGGGCCTTCTCGATCTCGTCGAACAGGACCACGGAGAACGGCTTGCGGCGCACCTTCTCGGTGAGCTGTCCGCCCTCCTCGAACCCGACGAACCCGGGAGGGGCACCGAACAGGCGCGAGACGGTGTGCTTCTCGCCGAACTCCGACATGTCGAGGGAGATCAGTGCACCCTCGTCGTCGAACAGGAACTCCGCGAGCGCCTTGGCGAGCTCGGTCTTGCCGACGCCCGTGGGGCCGGCGAAGATGAACGAGCCCGAGGGACGGTTCGGGTCCTTCAGGCCGGCACGGGTGCGGCGGATGGTCTTGGAGAGTGCCGAGATGGCCTCCTCCTGACCGATGACGCGCTGGTGCAGGGCCTTCTCCATGAAGACGAGACGCGAGGTCTCCTCCTCGGTGAGCTTGAACACCGGGATGCCCGTGGCCTGCGCCAGGACCTCGGCGATGATGCCCTCGTCGACGGTGCCGGACGCGGCGACGTCACCGGCACGCCACTGCTTCTCGAGGCGGAGACGCTCGCCGAGGAGCTTCTTCTCCTCGTCGCGCAGGCTCGCTGCCTTCTCGAAGTCCTGCTCCTCGATGGCCGCTTCCTTCTGACCGCGGACCGTCGAGATCTTCTCGTCGAACTCGCGGAGCTCCGGCGGTGCGGACAGGATCGACAGGCGCAGGCGGGCGCCGGCCTCGTCGATCAGGTCGATGGCCTTGTCCGGCAGGAAGCGGTCCTGCACGTAGCGGTCCGCCAGGTTCGCCGCGGAGACGATCGCCCCGTCGGTGATGGACACCTTGTGGAACGCCTCGTACTTGTCGCGGAGGCCCTTGAGGATGTTGATGGTGTGCGGCAGCGACGGCTCGTTGACCTGCACCGACTGGAAGCGGCGCTCGAGTGCGGCGTCCTTCTCGAAGTGCTTGCGGTACTCGTCGAGCGTGGTGGCACCGATGGTCTGGAGCTCACCGCGGGCGAGGAGCGGCTTGAGGATGGAGGCCGCGTCGATCGCACCCTCGGCAGCGCCGGCACCGACGAGCGTGTGGATCTCGTCGATGAAGACGATGATGTCGCCGCGGGTGCGGATCTCCTTCGTGACCTTCTTGAGGCGCTCCTCGAAGTCACCGCGGTAGCGGGACCCGGCGATGAGCGACCCGAGGTCGAGGGAGTAGAGCTGCTTGTCCTTCAGCGTCTCGGGCACGTCGCCCTTGACGATCGCCTGGGCGAGGCCCTCGACGACGGCGGTCTTGCCCACGCCGGGCTCACCGATCAGGACGGGGTTGTTCTTGGAGCGGCGGGAGAGGATCTGCATGACCCGCTCCATCTCCTTCTCGCGCCCGATGACGGGGTCGAGCTTGCCGTCGCGCGCAGCCTGGGTGAGGTTCCGACCGAACTGGTCGAGGACCTGCGAACCCTGCTGGGCATTCTGCTGCTGCTCGCCGCCGACGGCGACCGCTTCCTTGCCCTGGTAGCCGGACAGGAGCTGGATGACCTGCTGACGGACCCGGTTCAGGTCGGCGCCGAGCTTGACGAGGACCTGGGCTGCGACACCCTCGCCCTCGCGGATGAGGCCGAGCAGGATGTGCTCGGTCCCGATGTAGTTGTGGCCGAGCTGCAGCGCTTCGCGCAGGGACAGCTCGAGGACCTTCTTGGCGCGCGGCGTGAACGGGATGTGCCCGGTCGGCTGCTGCTGGCCCTGCCCGATGATGTCCTGCACCTGCTCGCGGACGGCATCGAGGGAGATACCGAGCGACTCCAGCGCCTTGGCGGCGACGCCCTCGCCCTCGTGGATGAGGCCGAGGAGGATGTGCTCCGTACCGATGTAGTTGTGGTTGAGCATCTTCGCTTCTTCTTGAGCGAGGACGACAACACGACGGGCCCGGTCGGTGAATCTCTCGAACATGTGCTCTCCCTTGGCCCCGTTGGATCGGGGGCCGACAGCCGGACTCGTGTGAGTCCGGTCACGTACATCGAGACTAACCAGCGCTCCCCGTCAGGGCTGCCCCTGTTCGCCGTGGGCGTGACCTCGGTGCGCACGGCGCACCACGACCGTCCGGGAGGCCCGCCCCGGCTGCGGCAGGCAGCCCCCACCCGACGGTTCCCGACCCCGCCGGGTACGATCCGCAGCATGGAGCAGCCCGTCGTCGGCCTCGTCGTCCACCCCTCGAAGAACGTGCAGGAGTCCGTCGACATCCTGGACCGCTGGAACGCGTCCGGCGCCGGGCGGCTGATGGCCCGACGGATCGACGCAGCCCGGCTCCGGAGCGACATCGACGTGGTCGACGACGACGAGTTCACCGACCGGGTGGACCTCGTCGTGGCCCTGGGCGGGGACGGCACCATGCTCGGGGCGATGCGCCTCGTCGCCCGGCGCCCGGTCCCGGTGCTCGGGGTCAACTACGGCAACGTCGGCTTCCTGGTGGAGATCGAACCGCCGGAGCTCGAGGCCGCGCTCGAACGGCTGTCGGCGGGCGAGTACCAGCTCGAGCCGCACCACGCCCTCGAGGCCCGTCTGTCCTGGGGTGGCGCGCGGACCGACTACCTGGCGTTCAACGACATCACGATCGTCCGTCGTCCGGGAGCGGGCCAGGTGTCCGCCGACCTCAGCGTGGGCGGGCTCGGCTACGGCTACTACCGGGCCGACGCGATCGTGGCCGCCACCCCCGCGGGCTCCACCGCCTACAACTACGCCGCGGGCGGCCCCGTCCTCTCCCCCGCGCTCTCCGGGTCCGTCGTGACCCCGGTCGCCCCGATGGCCGGCATCGACCGCTCCGTCGTGCTCGCCGCCCGGGAGCGCTACCGCTTCGACATCGCCGAGGGCACCCGCAGTGCCGCCCTCGAGGTCGACGGGCTCGTCGTGGGCGAGGTCGCGACCGGAGCCCAGCTCGAGGTCCGCCTGCGGAAGGACGCCGGCAGCGTGGTCCGGCTCGACGCCGAGCGGCACGGACGCACCGGGCGACTCAAGCTCGGCCTCCTCGACCTGCCCCTGCGTCCCGACCAGCTCATCGAGCTGATCCCGCACGACCTGCGGCAGAAGCTCCACCGCGAGACCGAGGACTGACGCGGTCCGCGCCTCCCGGCCCGGCCGTGCCGGAGCGGACGGGAGGCCCGTGGGACGACGGAAGGCCCGCCCGGTTCGCACCGGACGGGCCTCGTCCCATCACCCCAGGGTCGTCTTCCCACGGATCGACCCGGATCCCCGCGCCGACCCCTGACGGGGTCGGCCGAAGTCCGCTGACCTACTCGGTCAGGTACAGCTGCATGTCCTGCGAGACCGCCTTGGCGAACAGACGCAGCTTGGCGCGCGACTCGACACGGCTCACGGCCTGACGGGTCGTGTGCACGATCTTCGAGATCTCGTCGAGCGTCATCGGCTTGTCGTCGTCCAGGCCGTAGCGCATGCGGATCACGTTGGCCTCGTCGCTCGGCAGTTCGGCGACGATGGAGCGGATGTCGCGGTGCAGGAGCGTCGTCTCGGTGAGCTCGTTCGGGCTCGCGGCGTCCTCGTCCTCGATGAAGTCACCGAGTTCGCTGTCGTCGGAGTCGCCGACCACCGTGTGGATCGAGACGGGCTCGTGCGAGCGGCCCTTGAGGTCGACGAGTTCCTCGACGCTCATGCTCAGCTCGGCGGCCACTTCCTCCGGCATCGGCGCACGGCCGAGGTCGACGGTGAGGTCACGCTCGGTGCGCGAGATCTTGTTGATCAGCTCGACGGTGTGCACCGGGATGCGGATCGTGCGCGCCTTGTCGGCGAGACCACGCGAGATCGCCTGGCGGATCCACCAGGTGGCGTAGGTGGAGAACTTGTAGCCCTGCGTGAAGTCGAACTTCTCGACCGCACGGACCAGGCCGAGGTTCCCCTCCTGGATGACGTCCATGAACGGCAGCCCGCGCTGCGAGTAGCGCTTGGCGATGCTCACGACGAGGCGGAGGTTCGAGGTGATCATGCGCTCCTTGGCGCGCTCACCGTCGCGGACCAGCCAGCGCAGTTCGCGCTCGAGGGACTTCTCGAGGCCCGGCTCGGTGTGGAGCTTCTCCTCGGCGAACAGGCCGACCTCGATGCGACGGGCGATGTCCGCCTCTTCCTCGGCGGTGAGGAGCGCGAGGCGGCCGATGTGGCGGAGGTAGTCGCCGACCTGGTCGACGGAGGCTCCGCGGACGCCGGCGAGCTGCTCGTCCGCCTCGACCTCGGCGACGGTGTCGAGCGTGGTGGCCTCGGCGGAGGTGGTCTTGGTCGCTGCCTTCTTGGTGCGGCGCGAGGTGGTGCTGGGTGCGGCCGTTGCGATCGCCATGGTGACTCTCCCTGCCTGTGACGGTGATGGTCCTTCGTGGGCTGAGACCGAGTTTGGCGGGCCGGGGGTGTACCCCACAAACCCGCTGGATCGATTCCCAGCCTTCTCCGTGCTTCGTCATCGGGGGACAGGCGGCCGGGGCGCGGGTCGGGGCGCGGCAGCGTGCTCCTGATCGCCGTCACAGCGCGGATCGGCCGGGAATCACACGGGTGTGAGTCGCTGTGCACCCCGATCAGGGTCCGTGTACCCCGGGGTGCAACGTCATCCGGACAAGTGGAACGGGGTACGTCGTGCCGGATCGTGCGATCCGGCCGACGTACCCCGTTGAGGATGCCGCGGTGGTGTCACCAGGACGGTTCGAGCCACCCGTCCCTGGCCTTGGAGACCTCGAGGTCGGCGTCGCGGTCGAACTCGTCGTACTCGCTCTCGATGTCGCCGACGAGGCTGCGTGATGCGGAGGGATGCAGGATGGACATGCCGACGATGCTCACACCGGGGTGCGACGACGGCGTGAACGCGGGGTGACCGGCACACCACGGACCGGTGGCGGGACCGGTCGTGCGCAGGTGTGGCCCGGACGGGCCCGGGTCACCGGACGGGCCCGGGTCACCGGACGGGCCCGGGTTACTCGGCGCTCGTGGGGGCTGAGGTGGTGACGCCGCGCTCGCGCTCGAAGCGGGCGCGCTCCTCGGCCTCGATCTTCGCGTAGGCGGTGCGCTCGCTCCGGTCGGCACGGATGATCGCGCGCATGATGAACCAGAAGATCAGCCCGAGCAGGACGGTCGGGGTCAGGGCGAAGACGATCCCACTCACGAGTCCATTCGGCACGCGATCATCGTACCTCGCCCCGCCCGGGGCCCGGCTGCGCTACTTGACGAGCGGGAACAGGATCGTCTCGCGGATGCCCAGGCCCGTGATCGCCATGAGCAGGCGGTCGATGCCCATGCCCATGCCACCCGACGGCGGCATCGCGTGCTCGAGCGCGCGGAGGAAGTCCTCGTCGACGCGCATCGCCTCGGGGTCGCCGTTGGCGGCGAGCCGTGCCTGCTCGACGAAGCGTTCGCGCTGCACGACCGGGTCGACGAGCTCCGAGTACGCGGTGCCGAGCTCGAAGCCGCGGACGTACAGGTCCCACTTCTCGACGACGCCCGGACGGGTGCGGTGCTGCCGGGTGAGCGGCGAGGTGTCCACCGGGAAGTTCATGACGAAGGTCGGGGCGTGCAGCCGGTCGCCGTTGAAGTGCTCCCAGAGCTCCTCGACGTACTTGCCGTGCGTGGCGTGCGCGACCTCGACGCCCTCGGCCGCGGCGAGCGCCTGCAGCTCGGACAGCGGCGTCTCGGGCGTGATCTCGCGACCGGCGGCCTCGGACAGGGACCCGTACATGTCCATCCGGGCCCACTCGCCCCCGAGGTCGTACTCCGAGCCGTCGGGCAGCGTGACGACCAGCGATCCGCCGGTGACCGCGCGCGTGGCGTTCTGCACGAGTTCCTGCGTCAGGTCGGCCATCTGCTCGTAGTTGCCGTACGCCTGGTACGCCTCGACCATCGCGAACTCGGGCGAGTGCGACGAGTCGGCGCCCTCGTTGCGGAAGTTCCGGTTGATCTCGAACACCCGGTCGATGCCGCCGACGACGGCGCGCTTGAGGAACAGCTCGGGTGCGATGCGGAGGAACAGCTCCGTGTCGAAGGCGTTCGAGTGCGTGACGAACGGCCGGGCCGAGGCGCCACCGTGCTGGGTCTGCAGCATCGGGGTCTCGACCTCGAGGTACTCGTGCGCGGCGAAGGTCGCCCGGAGCGAGGCCATCACGGCGGCGCGGGCACGGACGGTCCGACGGGCGTCGTCGCGGACGATGAGGTCGAGGTACCGCTGGCGGACGCGGGTCTCCTCGTTGAGCTCGTTGTGCAGGTTCGGCAGCGGCAGGATCGCCTTGGCCGCGATCGCCCACTCGTCGACCATGATGCTCAGCTCGCCGCGGCGGGAGGAGATCACCCGTCCGTGCACGAACACGTGGTCGCCGAGGTCGACGAACTCCTTCCAGCGGGCCAGCGACTCGTCGCCGACCTCGGCCAGCGAGACCATCGCCTGGACGCGGGCCCCGTCGCCGGACTGCAGCGTGGCGAAGCAGAGCTTGCCGGTGTTGCGGGAGAACACGATGCGACCGGCGACACCGACGACGTCCTCGGTCTCCTGGCCGGTCTCGAGGTCGGCGTACTGCTCGCGGACCGCGGGGATCGTCGTCGTGAGGGGCAGCTCGGCCGGGTAGGCCTCGACACCGGACTCGAGCAGCCGCGCACGCTTGTCGAGGCGTACCTGTCGCTGCTCGCTGGTCTCCTGTTCGACCAGGGCGGCGGCGTCGGCGATCGCGGTCTCGGTGGGGGCGGTCTCGTC